>NZ_CAXBGE010000003.1:0-340341 GCF_963975345.1 uncultured Maricaulis sp. | reverse complement strand
TGACAGCCGTCGCCCGCAAAGTCCTCGTCATCGCAAATGCCCGCGTCCGAGATGCCAATCTGGCACTCCCGCAACTGACTTGATGACAAAATTAGAGGATTTTAGGGGTGAGGGACGGGCCAACCTGCGTGAGGGGACACAGTATACTGTGTCCCCAGCGCGTTACTCCCCCAAAACTCCCTCAACCTCATGCTTCTCCGGATCATAAGCGGCCAGCGCGGCCAGCGTCGTGATTTCGCTCACCGAAGCGCCGAGCCGGGCGATCTGGACCGGGTGTTCGAAGCCCAAAAGCATTGGGCCGATCACATTGGCGCCGCCGCCGACGCGCAGGAGTTTGGTGGAGATTGAGGCGGAGTGGATCGCCGGCATGACCAGGACATTGGCCGGGCCGGAGAGGCGCGAGAAGGGGTAGAGGAAGCGGTGTGAGGGGTCGAGGGCGACGTCGACATTCATCTCGCCCTCGTATTCGAAATCGGCACCGCGGGCATCGAGGATGTCGACGGCGGCTTGCAGCTTGTCAGAGCGTTGGCCGGCGGGGTTGCCGAAGGTGGAATAGGACAGGAAGGCGACGCGCGGGGTGAAACCGAAGCCTTTGGCGGCGGAGGCGGCTTCCATCGCGATATCGGCCAGGGCCTCGCTATCGGGGAATTCGGTGACATTGGTGTCGGCGATGAACAGGGTGCGGTTCTTCGCCAGTGCTATCGACAGGCCGATCACGCGCTGGCCCGGCGCCGTATCGAGCACGAGTTTCACATCGCGCAGGGCGGCGTCATAGCTGCGCGTCGTGCCGGTGACGATGCCGTCGGCATCACCAAATTTGACCATGCAGGCGGAGAAGACATTGCGGTCATTATTGACGAGGCGCTGCACGTCGCGGCTGAGATAGCCCTGCCGTTGCAGGCGCTTGTAGAGGAAATCGGCATAGTCTGAATTGCGGTCCGACATGCGGGCATTGACGATCTGGATGGAATCTTCCGGCACGCCGACCAGGCGCATATTGGCGCGGGTAATGTCTTCGCGGCCAACCAGGATCGCCTTGCCGAGCTCCTGGCTCTGAAACGCGAAGGCGGCGCGGATTACGGCCGGCTCCTCGCCCTCGGCGAAGACGATGCGGCGGCCCTGGCCCATCACCGCGCCCTGGATGCGCTGCAACAGCGCGGCGGTCGGGTCGAGCCGGCGGGCCAGCGAGGCGCGATAGGCAGCCATGTCGGCAATCGGCTTGCGCGCGACGCCGCTATCCATCGCCGCTTGCGCGACATAGGGCGGGACATAGGAAATCAGGCGCGGATCAAACGGCGAGGGGATGATATAGCCGCGACCGAATTTCGGGCGCGCGCCATGATAGGCGGCGGCGACCTCGTCGGGCACGTCTTCCTTGGCCAAAGCCGCGATGGCATGGGCGGCGGCGATCTTCATCTCTTCATTGATGGTGCGGGCGCGGACATCGAGGGCGCCGCGGAAAATATAGGGAAAGCCCAACACGTTATTGACCTGGTTGGGATAATCGGAGCGGCCCGTCGCCATGATCGCGTCGTCGCGCACCGCTTCAACCTCTTCCGGGGTGATTTCCGGGTCCGGATTGGCCATCGCGAAAATGATCGGATTGGCGGCCATTGACTTGACCATTTCGCCAGTCAGCGCGCCGGCCACCGACAGGCCGAGGACGCAATCGGCGCCCATCAGCGCTTCTGTCAGGGTGCGTTTGTCGGTCTCGACCGCATGGGCGGTTTTCCACTGATTGAGATCGGTGCGGCCGGTGTGGATGATGCCCTTGCTGTCGCACAAAATGGCGTTCTTCGGATCGACGCCCATCGATTTGAGCAGGCTGAGCACCGCAATCCCGGCCGCGCCGGCGCCATTGACGACGACTTTCAGGTCGGCGATGCGGCGGCCGGTGATCTCGCAGGCATTGATGATGCCGGCGGCGGAAATGATCGCTGTGCCGTGCTGGTCGTCATGGAAGACGGGGATATCGAGCAATTCGCGCAGCCGCTCTTCGATGATGAAGCTTTCCGGCGCCTTGATGTCTTCCAGATTGATGCCGCCGAACGTATTGCCGAAGCGGCGGACGCACTCGACGAAAGCCTCGCCATCTTCTTCCTCGACCTCGATATCGATCGCATCGATATCGGCGAAGCGTTTGAACAGGACCGCCTTGCCTTCCATCACCGGTTTTGACGCCATGGCGCCCAGATTGCCGAGGCCCAAAATCGCGGTACCATTGGTGATGACGGCGACCATATTGCCCTTGGAGGTATAGTCGTAAACCTTGTCCGGATCGGCCGCGATGGCCTTGACCGGGGCCGCAACACCGGGGCTGTAGGCGAGGGACAGATCGCGCTGGGTGGCCATCGGTTTGGTTGCAGCCATGGCGATTTTGCCGGGGGTGGGCTCGCGGTGAAAGGCCAGGGCTTCTTCGTCATCGACCTTGCTGATTCTGTCGCTCATCACTGCCATCCTTGCCCGCGCGGGATTTTCCCATAGAACTAGGCCTCTAGCCGCTTCGCCCCCTTGCACGCAAGGCGAAACCTCGTCACGGACCGTCACAATGAATGCGATGACCCAGATGCCGGTTCCGGCCAATCGGCAATTTCCCGACCCCGAGGGCGCCACGCCCATGATGGCGCAATACCTCGCACTGCGCGCGCAGGCGCCTGGCGATGCATTGTTGTTCTATCGCATGGGCGATTTTTACGAGCTCTTCTTCGACGATGCCGTGCGCGCTTCCGCCGCACTCGATATCGCCCTGACCAAGCGCGGCGAACACCAGGGCGAGCCGATCCAGATGTGCGGTGTTCCCGCCGCCGCATCGGAAGCCTATCTGGCGCGCCTGATCAAGGCCGGTTTCAAGGTCGCGGTCGGCGAGCAGACCGAAGATCCCAAGGCCGCCAAGGCGCGCGGTTCCAAATCCGTCGTCAACCGCGCAATCCGCCGCGTCGTCACGCCCGGCACGTTGACCGAGGACACTTTGCTCGATCCACGCAGCTCCAACCGGATCGCGGCGCTGGCTCGCCTGCCCAGCGGCGAGAGCGCGATCGCCTGGGCCGAGGTTTCGACGGGGGAGTTCGCGGTGATGGCAGTCGCTGCGGAAAATCTCGCAGCCGAGCTCGCGGCGATGAATCCGGTCGAGCTTCTGGTCGAGGAAACCCGCTTCAAGGAGGCGGGTGATTTGGCGCCGCGCGCGACGGTCACACCGCTCGCCCGCGCCAAGTTCGACGCAGCCTCAGCCGAGCGACAGCTTAAAGCGCACTTTGCAGTGCATGAGCTGACGGCTTACGGTGAGTTTACGCGTGCTGAACGGGCAGCTCTCGGGGCGCTTCTCGATTATCTCGCTTTGTCGCAAGCCGGCGCTCCCGCCAAGCTCGCTCCACCGCGCCAAATCGCTCAAGGCAGCGTCCTCGCCGTCGATCCCGCCACCCGCGCAAGCCTTGAAATTGAACGCACTTTGAGCGGCAACCGCACCGGCTCCCTGCTCGACGCCATCGACCGCACCGTCACCGCACCCGGCGCCAGATGCCTCGCCGAACGCCTCGCCCGGCCCTTGACCGATGCGATTCAGATCGAACAACGCCTTGATGCGATAAGCTTTTTTGAAACGTCATCGGAACTGCGCCGCGACACCCGCGAGCGCCTCAAATCCGCCGGTGATCCGGAACGCGCCCTGTCCCGCCTCCTGCTTGGCCGCGGAGGACCCCGTGATCTCAAGGCCTTAGCGGCCGCTTTGGCAGAAGGCGAAGCCCTCGCCACCCGCATTCACGCCGCACCGCTCGCCACGCCGCCACCGATGATCGCCGCCAATCTTGCCGCCTTGTCCCTGTCCGACAAGCCGGAATTATCAGCCCTGGTTAGCGATCTGGAACGCGCTATCCTTGATGAGCCACCTTTGCTGGCGCGCGATGGCGGTTTCGTCGCCCCCGATTGGCGGCCCGAGCTCGACGAGACCCGCAAGCTGCGCGATGCCTCGCGTCGTATCGTCGCTGGTCTGCAACAGACCTATGCCGAAGCGACCGGCGTTACGGGCTTGAAAATACGGCATAATAACGTGCTGGGGTATTTCGCCGAAGTCACCGCCAAGCATGGTGATGCCCTGATGGGCCGCGAGGACTTCATCCATCGACAGACCATGGCGAATGTCGTGCGATTCTCGACGGTTGAGCTGGCCGATCTGGAATCGCGAATCTCCAGCGCCGGCGAACGTGCGCTGGCGATGGAAATCGAAGTTTTTCAAGGGCTTTGCCAGCGCGTCGAAGGCTTGGCCGATCTGATCCGCCAAGCTGCCCGCGCCTTGGCCGAGTTTGATGTTGCCGCCGGGCTCGCTGAATGGGCCATAGAAACAGAAGCTTGCCGTCCGGTGGTCGAGGATAGTTCGGTCTTCTCCGTCTCCGGTGGCCGTCACCCCGTGGTCGAACGTGCCTTGCAGCGCACGGGCGAAGGCCGTTTCACGCCTAATGACTGCATGCTCGATGGTGCGGGTGCGGCGGCAGCGCGGCTGATGTTCGTGACCGGGCCGAATATGGCCGGTAAGTCCACGTATTTGCGGCAGAATGCCCTGATCCTGATGCTGGCCCAGGCCGGCTGTTACGTCCCGGCGCGCTCCGCCCGGATCGGGATTGCCGACCGGCTTTATTCCCGCGTTGGCGCGGCGGATGATCTGGCACGGGGCCGCTCGACCTTCATGGCTGAAATGATTGAGGCTTCAGCGATCCTCAACCAGGCCACAGGCCGCAGCTTCGTGATTCTCGACGAGATTGGCCGCGGCACCGCGACGTTCGACGGCCTGTCCATCGCTTGGGCCGCAGCGGAACATCTGCACGGTGTCAATCAGTGCCGCGCCCTGTTCGCCACGCATTATCATGAACTTACCCGGCTCGCCGACGATCTCGACGCGGCCGGTAACTGCTCGCTCAAGGCGCGCGAATGGAAGGGCGAACTGGTCTTCCTGCACGAGGTCGGTCCCGGCGCTGCCGACCGCTCCTACGGGATCGAGGTCGCTCGGCGGGCTGGCTTGCCACCAGTCGCAATCCGGCGCGCCAAAACCATTCTGGCGCGGCTCGAATCGGAAGGTGCACCGGCGGCGGCCTTGGCCGATCTACCCCTGTTTGCGCTGGCCGAACCCGTTGTCGAAGCACGGGAATCTGCGGTCGAAGTGCGGCTGTCCGATGTCGAGCCCGACGGGTTGGCGCCGCGCGAAGCGCTGGAAATCCTGTACGAGCTCAAAGCGTTGATGAAGAATGAGTAACGCCGCACCAATTGGTGCACTAGGTTGAGATCCCGATGACCCACCCGGCACTGCCCGCTTCGCTGAACGCCCTGACGCTGCGCGCCCAGCTGGCGGCGGCTATTGCGGTTGAGGGCTGGGCCTCGCCGGCAGCCCGGGCAACCGCATTGGCCCACGTTCGCGCCGCGCTGGACCGCTTTCACGCCCAAGCAGTCGGCTGTCTCTCCAAGGGCGGCGGCGGTGCCTTGGCGGCCCAGGCGCTGAGCGATGGCATGAGCGTCAGCCTGCACGCCCTGTTCGATTCCATGGCCGCGAGTGATGTTGAGGGTTCACGCGGTGTGGCGCTGTGCGCTCTTGGTGGCTTTGGGGCCGGAGGGTTGGCGCCCTTTTCCGACGTCGATTTGCTTTTGATCAAGCCGGGCGATGGGGACGCCGCCACCGACGCCTTTCTCGAGCGTGTGCTCTACGCCTTGTGGGACATCAAGATCGATGTCGGCGGCGGGGCGTGCCGCACGATTGACGAGACGTTGGAAATCACCCGCGAAAACGCATCCGAGCGAACAGCACTGCTCAGCCTGCGCTATCTGGCGGGCGATGAGGCTCAGGTCAGTGCGCTGACCAATCGCTTCCGCGAGGAGGTGATCGCGGGCGACAAGACCGGCTTCGTCGAGGCCAAGCTGCGTGAACGCGATGCCCGGATCGAGAAGGCCGGCCGCTCGCGCTATACGGTCGAGCCGAATATCAAATCCGGCAAGGGTGCCTTGCGCGATCTGCAGCTGATGCGCTGGCTGGCGCAATTTCTCTATGGCGCTGACGCTTTCGAGCGCTGGGTCGGCACCCGCCTGCTCTCGGTCGATGATGTCGTCAAATACGTCGCCGCCGATGATCTGCTGTGGACGATCCGCTTTCATTTACATGCCTTGGCTGGCGGCAAGGATGAAAGGCTGACCTTCGATCTGCAGCCCGAAATCGCGGCCCGGATGGGGTATGAAGATGGCGAGGATGAAAGCGCGGTCGAACGCTTTATGCGCGCCTATTTCCGGGCCGCGATGGATGTTGGCGCCCTGACACGCCTGGTCTGCGCCAAGCTGGAAGCGGATGCCTGGAAGTCCAAACCACGAGGTTTGGCGCGCTTTCTGCCCGGCCAGGATCCGGATGAGAACCCGGATCTGGGCAAGTTCGTGCTGCGCGATGGCCGTCTCGATTTCGCCAATCCGACCCAGATTGCCGACGACCCGGTCAATCTGATCCGCTTCTTCCACGTCGCATCCTCGCGGCGGCTGGACTTGCACCCGGAGGCGGTCGCGCGGATTGGCCGGACGCTGCACCATGTCGATGACAAATTTCGCGAGGACCCCCGCGCCGCCCGCGCCTTCTTCGCGGTTCTGCTCGACTCGCCGGCGCCGATGCCGGTTTTGCGTCTGATGACCGAGGCGGGCCTGCTGGGCCGCTATATTCCGGAGTTTGGCGATATCGTCGCGCGAACCCAGTTCAACATGTATCACCACTATACCGTCGATGAGCATACGCTGCAGGCGCTGGGGATCTTGCGCGAAATCGAAGATGGCCAACACCCGCTTGATCATCCTCTGACGACCCGCATCTTGCCGCTGATCAACCGGCGTCGCGCCCTGCATCTGGCCGTGCTGCTTCACGACACCGGCAAGGGCTCGGGTGATCAGTGCATTGAAGGCGCAATCCGGGCCCGCACCGCCTGCAAACGGCTCGGCCTCGACGAGACAGAAACCGAACTCGTTGCCTGGTTAATCCAGACCCACCTGTTGTTGAGCGATACCGCGCAGCGTCGCGATTTGAGCGATCCGCAGACCGTCGCCGATTTCGCTGCTGCCGTTGGGTCAGTGGAACGCCTGCGTCTGCTGACCGTACTGACGGTGGTCGATATTCGTGCGGTTGGACCGGGCGTGTGGAATGGCTGGAAAGGCCAGCTGATCCGCGATCTGTACTCGGCGACCGAGCAGGTGCTCGAGAGCGAGGGTGCCGGGTTGGAGCGGGCACGAGAAACCCTTGCCGACAAGGCCCGGGTGACGCGCGATCGGACTTTACCGCGACTGGCCCGGATCAATCCGGCTTTCGCGCAGTGGTGGGCGGCAGAGCTGAATGATGCCTATTGGGTGTCGTTTTCCGAGGAAGACCGCTTCCGGCACGCGGCCTTCGCCCGGCATGTTTTCGAGACGGGGCGCGCTTCGGCGGCAGCGGTGCGGGTTGATCGGCGGCGAGCTGCGACAGAAGTGATGATCTGGTCGCCCGATCGCGAGCGCGTATTTGCCGATATGGCGGCGGCCCTGGCCGATATGGGCGCCGATGTTGTCGGCGCGACCATCAACACCACGAATTCCGGGCATGTGTTTGATGTCTTCTACATACAGGACGCGGCCGGTCAGCCCTATGGCCGCCATGATACGCCGCAGCGTGACGCGCTCGTGGCTTATTTAAGAGTGGTCGCGACGGGGGAATTCGCGGTCCGGCGACGGCGCATCATGCCGATGAAGCACCGCGACGCGGCCTTCCGTGTCGAGCCACATGTCAGTATCTCCAATGAGTTGGCCGAACATGCCACGGTGATAGAGGCCTCCGGCCGCGACCGGCCGAGCCTGCTGGCGGACCTGGCCGACGTCATCGCCGACGAGAATCTTTCCCTTACATCCGCCCAGATTGATGGTTATGGCGAACGCGCAACGGATGTGTTTTATGTCACGCATCTGGGCCAAAAGCTGGAGGATACCGCGTTGACCGAACGTCTTCATGCCGGCCTTATGGCGGTGTTGAGCCAAAGCGAGACGGCGCTCGACGAGAAAGCCGCCGAACGCGGTATCGCCCGCGCCCGCGCCAGCGTTTTGAGGTAATCATGCGTCTGTTGCGGTCGTCAGCCATCGTCGGCCTTTTCACATCCGCGAGCCGCGTTCTCGGACTGGTGCGGGAGGTGCTGCTGGCGGCGGCACTCGGTGCCGGTGCCACGACGGACGTCTTTTTGACGGCCTTTCAGTTTCCCAATCTTTTCCGACGCATTTTCGCCGAGGGCGCGTTCAATTCTGCCTTCGTGCCACTCTATGCCGGCAAGCTAGAGGCGGAGGGCGCGACGGAGGCCCAGCTGTTCGCGCGCCAAGTGGTGTCACTGCTCTTCACCGCCATGCTGATTTTCGTGATCATCGCGCAGATCGGCATGCCGTGGCTGATGTATTTGCTCGGGCCGGGCTTTATCGAGAATCCGCGAACTTTCGAACTGGCAGTTCTGCTGACGCAGATCACCATGCCCTATCTGCTGATGATGTCGCTCACAGCGATGTTGAGCGGGGTTCTCAATTCGCACGGGAAGTTTGCTGCTGCGGCGGCTGCACCGGTTTTACTCAATCTGACGCTGATCAGCATTATGCTCTTCTCCGGTGCCGGTGGCGAGCAGATGGCCCTTTATCTTTGCATCGGCATCACGCTGTCCGGCGTGCTGCAGACCGCCTGGCTCTGGTTCTCGGTGCGCCAGCTCGGAGTGCGTCTGAGCTTGGGTCTGCCCCGACTGACACCGGATACGCGGCGATTGATCGTGCTGGGTGTGCCCGGCGCGGTCGCGGCTGGCGTGACCCAAATCAACATTCTCGTCACCTCCTCAATCGCGACCCTCGAGGAAGGCGCACGGTCCTGGCTGTATTATGCCGACCGCCTGTACCAGTTCCCGCTCGGCGTAGTTGGGATCGCGATGGGCGTCGTGCTGCTGCCAACCTTGTCGGGGCGGCTGCGCTCCGGTGATGTGTCTGGTGCGGCCAATGTGATGAATCGCGGCCTGGAGGTCTCGATGGCGCTCACGCTGCCAGCCGCAGCGGCGCTCGCCGTCATCCCGCATTTTATCGTCACTGCGCTGTATCAGAACGGCGCTTTCACGGCTGACGCCGCTGATCGGGTGTCGCAGGCTGTGGTCGCGTTTGCTTTCGGCTTGCCGGCCTTCGTCCTCATCAAAGTGCTCTCGCCAGGGTTTTTCGCTCGCCAGGACACGATGACACCGATGCGGTTTGCCGCTGTTTCCGTGGCGGTCAATCTGGTGCTGGGCCTGATCCTGTTCTTCGGACCGTTGAACTTTCTGGGTTTGGCGATTGCCACCTCGGTCGCGGGGTGGGTCAATGCCATTTTGCTGGCCGTCACCTTGCGCAAGCGCGGCCTGCTACAGCCGGATGCCCGCCTGTTGCACCGTATCCCGCGAATCGCCGGCGCGGTGATTTTGATGTCGGCCTTTCTGGCGTTGGCCGACAGCAATTCGGACTGGTTGATTGCTCACAGTTTCGGCATTCCATTGCTGGCGCTGGCGATCGTCTGTAGCGCGGGCGCCCTGGTGTTCGGCGGATCGGCGATGTTGACGGGCGCTCTGAAGATTTCCGAGCTGCGCGACGCACTCAAGCGCCCTTGAGCGCTGCCGTAACGGCCGTTAAGACCACAGCCTTCTTTCAACCTCCTTCCACCCGAGGCGCCCCATGAGTGACACTGCGACCGACTATAGCGGCCCCAAGCGCATTTTCTCCGGCATGCAGCCGACAGGTCAGCTGCATCTGGGCAATTATCTGGGGGCACTCAAGAACTGGGTCGCCCTGCAGGATGAGGGCAGCTGGGAGTGTTTCTACTGCGTCGTCGACATGCACGCGATCACCATGCCGCACGATCCCAAGGCACTGCCGGGCGCGGTCCGCGCTGCCGCTGCGGCCTATATCGCTGCCGGCGTTGATCCGGCCAAGAGCGCGCTCTTCGCGCAATCGGCGGTTCCCGAACATGCCGAGCTGGCGTGGATTTTCAACTGCGTCGCCCGCATGGGTTGGGCCGAGCGCATGACCCAGTTCAAGGACAAGGCTGGCAAGGACAAGGAACGCGCTTCGGTGGGCCTGTTCACCTATCCGGTGCTGATGGCGGCCGATATCCTGGTCTACAAGGCGACGCATGTGCCGGTTGGCGACGACCAGAAACAGCATCTCGAATTGTGCCGTGACGTCGCGGCCCGCTTTAACCGCGATTATGGCGATGGAAAGATGATTTTCCCGATCACCGAACCGGTGATCCAGGGGCCGGGCGCGCGCATCATGAGCCTGCGCGATGGATTGTCGAAAATGTCCAAATCGGACGTATCGGACAATTCGCGTATCAATCTTCACGATGATGCCGACACGATCGCCAAGAAAATCCGCAAGGCCAAGACCGACCCCGAACCGCTGCCCGATACGCTTGAGGCGTTGAATGCGCGTCCGGAGGCCAGCAATCTGGTCGGGATATACGCCGCGCTCACCAGTCGCAGCAAGGCTGACGTATTGGCCGAGTTCGCTGGCCAGGGCTTTGGTGTCTTCAAACCCGCTCTCGCTGATGTCGCGGTCCAGTATCTCGCTCCGATCTCCGACGAATTTCGCCGACTGGTCGCAGACCGGGCCGAGATCGACCGCATCCTGACCGATGGCGCGCAGCGGGCGCGGGCGGTTGCAGCGCCCGTGTTGAAGGAAGCCAAGCAGATCATTGGCTATTGGAGCTGAATGACCGGACGTGACCGTTGGCCGCACTGACACGGCGTCCGTTTCAGGACCAATTGGGTCGATCGAACCGGGAGATGCATGATGACGAAATTCTCATGGCTGTTGGCGCTGGTCGCCGGTTTGGCCCTGACCGCTTGCGGTGATCAGACCGACCATGCGACGTCCGCCGGCGATGGCGTAGCCAGCTCTGCGCAAACCGGTGCCGCGGAAACCTCGGCGGCCTTGCCCGATGACGCGGTTGCACCTGTGATCGACGTTCGCGCAGCCTGGATGCGGCCGCATCCGCAGGGCCGCACTGTGACGGCGGCCTATTTCGCGGCCGAACTGGAGTCGGGAACGGCCGATCGTCTGGTCTCGGTGCGCATTGACGGCGCCGAGCGCGTTGAAATGCATGGTACTTCGATGGATTCGCAAACCGGCATGATGCACATGGAAGCGATTGGGCCGCAGGACGTGCTGGCGGCTGGCCCGATGTTATTTGTTCCTGGCGGACGTCATTTGATGGTGTTTGGGCTCGACCCGGTGGCCGAGGGTGACAGCGTTGCCGGCGTGCTGGTATTTGAGCGCGCGGGTGAGGTGCCGGTCACGTTCGAGGTGCGCTCAACGCCGCCCGGGCATCCGGCCGACGCCGAATAGGCGCTCACCCCTCGGTTGACGAGGCCTCCCCGCTAGGCTGCAGCGGTTTGGCGAGCGCGTAGCGATCCGGGTCGTAAGGTTTGGGCGGGCGAGGCCAGAACAGGCGTATCAACCAGGCACCGGCAATCACTCCGGGCAGGAAGAACAGGCCGGCCCCGTTTTCCTGCCAGAAGAACAGCCAGGCAAAGCCGGCCAGACAGATCGATGCGGTCAGCGTCCCGACGGTAAACAGCGCGATCATGAAGCCCAGTTTCGGGCCTTCGACGAAGCGAATCTCGCTGCGCCAAGGGTCGAGTGCACGGTGCAGATCGATCAGCAGCGCCCGGAAGGTGTCGGCTTTCAGCTCATAGGCACCGGGCCGGACCCAGCTCATCGAGCTGAAAGCCAGCTCGTGGCCAGCCCGGTCGCTGACCCGGCATACCACCTGGCTCGACGGCCCGGCCATTTCAACATTCAGTCTGATTTCGCAAATCTCCGCATAGGGCATCGACAGCGCGGGGCCGTCCTGCCCGCCCTGTTGCACCAGCGCATCGGCGGTGAGCTGCGTGGTTCGCAGGCCGCTGGCGGCATTGCGGCGATCTTGATGCTCCATCATTGCGTGCGTCACCATGGATTGCAGGCCCTCGGAACCATTTACTGGACGATTGCCGCTGGACTCGCCAAACTCATCACCAATGTCAAATCGCAAACGAAAATTTCTCGTCATCGCTGACGAAAGCGCGGAGTGCCGCAAGGCGCTCTATTTCGCTGCACGCCGCGCCCACACGCTGGGCGGCATAGTCGTGATTCTGGCCAGTTACCAGACCGATGATTTCAATCACTGGATCGGCGTTGCCGAAACGGCCAAGCGCGAAGCCGAGGCGACCGCCGAAGCGATGTTGGAATCCTTGGCCGAAGACGCCGAGGCCGTCACAGGCGAACGGCCGGAGCTGATCTTGCGCGAGGGCGAGCGCCGCGAAGTTCTGGCCGAGGTGCTTGAAGGTGATCCGCTGATCTCCTTTCTCGTGCTCGGCGCGTCGGTCTCGAGTGAGGGACCGGGGCCGCTGGTCATGTCGCTGGCGCGGGGCAAGGGGCTGTTTAACGGCCGTGCCGTGCCGGTTACGGTCGTGCCGGGCGATATGGACAATGCCGAAATCGACGCCCTGTCCTGATAACCCCGTTTTCGTAAGGGTTGCACCGCGCCTCATTCAGCGCCACTTGATGGGCAAGGAGAAGCCCGATGTTTATTCAAACCGAATCCACCCCCAATCCGAATACGCTCAAATTCCTGCCTGGCCGCGAGATTTCGCCCGACGGGCCGCATGAATTCGAGAGCGCGGATGCGGCTGAAGCCTCGCCGCTCGCCGCCGATCTGTTTTTGATCCAGGGCGTGACGGGTGTGTTTCTCGGCGAGGATTTCATCGCGATCACCAAGGACGCCAGTGTCGAATGGGATCACGTCAAACCCTTCCTGTTGGGCGCGATTATGGACGGGCTGCAGTCAGGCCGGCCGATTACCGGCGATGCCGAAACGGCGAGCGGCCACGCCGCCTATGCCGGTGACGATGCCGAGATCGTCAAGGAAATCATTGAACTGATTGATACGCGTGTCCGCCCTGCAGTCGCCCAGGATGGCGGCGATATTTTGTTCCATTCCTTCAGCGCCGAGAGCGGCACCGTCCGTCTGAAAATGCGCGGAGCCTGTTCGGGCTGCCCATCCTCGACGATGACGTTGAAGGCCGGGATCGAAAATCTGCTCAAGCACTACATCCCCGAGATCCAGTCCGTGGAGGCCGTCGCCTAGCGACTGCTTCCCTCTCGGGTCAAGTCTTTTTCCAAAACGGCATATTAATAACGGCTACATGGCTGTTTATGTCCACGGCAACGATTAATCAGTCTGCGGAGACCCGAACATGACCGGCGAAGTGACCAGCAAACCCACCACGAACACCCTTATCGATGAGGCTGCGATCGCGCAGATTTTCCTCAATGCGCGCACCTATAATGATTTCGAGCCGACGCCGATCCCCGAGGAAACTCTGCGGCGTCTCTACGACATCGTGAAGATGGGCCCGACCAGTGCCAATAATTCGCCTGGACGTTTCGTCTTCCTGCAATCGCCTGAAGCCAAGGCGCGGCTGAAGCCGCACCTCAGCGCGGGCAATCTCGACAAGACCATGAAAGCGCCGATGACGGTGATTTTTGCTTGGGACGAGAAATATTACGACAAGATCCCGCAATTGATGCCGCACAATCCAAGCGCTCGCGACTGGTTCACCGGCGCCGGGTCGGAGCTCAATGGCCGCCGCAATTCAGTTTTGCAGGCAGCCTATTTTCTGATCGCCGCACGGGCGCTGGGGCTTGATACGGGCCCGATGACCGGGTTCGACCCTGCCGGCGTTGATGCCGAATTCTTTGCCGGTCATCCGGTTATGGGAAGCTGGAAGTCGGACATTTTGATCAATCTCGGGATCGGGACCACGAAAAACCTGTTTCCGCGTTTGCCGCGCCTGCCCTTCGACGAGGCCGCGCAAATCATTTAAACCGCCCGCATGAGCTTGCTGGTTATCGATACGACCGGGTCTGAGTGTTCCGTGGCGCTGCGGGTCGCGGGACGTCCGGATTTGTGCCGCACCGATGTGATCGGGCGCGGTCACGCCGAATATCTCGCGCCCATGGTCGCCCAAATGCTCGAACAGGCGGGTGTTTCCCCGGCGCAACTCACTCGGATCGGCGTCACCACCGGCCCCGGCAGCTTTGCCGGTAGCCGTGTCGGCGTCGCTTTCGCGCGCGGGCTGGCGCTCGCGACTGGCGCTGTGGCGGTGGGAATCGGCAATCTGGCGGTGCTGGCTCGCAGCACGGGCGTGACGGGTCCGCTCGTGGTTCTGCACGACGCCAAGCGCGGCGATGTCATCTTGCAGGTCTGGTCCGGACAGACGGTCACGCCGCCCGAACGCCTGCCGCTGCCCGATGTCGCCAGTCGTATCGAGGCGCTGGCCGAGCCCTCCGGTCAATTGGCTGGAAGCGGGGCTGCTCTGGTCGAACTCGTCGGTTGGGTTGACGTTGGTCTGACGGCTATCACGCTGCCGGCCCTGCTGGATCTGGCCGAGCTTGCCGATCCCGGGCTATCGCCGCCATCGCCCTTCTATGCGCGCCCGCCCGACGCGAAACTGCCCGGCGGGCTGGAGCCATGAGGCGCGTCCGGATCGAAAAAACCGGCCCGGACTCAGCCGGTCACTTGGCGCAGGTGCACGCCCTCTGCTTTTCCCCGCATTGGTCGGAACGCGAGATCGCGGCGATGATGCACATGTCGACCACAGCCGGTTTCCTGGTGCGTCGCGGCGATGAAGCCGTCGGCATGGCGCTGTTTCGCGTCGCAGCTGGCGAGGCCGAGGTGTTGACGATCGCGATTGTGCCCGCAATGCGCGGTCAGCGCGTCGGTGCGGATTTGCTGGCCTGCGGTGAGGCTGATGCCCTGGCTCAGGGCACCCGGCGCGTTTTTCTCGAAGTCTCGACGCTCAACACCGCAGCCCAAGCACTATATTCCCGTGTCGGTTACCGCGAAATTGGCCGTCGCCGGGGCTATTATGCCGATGGCAGCGATGCGCTGGTGCTTGAGAAGGCGCTCGGCAATGATAGACAGGATAGCGGTGTAGCGCTTATGAATCGACGTAACGAATAGGGGAATGCTCATGCCGGACCAGATCGAGAAGATTTGCATCGATAAAGGCCTGCGGATGACCGACCAGCGCCGGGTGATCGCCCGCGTCCTGTCCTCCTCCCAGGACCACCCCGATGCCGAGGAACTTCATCGCCGCGCCGTCGCTGAAGACCCACGCATTTCACTCGCAACGGTCTACCGCACCGTGCGCCTGTTTGAGGATGCCGGCATTATCGAGCGTCATGATTTCCGCGATGGCCGTTCGCGCTATGAAGAAGTGGGCGACGAACACCATGATCACCTGATCGATCTGAAATCGGGTGAAGTGATCGAGTTCGTCAATGAGGAAATCGAGCGGTTGCAGGAAGCTGTCGCGCGCAAGCTGGGCTATAAGCTTGTCGATCATCGCATGGAGTTATACGGCGTACCGCTGAAAAGCGCCGGGGAATAGGCGCCCCGGTCGAGGAGCCGTCATGCGCGCACGTGCCCCCGGCAAACATGCCTTTGTTTTCATCTTCATTACCGTTTTGATCGACATGATCGGTTTCGGCATCATCATTCCGGTGATGCCGCGCCTGATCATGTCGCTGACAGGCCAGCCGGTTGAGACAGCAGCGGTGATGGGCGGGTTGCTGATGGGCGTTTTCGCCTTCACGCAATTTCTCTGCGCGCCGATTATTGGTGGCCTCAGTGACCGCTATGGCCGCCGCAATATCCTGCTCTTCGCCATGCTGGGCTTTACGATCGATTATCTGATCATGGGCGCGGCGACGAGTTTCGCGATCCTGTTTGTCGGACGGATGGTGTCTGGCGTGTTCGGCGCCACCTACACCACCGCCAATGCCTATATCGCCGACATCACCGAGGCGAAGGACCGCGCCGGCCGCTTCGGCATGATGGGCGCTGCATTCGGGCTCGGCTTCATTCTTGGCCCGGCCATTGGCGGTGTGCTCGGCGAAATCGACCCGCGCTATCCCTTCTTCGCAGCGGCAGGCCTGGCGGGGCTGAATTTCCTTTATGGCTATTTCATCCTGCCGGAAACGCTGACCGTTGCGAACCGCCGCCCGTTCGATATCAAGCGTGCCAACCCGTTCGGCTCGTTGATGCAGATGCGCAAATACCCCGTGGTGTTTACCATGTTGGCTGCGGCGGCTCTGTTCTTCCTCGGACACGCAGCCTTTCCGGCGCTGTGGACCTATTTCACTACTTTGCGCTTTGGCTGGTCGCCGCAGGATATCGGCCTGTCCCTGATGGCTGTCGGTCTGACATCGGCGATCGTGCAGGGCGGTTTGACCAAAATCATCGTGGCGCGGATCGGCGAATGGCGCGCCTTCGCGATTGGCTTCTCGATCGCCGCCCTCGCTTATGTTGGCTATGGCTTCATCACCGAAGGCTGGATGATCTATATCGTAATGAGTATTGGCGCCCTTTCCGGAATTGGCGGACCGGCGATGCAGTCGATCTGCTCGCGTTTGGTGCCGGCCAACAGCCAGGGCGAATTGCAGGGGGCCATGTCCAGCCTGCAGAGCCTGTCCATGGTCATCGGCCCGCTCACCCTGCCGCAGGTTTTCCACTATTTCACTTCCGATGGCGCTCCGATCTATCTGCCGGGCGCGGCCTTCCTGGTCGCGGCAATTCTCACCGTTGCGGCCATTCTTGTCGGCCTCTCCTCGCGCCACCAGGATTTCGCGACCCTCAAGCAAGCGCCGCCGGTCGAGGTGGAATGAGGCGGCAGGTCTTGCTTTGACGGGCAGTTTCGCCCATAACGCGCGGCTTGCCCGGCATGGACCGGAGTGCCAACAAGTCGACCGGTCGCGGTTGCCCCAGAGTGACGATGAGCTCGACGCGTAAACGCCTGTATATCAAGACCTATGGTTGCCAGATGAATGTCTATGATTCCGAGAGGATGAAAGACGTTCTGACGCCGCTTGGCTATGAGACCTCGGATGCGCCCGAGGGCGCCGATCTTGTCATCATCAATACCTGCCATATCCGCGAGAAGGCGGCGGAAAAGCTGTATTCCGATCTCGGACGTCTGCGCCCCTTCAAGGATGCCAAGGCCGAACATGGTGGCATGACCATCGCCGTCGCTGGCTGTGTCGCCCAGGCCGAGGGCGCCGAGATCATGCGCCGCGCACCAACGGTCGATCTCGTGGTCGGACCGCAAAGTTATCACAAACTGCCTGAACTGATCGCGCGCGCCCACCGGGCCCGAGGCGAAGCGCTCGACACGGAATTCGAGGTCGAGGACAAGTTCGACCAATTGCCGGTTGAGCGACATGTCGAGGGCTATTCGGCCTTCGTCACCGTGCAGGAAGGGTGCGACAAATTCTGCACCTTCTGTGTTGTGCCCTATACGCGCGGCGCCGAATGGTCGCGCCCGGTTGATCAACTGGTCGACGAGATCCGCCGTCTCGCCGCCAAGGGCGTGCGCGAGATCACTTTGCTGGGCCAGAACGTCAATGCCTTTCACGGCGCGCCGCCGGCCGGCCGCGAGGCTGATGGTCCATGGGGCCTGGGTCAGCTGCTGCGCCACCTCGCCCTGATTGGCGGCATCGAGCGCGTGCGCTACCTCACCAGTCATCCGCGCGACATGGATGAGGCACTGATCGCGGCCCATCGCGACGAAACCAAGATCATGCCCTATCTGCACCTGCCGATTCAGAGCGGTTCGGATCGGATTCTCAAAGCGATGAACCGCCAGCACACCTATGCCGAATACGCCGCCCTGATCGAGCGCATGCGCGAGGTTCGGCCCGATATCGCAATTTCCGGCGATTTCATCGTCGGCTTTCCGGGCGAGACCGATGCCGATTTTGAGGACACGATGAAATGCGTGCGCGAAATCGGTTATGCCAGCGCCTTCTCCTTCAAATATTCCCGCCGCCCCGGAACCCCGGGTGCCGCGATGCCAAACCAGATCGACGAGACGGTGAAAACTGAGCGTTTGCATGCCTTGCAGGCCCTGCTCGATGAACAGCAAACCGGCTTCAACCGCTCGCAGATCGGCCGCACCTTGCCGGTTCTGTTCGAGAAGGCGGGTCGGATTGAAGGGCAATTGCACGGTCGCAGCCCCTATCTCCAATCGGTGCATGTTGACGGCCCGGCTGAATTGATCGGCCGAATCGGCCTCGTGGAGATCGAGGCTGCGTCGCGCAATTCCCTGTCGGGGCGGCTGGTCGGTTCGGAGCGTGACGCCGCGTGACCCCAGTGAAACCCTCATCGAAGCCCCGCGCTGCCAAGCCGCGCCGCGAAGTTTCCGAAGGCCTGCATTTCGACGATGTCGAACGCCTGCGCGCCATGGTCGGTGCCGGCGACCGTTTTCTGATCCTGATCGAGGAAGAGCTTGGTGTGCGCCTGAGTGCGCCGGGTGGTGGCCAGATCGTCATCGCGGCTGGCGATCCGCAAGCCCGCGACGATGCCAAGCGTGTGCTCAAGGGGCTGTATGCCAGCCTGGCGCACGGGCTGACCTGCGACGAGGCGACGGTGCGCGCGGCGCTGCGCATGCGCGATGGCGGCGATCTGCCGAGCCAGCCCGATGACGGCGTTATCCGCGTGCCGCGCGGTGCCAGCCTGATCGCGCGCACAGAAGGTCAGCGCGCCTATGTCCGGGCGCTGAAGAATGACAAGGCCTATGATTTGATCTTCGGTGTCGGCCCGGCCGGCACCGGCAAGACGCTGCTGGCCGTCGCCTATGGCGCCGCCATGCTGGTGCAGCGCAAATTCGAGAAGCTCATCATCACGCGTCCCGCGGTCGAGGCTGGCGAGAAGCTCGGCTTCCTGCCTGGCGATCTCAATGAGAAGGTCGACCCCTATCTCTTGCCGGTGTGGGACGCGCTGGCCGATACGCTGGGGCGCGCCGAGCTCGAACGCATGCGTGCTGATGGCCGGATCGAAGTCGCGCCGATTGCTTTCATGCGGGGTCGCACACTCAATCGCGCCTTCGTGATTGTTGACGAGGCCCAGAATACCTCGCGGGCGCAGATGCAGATGGTGCTGACCCGGCTCGGGGAAGGCTCGCGCATGGCAGTCACTGGCGATCCGAGCCAGTGCGATCTTCTGCCGCGCGATCCGTCCGGCCTGCCGCACGCGCTCGATATCCTCGCTGAGACCAAGGGCGTGGCGACCATTCGTTTCACCCGTGCCGACGTTGTGCGCCATGATCTCGTGGCCCGTATTGTCGCGGCTTATGAGGATGACTTACGGGACAAGGGCGGGGCCCGACTGTCATGAATGCTGTCGACCTGATCGTCGAGGACGAAGCTTGGGCGTGTCTCGACGGAAAGACACGCTTGGCCGAGCTGGCCGTCGCGGCGGCGGGGGCAGAGCTCACCGGCGCGCTGCCCGGTGTGGTCGCAGTGTTGTTGACGGACGATGCGGCGATGGCTGATCTCAATCTGCGTTTCCGGCAAAAACCGGACCCGACGAATGTGCTGTCATTTCCAGCGTCTGAACACGCGGCCAATCATCTGGGCGATATCGCATTGGCTTTCGGTGTGGTCATGCGCGAAGCCGATGAACGCGCCTTGCCCTTGGCGGATCATCTTCGTCATTTGATCGTGCATGGATTCCTGCATCTTCAAGGTTATGATCATCAAAGCGATGATGAGGCGCTGGTAATGGAAGAGATCGAGCGCCGGGCATTGGCCCGGCTGGGCGTTGCTGACCCCTATCGCAACATGGGCGATGACGGAATGGATGCCGAATGAGCGACGTTGAAGACAGTCCTGACGAGGATACCCGATCCTGGTTCGGGAGGATTTTCGGCGGTCCGGACGATGTGAAGACCTCGGAAAAGCCGTCGGGATATGCCAAACCGCCCGCCGCCTCGCCCACCTTCGCGATCGATCCGGACGCGCTCGATCAATTGCGTGTCGCCGATGTGATGGTGCCACGCGCCGATATTATTGGTGTCGAGGTGTCAACGCCTCTGGGCGAGCTGGTGCTGGCCTTCGCCAAGGCCGCACATTCGCGTCTGCCGATCTATCGCGAGACGCTCGACGACCCGATCGGTGTGGTCCACATCAAGGATTTGATCGTTCATCTCGCGCCCGGCGAAGATGGCGAGCGCGAGGCCGGCTGGGCCGAACGCCAGGTGTTGCCTGCGATCAGCCGCCCGCTATTGTTTGCGCCGCCTTCGATGCGCGCCACTGATCTTCTGCGCCGCATGCAGGGGCGGCGCATGCACCTCGCACTCGTCGTCGATGAATATGGCGGTACGGACGGGCTGGTGACGTTTGAAGATCTGATCGAGCCCATCGTTGGCGATATCGAAGACGAGCATGATGACGAGGACGCTCCGGCGATTCGCGCACGCGGCCCGGGGGTCTGGGATGTCGAGGCTAGGGCCGAGATTGACGCTTTCGAACTGGTCGTCGGTGAGGAGATCGCCGGACCGGACGAGGACGAGGATGTCGACAGTCTTGGCGGACTGGTTTTCACGCTGACCGGGCGCGTTCCCGAGCGCGGCGAGGTGATCCGCCACCCGAAAGGTTATGAGTTCGAAGTCCTGGAGGCGGACCCACGCCGCATCAAGCGTATGCGGGTGCGGGCGACACACTGGACCAATCCCTCGACCGGTCCGGGGGAAGGCGCTGAGCAGTCTTGACCCGGCGCCCTTGGTACTCGCCCGGACGCTTGCGTAGCCAGATCACAGCGGTGACGGGCTGGCCGCTTGTCCTGATGCTGGGTCTCAGCGGCGCGCTATCGTCCCTGGCGATGGCCCCGTTTCACATCTGGCCATTGCTGATCGCCAGCTTGGCCATCCTGCTGTGGAGCGTCGATGGCGCGCGCCGCCGCGCGCGACCGCTCCGTGCGGCCTTCTGGCGCGGTTTTCTGTTCGGCTTCGGGTATTTTCTCGTTGGCATGTTCTGGTTGGCCAATGCCTTCATTAATCGCGGCCCCGAATACATCCCCCTGATCCCGATTGCCCTGCCGGCGCTGGCCGCGCTGCTCGCCGCCTTCTGGGGTGGCGCGATGGCGACCTATGCCGGGCTCGCGCAGCGCTCGGAATGGCGCATCCTGGTGTTTGCCATCTGTATCGGCGCGTTTGAGTGGTTGCGTGGGCACATGTTTGGCGGCCTGCCTTGGAATTTGCCGGCCTATGCCTGGCCGGCCGGCGGTGCTGTTAGCCAAGCGGCCTCATGGTTCGGTGTGTATGGGTTGAGCATGCTCACGGTTCTGACCCTCGCTTCGCCGGCGATTGCGGTCGGGTCGGGCTTGAATCTTCGTCGTTTGATGCCCGCCATGGCCGGGGCGGCGATTTTATTGATCCTCTTCAGCTTCGGTGCCCTGCGGCTGCAGCAGACCGATCCCGGCATTGAGCCGGGCGTCCGGTTGCGTATCGTGCAATCAGCGCTGACCCAGGCCGAGAAATGGGGCGAGGGCGGCGCCCTGCTGGCGCGTGACCGCTATCTCTCCCTGACGCGCGCGCCCGGGCTCGAAGACGTCACACATGTGCTGTGGCCGGAAGGCGCCCTGCCTACATATATGCTTGAGGATGGGGCGACACTCAGTCTGATCGGCGAAATTCTGGGCGACGACCAAGTGTTGATGGCCGGTGTCAATCGCCGCGCTGAAACCGACGAGGGCGAGACCTATCACAATTCCCTCGCAGTGCTGCGCTATCATGGCGGCGCACCGCGCATTGTCGGCCTGTATGACAAGGTGCTCCTCGCCCCCTTCGGTGAGAGCATCCCGTTTTCGGGCCTGTTGTCGGCGATCGGGTTTGCCGATTTTGCGCGGCTGCAATTTACCCCCGGAGCGGGTCCTTTCGTGATGGATGTGCCGGGCGCACCGCCGGTCATGCCATTGATCTGTTATGAGGGAATTTTCCCGGGCTTTGTCCGGGGCGGGAGCCCGCGGCCGGCTTGGCTGTTCAACCTCTCGAACGATGCCTGGTTCGGCGACACCAGCGGGCCGCGCCAACACGTGAACCAGACGCGTTATCGCTCCATCGAGACGGGTCTGCCGATGATTCGATCTGCTTCTCGCGGTGTGTCAGGGGTTATCGATGCGTTGGGCCGCATGCCGGTTGCCATCGAGCCAGGTGCCCAAGGCGCGTATGATGTCGACCTGCCGCGACCGATTGGTGCCCCACTTTACGCGTTCTGGGGCGACTGGCCGTTCTGGGTTTTCACCATTTTGGTGATTGCAGGCACCATTTTGCAGCGACGTAAAGTGGTAGAAAAATATTTCAAATTCCGATTGTGACCAGATAGTGATTATGCCGTGCAGACCAGCTCATGTTAGTTAGGTATGCGTCACAGGGCGGTTGGCCCTGAAATGAGGTGAATACATGCAGAAACCAAGTCCCCGCGTACCGGAACCGGTCGACATGCATGTGGGGTCGCGAATTCGGCTGCGTCGTCAGCTGATGAAGATGAGCCAGGAGAAGCTTGGCGACGAACTGGGTGTCACTTTCCAGCAGGTCCAGAAATACGAGCGCGGCGCCAACCGAGTCGGCGCGAGCAGGCTCTACAGGCTGTCCCGTGTGCTTGAGGTGCCAATCCAGTTCTTTTTCGAGGACTTGTCCGACAGGCCCCTCGTGTCGGGCATGGCGGACGGTGACCAGACCCCGATTGTTTACAATTTCATCCAGAGTTCCGACGGCGTCTCGCTGGCCGAGGCCTTCTCGCGCATCGGTGATGCGAAAGTACGACGCCGGGTGCTTGAGCTCGTGCGCACGCTGGCCGCTGAACAAGATGAACTGGTGTCGTGAGGGGCTGATTGGCCCGATGGCAGGTCTGTGCGCAGCTTTGCCAGGCCAAGATTTCATGAAATGATGATCGACACTTCATCGCTTTATCGCTGGCGGTGGAATTTTGGCGTTGCTCTGATGTTAGGTCGAGGCGCCAAGACGGCGGGAGAACCGGCGCAAACCGGGTTTGCTGACGCAATGCGTGCAGGGCCGGCGAAAATTCGCTAAGTCGCCCGGCATGACAGATCAACTTAATGCCTCTGGAGATTTCCGGCTGTTCGGCCGCGCCAAGGGCAAGCCACTCTCCGCGCACCAGCAGGCGCTGATCGAAGAGTTTTTGCCGACGATCGATCTGCCGTCAGACGGCGAGATTGATCCAGCCCGGCTGGACCCCGACAAGTCGGCAAGCATTCTCGAAATCGGCTTTGGCAGCGGTGAACACCTGGTCGCCCAAGCCGCGCGTGACCCACAATCACTCTATGTCGGGATCGAACCCTTCCTCAATGGAGTCGCAAAGACGCTCGCCGCGATCAAGGCTGGAGATCTCTCCAATCTTCGTGTGCATCGTGGTGATGCGCGCGATGTTCTTCCACGCTTTTCCGACCAGTGTTTTGATCGCGTGTTTCTGCTCTTCCCGGACCCGTGGCACAAGAAGCGCCACGCGAAACGGCGTCTGGTCCAGCAATCGACGCGAGATCATTTCGCTCGCATTCTCAAGCCGGGCGGACAATTGCGCATCGCAACCGACGTGAAGTCCTATGCCGACCACGTCATGATCGAGCTGGCTGGCGATGCCCGTTTTGAATGGACGGCCGGGGCGGCCTCCGATTGGACGCAGCCGCCGGCCGATCATGTCCGCACCCGTTATGAAACCAAGAATCTCGGTGACTGTGCCCCGGTTTTCATGGATTTCCTGCGGGTCTAGAATTCCAGTTCGAATTTGAGGCGAGCCTGCCCGTCAGCAGCGGCATCGCCGTTCGCGAACAGATAGCCAGCTTGGACTTCCACATCATGTCCGGCGATCTCGAACGCCTCGAACTCCACGAAAGGGCCGATATAGCGGGCCCGATCGTTCAGGCTCCCAAAGTCATCGCTGGTGCCCGCATCGCCAAAGGCCTCCAGGCCAACAGCCAGCTCGTCACCAACCCTGACCAGGCCTTGTATTGCATACCCGTATTCCCACTCATCGCCGGCGCCGCCACCGACTTCGCGTTCACCGATCAGATTGACACGCAGTCGTGCGGGGCCGGAATTCAGCTCGCTCAGCAGTTTGAGTTCAACCTTGTCGGCGCCGTGCAGCAGATTGGCTTCGTATTCGGCGTAAGCACCGAAATGCACCGGCCAATTCCGGGTCGCGGTGAAATCGAACACATTCTCAAAGGCCACTGCCTCAAGCTCGGCCTCGCCGCCGGGATCACGACTGACCTCGAACAGCGCCGCAGGGCGCCACCAATCAGTGACCGCATGGCCATATTCACCGACGGTCGCCCAGCGCCCGTCAGCGCCGCCACCATTGAGGCGGCCGTAGCGAAGCTCGATTTCCGTTTCGCCAGCTTCGACGCTCGGCCCGTAGACGACATTGGTCACACCGGGCTCGGCCGCAGCGATAGCGGGGATAAGGCCGGCCATTAACGCTGCACAAAACAGGGAATTTTTCATAGTTTGCTCCAAAGTTTTGAAGCTTCCTATTCTCCTCAATCCGTTTATGCAACTGCGTCTGATAACGATTCGCATCTAGTTTTGTGGTGGGTTGTTGAGTCCTCGCTGATGCCTCCGCCTTGCCAAAGGTTTTTGCCGCGCGTATATAGCCGCCATACACAAGTTCGATCGCATTGGATGATGCTATCGAGCGGTCGCCTAACGGCGGCCGCTCTTTTTGTTACTGCTCACGGAGCCGCCGGCTTGAAGACGAAGACACCACAGGATATCCGCATCCTTAATCTGGCAGAGCCGGTAGCCGCCGAGCTCGGGCTGGAAATCGTGCGCGTGCGGGTCCTGTCCGGAAAGCGCGCCCGTTTGCAGATCATGGCCGACCGGGCCGATGGCGCCATTGGCGTCGAGGATTGCGCGCGCCTGTCGCGCGGCATTTCCGGCGCGCTTGAGACCGAGGATCCGATTTCCGGAGAATTCGATCTTGAGGTATCATCACCGGGTATCGACAGGCCGCTGACCACCCTGCCGCATTTCGAGCGCTGGGAAGGTAATGAGGTCAAGATTGAGCTGGACCGCCTGGCCGAAGGCCGCAAGCGCTTCAGGGGAATTCTCGCCGGCGTCGAGGCGGGCAATGTTTTGCTCGATATTGACGGCGAAGAGGACACAACACTGATCCCGTTTGACTGGATCAATGATGCCAAACTGGTTTTGACGGACGCCTTGATTGAGGCGAATTTGAAAGCGCGCGCCGAGGCGCCCGCGACGACCGAAGGAGACGAATGATGTCGCAGTCCATCGTAACGGGGAACTTCCGATGAGCATTGGTGTCAGCGCCAACAGGCTTGAATTGCTGCAGATCGCGCGTGCCGTTGCGGCCGAGAAGTCGATCAGCGAATCGATCGTGATCGAAGCGATTGAAGAAGCGATTCAAAAAGCTGCGAAGTCTCGCTACGGCGCCGAAAATGATATTCGCGCCAAGATCGACACCAAGACCGGTGAATTGTCGCTGACCCGATGCATGACGGTCGCCGAAGAAGTCGAGAATGACAGCCAGGAAATTTCCCTCGCCGAAGCTCGCAAGATCGACAAAACCGCCGAAATCGGAACGGTCTTCTCCGACGAGCTGCCGCCGATCGAATTTGGCCGGGTCGCCTCGCAGACCGCCAAACAGGTGATCACGCAAAAAGTGCGCGAAGCCGAGCGGGCGCGCCAGTTCGACGAATACAAGGACCGTATCGGCGAAGTCATCAATGGCATCGTCAAGCGTGTCGAGTATGGCAATGTGATCATGGATCTCGGCCGCGCCGAGGGCATTATCCGCCGCGCCGACGGCATCCCGCGCGAAAATCTGCAGACCAATGAGCGCGTGCGCGCCTATATCTATGATGTTCGCCCCGAAGTCCGTGGCCCGCAGATTTTCCTGTCGCGTGCCCACCCCGATTTCATGGCCGCCCTGTTCTCGCAGGAAGTGCCTGAAGTCTATGAAGGCATTATCGAGATTTCCGCCGTTGCCCGCGATCCGGGTAGCCGTGCCAAGATTGCGGTAATTTCCAACGACGCCTCGATCGATCCGGTCGGTGCTTGTGTCGGTATGCGCGGTTCGCGCGTTCAGGCGGTGGTTTCCGAACTGGCTGGCGAGAAGATCGACATCATCCCGTGGTCCGACGATCCGGCGACGTTTATCGTCAATGCGCTGCAGCCGGCCGAAGTATCGAAGGTCGTCCTCGATGACGAAGACCGTCGCATCGAAGTCGTGGTGCCCGACGAGCAGCTTTCGCTCGCCATCGGCCGTCGTGGTCAGAATGTACGCTTGGCCTCGCAGCTGACCGGTTGGTCGATCGATATCCTCACCGAAGAGGAAGAATCCGAACGCCGCCAACGCGAATTCGCGGAGCGGACCGCCCTGTTCACCGGTGCACTCGATGTCGATGAAGTCATCGCGCAATTGTTGGCGACCGAAGGCTTCACCGATGTGGCCGAGATCGCCTATGTCGGGCTTGGCGAGATTGCCGCGATTGAAGGCTTTGACGATGACACGGCTGAAGAGATCCAGGCACGTGCCCGCGATTATCTTGACCGCATCGCCGGCGAGCAGGACGTCAAGCGCAAGGAACTCGGTGTCGAGGATGCTCTGCTTGAGGTCGACGGTATCGAACTTCCGATGACCGTCGCGCTCGGCGAAAATGACATCAAAACGGTCGAAGATCTTGCCGGTCTGGTGACCGATGATCTGCGCGGCTGGTTTGAAACCGTGAATGGCGAGCGCGTTCGTCAGCCGGGCGTTCTTGAGGCTTTCGAGCTTTCCGCAGAAGACGCCGAAATGCTGATCATGCGCGCCCGTGTTATTGCCGGCTGGATTTCCGAGGAAGACATGCCGGTGCGCGAAGTTGTGGAAGTCGAGGATGAAGATCCTGACGCCCACGTCTTTGATGTTGAAGACATGAATCTGGAAGAGCTCGAAGCCGAAGCTGCGGCCTTGGGTCTTGATCTTGACGCGGCTGCGTCGGACGAGGAGGAGAAGGCTGACTAATCCAAAGGCAGCAACAGCGGCGAGCCGGGAAAAGCGGTGCATCGCCTCCGGTGAGGTCAGGGACGAGGCGCAACTTATACGCCTGGTGATTGGCCCGGGAGACGAAGTGTTTCCCGATATCGCCGCCAAATTGCCAGGTCGTGGCATCTGGGTCAGTGCCGATCGCGATGCGGTCGAGAAGGCTGCCAAGAAGGGCCTGTTCAACCGGTCCGCCGGTCGGGCAGTCAAAGTTCCGGACGGGCTGGCTGATCTGATTGAGGCACAACTGGAAGCGCGCGCGCTCAGCCTGCTGGGTCTGGCGCGACGAGCTGGCGAAGTGGCCCTTGGGTTTGACGCCGCCCGCATTGCCTTGAAGGCCGGGCGACCGGCCTGGAGGATTGAGGCGCTGGACGGCGCCGAGGACGGACGCACGAAGCTCGACCGGTTGGCCCAGGCCGCCTGGGGCGAGATTCCAGTTGCCAGCGGCTTTACTGCCGAGCAATTGGGAGAGGCGCTGGGACGCGGCTCGGTCGTGCATGGAGTATTGACCGGTGGGGCGCAGGCGCGCGCCTTCGGAGTGACAATGGGGAAGCTTCAGGGCTTCCGGCCGCCGGCTTCCTGACGCGGGAGCTGCGGCGCAGGCCGCAACAGCGGTTGAATACGGGGTGGAGGTCGCTAGGTTAGCGATCCTTCATGCCGGACCAGGTATGAACAGCGCGGATTTCCGGCACTCGGCTACCGGAAAAGCCCGTCAAACGATAGCCGAACTTGGAAGGCTCGCATGAGCGACGCAGACGACAATAATTCCTCCGGCCGCCGGCCGCTCTCTCTGAAACGACCCGGTGCGGGCACCGTGCAGCAAAGTTTTGCGCGCGGACGTTCGAAGGCCGTGGTGGTTGAGAAGAAGCGAAAACGTGTGGTTACGCCTGGCAAGGACTCGGGTCCAGCCGGTGGGAGGGGCCCTGGTGGCGGCAGCGCCAACAAGGGTGAGTCCGCGCTTGCCGCGAAAGCCAGGCAGCTGGGTCTGTCCGAAGAAGAGCTCGTTTCACGCCAGCGGGCGGTTGCACGCGCCCGGGCTGAATCGGCTGACCGTGACGCCAAAAAGAAGCAGGAAGAGACCGAACGCGCCGCACGCGCTGATGCCGAACGTGAAAACCTCGATCAGCTGAAGGCCCGCGAAGCCGATCAGATCAAGGAAGCGCAGCGTGATGCTGAAGCGGAAGCTGAGGCGCGCCGCCTGGCTGAAGCCGATGCTTCCCGCGATGCCGATGACGGCCCGAAAAAGGGCGATGGTGAAGTCCGTCGCAAGCCGGCACCCGAAAAGCGTCCACAGCGCGAGATGGACGGGGCCGATCTGCCTGATCCGGCCGCGACGCTCGACGCTATGGGTGGACGTGTCAAACGCAAGGGGCCACCGGTCAGTGCAGGTCCGGTCAAGCCGGGGCAGCAACAAACGCCGGCCCGCGCCAAGGCTGATAGCCGCCGCCGCGGCAAGCTGACGATCCAGAACATCCTCGAGGGTGATGAGGACCGTCAACGTTCACTCGCTTCGGTCCGCCGTGCCCGCGAGCGTGAAAAACAGCGCCGCAGTGACGGTGGGGCAGCGCGCGAGAAAATTTCCCGCGAAGTTATCGTTCCGGAATCGATCACCGTTGCCGATCTGGCTAACCGGATGGCCGAACGCTCGATGGACGTCATCAAATATCTGATGAAACAGGGCCAGATGGTCCGTATGGACGACGTGTTGGAAGCCGATGACGCCGAGCTGATCGTCGAAGATTTCGGTCACACGGTGAAGCGGGTCTCTGAATCTGATGTCGAAACCGGCTTTATCGCCATCGACGATCCGGAAGAGAGCAAGGTCAAGCGCGCACCAGTCGTGGCGATCATGGGTCATGTCGATCACGGCAAGACCTCGCTGCTCGACGCCCTGCGTTCAACCGATGTCGTTGCTGGCGAAGCCGGTGGCATCACCCAGCATATCGGCGCCTACCAGGTGCAGTTGAAGTCGGGCGACAAGATCACCTTCCTCGACACGCCAGGCCATGCGGCCTTCTCGGCAATGCGTTCGCGCGGCGCCGAAGCGACCGATATCGTGATTATCGTGGTCGCAGCCGACGATTCCGTGAAGCCGCAGACCATCGAGGCGATCAAATTCGCCAAGGCGGCTGGCACTCCGATCATCGTCGCGGTCAACAAGATCGACAAGCACGAAGCCGATCCGCAAAAAGTCATCACTGACCTGCTGCAGCAGGACATCGTCGTTGAGGCCATGTCTGGCGACGTTCAGTCCGTCAATATCTCCGCCAAGAAGCGGACCGGTCTTGATGAGCTGACGGATGCCATTTTGCTCCAGGCCGAATTGCTCGACCTGAAGGCCCGTCCGGACCGCGATGCCGAAGGCGTGGTGATCGAAAGCAAGATCGACAAGGGTCGCGGTTCTGTCGCAACCGTTCTGGTTCGTCGCGGTACGCTGAAACGCGGTGACCTTCTGGTTGCCGGCGGCCAGTGGGGCCGTGTGCGCGCCCTGACCAATGAGCGTGGCCAAACCCTGTCCGAAGCCGGTCCGTCGGTTCCGGTCGAAGTGTTGGGCCTTGATGGGGCTCCCGATCCGGGCGAAGTGTTTGCCGTGGTCGAGAATGAAAGCCGGGCTCGCGAGATCGCGATGTACCGTCAGCGCAAGACCCGCTCTGAGTCGGGGAGCCAGAATGTTGGCTTGGGCACTTCGCTCGAGCTGATGATGGCGCGTCTGCAGGAAAACCAGACCAAGGAAATGCCGCTGCTGATCAAGGCCGATGTCCAGGGTTCAGCCGAGGCCATCAAGCAGTCGCTCCAGCGGCTTGGCAATGATGAAGTCCAAGCGAAAATCGTGCTCGCGGCGCCAGGCGGCGTCAATGAGGGCGACGTCTTGCTGGCCAAATCATCGGGCTCGCCGATCTTCGCGTTCAACGTCCGCGCCAACAAACAGGCTCGCGACCTTGCCGAGCGTGAAAAAGTCGAAATCCGCTATTACTCGGTGATCTATGATGTCATCGATGATGTGCGCAATACGATGGAGGGCATGCTGGCCCCGGAGAAGCGCGAAAACTTCATCGGTTACGCCGACATTCTGGAGGTCTTCAACATCACCCGCTTTGGCAAGGCTGCCGGTTGCCGTGTGACCGAAGGCGTCGTCAAGCGTGGCTGTGGTGTTCGCCTGCTGCGCAACGACACCGTCGTGCACGAAGGTCATCTGTCGACCCTGAAACGCTTCAAGGAAGAAGTGAAGGAAGTGAAAGCCGGCACCGAGTGCGGCATGGGCTTCATCGAGTATCAGGAGATCCAGAAGGGCGACAAGATCGAGTGCTTCGAGATCATCGAAGTGCCACGCAAGCTTGAGAGCAACGGCTAGTTTGCGGCGCATCATCGTCAATCATAAAAAAGGGCGGCTCCATCGGGGCCGCCCTTTTTCCTGTCTGCTCGGTTGGTGCCGCTATTGTGCGGCCACCATGCTCTGTTCGGGGCTCACGTAGTTGGCAAAATCGCGATGCTCGACGACTTTCCCGTCCCGGACGGTGATGACGGAAACCTGCGGGCTGCGCCAACTGAAGAGCTGGCCCTCAGCCTGGGTGGGAAAGAGCGCATTGACCTCGCCCATGAAGACGACCTGGCCATTGCTCTCGAATACCGTATCCCACTGGAAGCCCAGCGTGATCGGGTGAGAGCCTTCGCTGAAGGCCTGTAGCGAAGCGCGGCGTTCGGCAATGCCTTCATCGCGATAACCCTCGGCGGGCACGCCTTCGCCCATTCCGGTTTCGTCGGTGAAGACAATATTTTCATCGCTCAGGGCGAGCATCCCGTCCCAATCGATATTGGAATAGGCTTCCATGTACTCGCGGGCGACGCGTTCAGCGTCTGACATGTCCTGTGCGTTGGCGGCGGTCGCCAGGCAAAGTGTCGCGATGATCGCAGTGAGAGTAGCTTTCATGGTGAGTTCCTTGAATTGGGTTAGAAGATCGCAGGCGCGACCGGCTAGTTGTCGTTCGCAGTAGCTTCGGGGGTGATCTCTCGGCTATTGGCGTAGTCGGTGTAGTCGCGGTGCTCGACCACGAGCCCGTTGCTGACAGTGATAATTGTCACGATCGGGTAAGTGAAGATGCGAGGCCCCGAAGGCGTCGCGTAGATAACATCGGCATTGCCATCGAAAACCACGGCGCCGGAGGCGGTGTAGCTACGGTCGAGATGGTATTCCAGACCGGATATCCCCCAGCTCGCAATCCCGTCGATGATCGTATCGGGGCCTTGCCAGTCAATCGGCGGCATTTGCGGGAGATGGAAGGATGTTGGATCCACGAAATTGGCGTCCGTGGCATAGAGGGCGCGCATCGTGTCATAGTCCTGATTCTCGTAAGCAGTCAGATAGGCTTCAGCGACAGCGCGGTCGCTATCGGCATCAGCCATCACCGCTGAGGTAAGGCCAAGTGCCGCCATGGCGGCGAATGTAAGCTTGATCATAAGTCTACCCCGTTTTGTCCATTCGGCCCCCCAGCCGGACATTCGGCGGTCGATTGGCGGATATCATGACCCTCGATGCGCGAATAATTCTGTTTTACCCGGACGGGTCACGTCTGCCAGTAACATCTGTCGGGTGACGGATCACGAAGGCGCGTGAATTGTGAAACTTCGGCAATCCCGCAGCTGGCGCGCGCGACTTGCATCAAGGCACTAACCAGCGTAAACCCGCGCGCCTTGCGGTGCAGCGATTTGACCTCTGCGCCGCCGACCTCGGAGAGGCGCGTCATGGCCCGTAAACCAACCCGCGAACCGAAATCGGCGACCCAGCGCCAGCTGCGTGCGGGCGAGATCATTCGCCACGCGCTCGTGACGCTGCTGGCGCGTGGTGATCTGCGCGACCCCGAGCTCGAAAAAGCCTTGATCACGGTCAGTGAAGTGCGGATGAGTTCCGATCTGCGCGTGGCGAAAGTCTATGTCGCGCCGCTCGGCCCAGGCGAGCCCGCCGCTCTGGCGAAGGCGCTCAATCGCGGCGCGAGCTTTCTGCGCGGCCGTCTGGGCCGCGAGATCGAGCTGAAATTTACGCCGGAACTGCATTTCCACGCCGATAACAGCTTTGAAACGGCCAGCCATGTCGATCAATTGCTGGCGCGGCCGCAAGTGCTGCGCGATCTCCACGCGGATGATGCGGACGACAGCAAGGCATAGCCGCTGCTGCCTGCCCAGTTTGGTGTTAACGCAGAATCAAGCGCCCGCCCCCCAACCGGCATTGAGAGACAAATATGGCTCGCAAAAACAAGGGTCAGGACATCCATGGCTGGGTGATCCTCGACAAGCCCTTCGACATGACGTCGACCCAGGCCGTGTCGGTGGTCCGTCGCCTGTTTGACGCCAACAAGGCCGGTCATGCCGGCACGCTCGATCCGCTCGCAACCGGAATTTTGCCGATTGCGCTGGGGGAGGCGACCAAGACGGTCCCCTTCGCGATGGAGGGGGCGAAGGTCTACCGCTTCACCGTCCGCTGGGGCGAGCGCACCGACACACTCGATGCGGAGGGCAAGGTGATCGCGACCTCCGATGTGCGGCCGGCCCGCGCGGCCATTGAGGCTGTGTTGCCGGGCTTTACGGGTGAAATTGAGCAAATCCCGCCGATCTATTCGGCGATCCGGGTCAATGGGGAGCGGGCCTATGATCTGGCGCGTGACGGCGAAGAGGTGGAGCTGGATGCGCGCACGATCCGGATTGATGCACTTGGGCTGGTCGACTGTCCCGACGCCGATCATGCCGTGTTTGAAATGCGCTGCGGCAAAGGCTCCTATGTCCGTGCCATGGCGCGAGATCTCGCCCATGCTCTTGACACGGAGGGCCATGTTGTCGCCTTGAGGCGGCTGGTGGTCGGGTGCTTCGTTGAGGCAGAATCCACAACGCTGGACGGATTGCGAGAAATGGCTCATAAGGGCGCCGCTTCGGAAGCTCTGCTCCCGGTACAGACCGCGCTGGACGACATCCCGGCGCTGGCCATCACCGGCGAGGAGGCATCCAATCTGAAGCTAGGACGGTCGATCGTCCTGCTCCCGCGTCAAGCGCAAGAGCTGAAAGCCCTTCGGCGCCCCCTTACAATAGCGGGCAAGGATTGTTCTTTCATGGCTCTGGCGACCCTGGACGGGCAAGCAGTGGCACTCGGCGAGGCGCGGGCCGGAAAATTCCAGCCCGTGCGTGTTTTCAACTTGCCCCAGTAAGGGGTCGACAGAGTTTAGGAGAACCCGATGTCGATTACGCAAGAGCGCAAATCCGCGCTCATCACAGAGCATGCCCGTGGTACTGCCGATACCGGCTCACCGGAGGTCCAAGTGGCCATCCTGACTGAGCGGATCGCAAACCTCACAGAGCATTTCAAGACCCATAAGAAGGACAACCATTCGCGTCGCGGCCTTCTGAAAATGGTCTCCCAGCGCCGCCGTCTTCTCGATTATGTGAAGAATAAAGACGATGCCCGTTACCGGGCTATTATCGAGAAGCTTGGCTTGCGCCGCTGATCCGCGACCGCCTCCGTACGAAAGACGATATGTTCGATATTCAAAAAGAAACGATCGAGTGGGAGGGCCGCCCTCTCACTTTCGAAACCGGGCGTGTAGCCCGTCAAGCCAATGGCTCGGTCATGGTGACCTATGGCGAGACGTCTGTTCTCGCCACCGCCGTTGGTGTCAAGACCGTCAAGGAAGGGGCCGACTTCTTCCCTCTCACGGTCAATTATCAGGAAAAAACCTTTGCCGCCGGCAAGATCCCAGGTGGGTTCTTCAAGCGTGAAGGCCGGCCGTCGGAAAAAGAGACGCTCACCTCGCGCCTCATCGACCGTCCGATCCGTCCGCTTTTCCCCAAGGGCTTCAAGAACGAAGTCCAGGTGATGCTGACCGTGCTCTCGCACGACATGGAAAACGATCCTGACATTGTTGGCCTGATCGGCGCTTCTGCCGCTCTGGTCCTGTCGGGTCTGCCCTTCATGGGTCCGATTGGCGCGGCTCGCGTCGGTTATTTCGATGGCGAATACGTCATCAATCCACCTGTCTATGACATGGTCGACAGCGCCCTTGACCTTGTGGTCGCGGGTACCGGCGATGCCGTCATGATGGTTGAATCGGAAGCGAAAGAGCTTTCCGAGGAGATCATGCTTGGCGCCGTCATGGCCGGTCATGCCGCTTTCCAGCCGGTGATCGATGCGATCATCCGTCTTGCTGAAAAAGCCGCGAAAGAGCCTTGGGATTACGAGCCGGAAGATCATTCCGCCGACGAAGCCAAGGTTCGCAAGCTGATCGGTGATGAGCTCGCTGCCGCTTACACCAATGTCGACAAGACCGCGCGTTATGCGGCCGTTGGCGTTGCCAAGGCGAAAGCTGTCTCAGCTCTGGCCCGGTCCGAAGAAAACCCTGACGGCTTGGCCGGCACGGTTCTCAAGGACGTGATGAAGGCCGTTGAAGCTTCCATCGTTCGTGGCGGTATCATCAAGACCGGCAAGCGTATCGATGGCCGCGCCCTCGACACGGTCCGTCCGATTGTGTCCGAGGCAGGCATTCTGCCCCGCACCCACGGTTCGGCCCTGTTCACCCGCGGTGAAACCCAGGCTCTTGTCGTTGCCACGCTTGGCACCGGCGAAGATGAGCAATTCGTCGACGATCTGACGGGCACCTATAAGGAGCGCTTCATGCTCCATTATAATTTCCCGCCTTACTCGGTCGGCGAAACCTCGTTCCGCCTGGCTCCAGGCCGTCGCGAAATCGGTCATGGCAAGCTTGCCTGGCGCGCTGTTCGTGCAGTTCTGCCATCGCATGTCGACTTTCCTTACACGATCCGTCTCGTGTCCGAGATCACCGAGTCCAATGGTTCGTCTTCGATGGCGACCGTTTGCGGTGCATCCCTGGCGATGATGGATGCCGGTGTGCCTCTGACGCGTCCGGTTTCGGGTATTGCCATGGGCCTGATCAAGGATCCTGAAGGCATTGCCGTGTTGTCCGACATTCTGGGTGATGAAGATCACCTCGGCGATATGGACTTCAAGGTTGCCGGTACATCTGCAGGCATCACATCGCTTCAGATGGACATCAAAATCGCCGGTATCGACGAGAAAATCATGCACACAGCCCTCGCCCAGGCGAAGGGTGGCCGTCTGCATATTCTCGACGAAATGGCCAAGGCTCTCGACACTTCGCGGTCCGAGCTCGGCGAATTTGCGCCGCGTATCGAAACCATCACCATCCCGACCGACAAAATCCGTGACGTTATCGGAACCGGCGGCAAGGTGATCCGTGAGATCGTTGAAAAAACCGGCGCCAAGGTCGACGTCAATGATGAAGGCGTGATCAAGGTCTCGTCTTCGGATGCGGCTTCGATCAAGGCTGCGCTCGACTGGATCATCGGCCTCACGGCTGAGCCTGAAGCTGGCAAGATCTACAAGGGCAAAGTCGTCAAGGTGATGGATTTTGGTGCCTTCGTGAATTTCTTCGGCCCGAAAGACGGCCTGGTCCACGTGTCTCAGCTTCGTGCCGAGCGTGTGAACCATCCGTCCGACCTGCTGAAGGAAGGCGATGAAGTCTACGTCAAGCTCTTGGGCTTTGACGATCGCGGAAAGGTCCGCCTGTCGATGAAAGTCGTCGACCAGGAAACCGGCCTCGAATTCGCGACGGATGCTGCAGAGGCGTAAGCTCCTTCGCACCTGACGAATGAGACCTGAATGAAGAGCCCGCCGGAGCAATCCGGCGGGTTTTTCTATGCCGCTTCCAGCCGCTCACGATAGCGACGGCTGCCGGGGACGCTCTGGCCGTCGGCGAGCGTCAGGGTGACATCGCCCTCGCCGGTCGGAACAATCTGCGTCAGACAGGCGTGGTTGATTAGCCAGGAGCGATGTACGCGGCGCGCATCGATACCAGCCTCGACAAGCAGTTTCTCGAGATCCGTCAGCGTCATGCGTGCCAGATGCAAGTCGGTTCCGAAGCGGGCCTCAACATAATTCCCGGCGGCCTGGGCGCTGGTGAACTCCCCGGCCGGCAGGCGCATGACGCGGCCGCCACAGCGCAGGGTGATGCGGTGACTGGTGCGGGCGTCGCTGCGCGCGGCAGCGGCCTCAAGCCTGAGCTGTTCGATGCCGAGCGAGGCGGCGAGGATCAGCTGAAAGCCGAGATAGGTCGCGGCTTGTTTGCGGAATTCATAGATAAACATCTCCAGCGCTGAGCCGTTATAGCTGTAGGCGTGGCCGTAAATCCCTTCCCAGATACCAAAGCGTAGCGTCATCATCAGATTGACCTGGATCAGGGCGTAGACCAGCACGCCGGCGCTATGGATCGCCAGATTGGCGCGCCAACGTCCCGGCTCCAGTGGAAAACGCTGGCCTAGCCAAAGGATTAGCGGCAGGCCAGCGAGGATGGCGAGGATTGCGGTGCCTTCCTGAACCCAGGGCAGGGAGGCCGGTTCGGAACCGTGATTCCACTCGATCTCATTGCCCAGGGAAAGCGCGTTGATGACGTAGACGACCAGCAGCGTGCCAATGCAGACGAGGGCCGCATTGCGGATGCCGACGCGTTCGGCCTTGCGTTCTATGGCATGCTCGCGATTGAGGGGGGAGGCGGGAGTGGTCATGGAGCAATCATGCACCGGCGCTGCGTGGAAAGGGAAGTCCTGTTCATCCCTGCTTGCCGCCGCTTGTCCCCGGGATGCAGTCACTCGTCACTGCGGTCCGGCATTGGACCCAATGCGCTGGCGGTTTGGATCGGGGTTGGTCATGAGGGTTTCGTGATTGTCTATCCCGGAGCCCGTCAAAATGACTTCTACCGCCTCGACCCCGACTGCCAGCACGCGCCGCTATGATCTTGATTGGTTGCGCATTATCGCTTTTGGCCTGTTGATTTTTTATCATATCGGCATGTTCTTCAACACCGAAGACTGGCACGCCAAGAGCACGCATATGAATGATGCGATGGAGCCCTTGATGTGGCTGTCGAGCCCGTGGCGGCTGCCTTTGCTGTTCTTCATCTCCGGTGTTGCGATCCGGTTTCTGTCGGACAAGCTGGGCGCTATCCGCTTTGCCGGTGACCGGTTCTGGCGGCTGTTTCCGGTCATTTTGTTCGGGATGTATGTGATTGTCGCGCCGCAAACCTGGGTGCAACTGCAGCGTTCGGGTGAGATCGGACCGGATTTCTGGACGTTTTATCAAGGCTATGCCTTCGTCTGGGACGGGCCGTGGTCGATCCAGACTCCGACCTGGAACCATCTCTGGTATGTCGCCTATCTCTTCGTCTACGCCATGCTGTTGGCACCGCTTATCCCGATGCTGCGCGGCGTCGCGGACAGTAAGGCGATGCGGGTTGTCGGGACGCTGTTTTCGCGGCCGGTTCTGGGCCCTATCCTGATGATAGCACTGCCGGTTTTGCCCTTTATGCTGATCCGCTTCACCCTCTCCAACCAATTTGAGACGACGCATAATCTGATCTGGGACTGGGCCAATCACGCCAATAGCTTTGCCATTCTCCTCTACGGATATTTCTTCGCCAAGAATGAGGCGCTTTGGGCTGCTGTTGACCGCGCATTACCCTGGTGCGCAGCTATCACTGGGTTATCGCTGGTCTATCTTTACATATGCTATTCTGACTGGAGCGCCGTTGAGCCGCATCCGGTCCTGCTATGGACGGCGCGGATCGACCGCATCGTTTTCGCTTGGACGATCATCCTGACGCTCCTCGGCCTCGCCCGACGCTTCCTCAATCGCGACAATGCCGCGCGCCGCTACCTCACCGAAGCCGTCTTCCCCTATTACATCCTGCACCAGACCATCATCGTGGTTTGGGGTTTCTTTATCGGCTCTCTGGGCTTTGGTGTCTGGACCGAGTTCTGGATCCTGATCGCGGTGACTGTGACCGGCTGTGGGCTCGGCTATGAGCTGGTGAAACGGGTGCCGCTGCTGCGGCCGGTCATGGGGCTGAAGTGGCGGCGGAGCGGGGGGCGCCTGCAAGTTAACCCTTAAAATATGTGTCCCGATGGTACTCAAGAAATGTCTTGTGCGGTCGTAGCCGTTCACTGTCGGGGACACGGACATATCCGCTCGGATCAAAGAGCCGCTCATATCCCTCAGGCAGGTATTTTACGGACTTCAAGAGTCGGTAGTCATTGTCTATCGCGATAAGACCGCGATCGAACATCCAATGAACGGTCCTTGAGAGCGCGAGGCCGTTTCGCACTGAATCTGGCCCATCGTCGGCGACAGGCCGGATGTGGGCGGCCTCCATTTCGGCGCGACCGCCACCATTGATCAGCTTGAGCCCGGTGATGGCGCATCTGGCATCGTATGTGGTTCGAATTATCCGCGCGAAGGCGGCGTCTCGAAAGCGTCGCGAGACGAGTTGTTCAATCATCGGGCGTCGGAAGACTGTGGGCGGATCAGAAAGTCCGGGACGCCCTTCATCGGGCTTTCGAAACAAATCCTCGGAGAAACCCGCATTGCAGATGGTTTCGAACTCGAGGTCCGGGATGCGCCGGACCGAATGGCCCATACCTCCAGCACTTACTGAGCCATCCTGCTTTTGCAAACTGGTTTCCCAGAAAGATTCCGAGCCAGCGCGAAGTGGGACGACATCGGTAAACGGTAGAAAATTATTGAGGTGTGCGAAGTAGTGGTCTCTCAGTGAGAGGTCTGGCTCGACCCGGGATATTTCTGCTACGGCCCAATAGGCAAGACGGCCCTGCGCCCGTCGCGGTTCGTAGAACAAGCAAAGGTCGCCAACTGCTTCTTGAGCGGCGCGAAGATATCGTTTCGGGAAGTGATAATGACTGCCGACAACATCTTTGTAGCCGCTGTCGGCGCGCTGAGTGAGGACGACTTTTCCCATGACGCCAGGCTAGCGACGCTCGCTCTACTGTAAAGTGATTTGATCGTGGCAACTTAACAAAAACCCCCGCCAAATCGCTTCGGCGGGGGTGTTTATGTCTGCAATCATTCAGCGGTGACGCTCAGTCATCGCCTTCCATGCTCGGCACGCCCACAGCGTGGAAGCCGGCATCGACGTGGAGTGTCTCTGCGGTGCAGGACAGGCCGAGATCGCTGAGCAGGTAGAGCGCGGCGCCGGCGACGCCTTCCATCCTGGTGTCTTCCTTCATCATCGACCATTCGCGGCCGGTACGCATCAGGGCCTTGCCGCCGGAAATGCCGGCCATGGCGAGGGTGCGCATCGGCCCGGCCGAGAGGGCGTTGACGCGGATACCGACGGGGCCGAGATCGCGGGCCATATAGCGCATCGAGGCTTCCAGAGCCGCCTTGGCGACGCCCATGACATTATAGGAGGGCACGACGCGTTCCGAGCCGAGATAGGTCAGGGTGATCATCGCGCCGCCATTGGGCATGATGTGCGAGGCGCGCTTGCCGGCATCGACGAAGGAGAAGGCGGAGATTTCCAGCGCCCGGCGCCAGCCTTCGCGAGTGGTGTTCTCGGTGAAGGAGCCGACCAGCTCGTCCTTGCCGGCGAAGGCGATGGCGTGGACGAGGAAATCAATCGTGCCCCACTTGTCTTCCAGCGCCTTGAAACAGGCATCCATCGAGGCTTCGTCGGTGACGTCGGCGGCGACCATGAAGGGCTCGCCGCCCAGGCTCTCGACCAGCGGCCGCACCCGGCGTTCCAATTCCTGTCCCTGATAGGAGAAGGCAATCTCGGCGCCTTGGGCGGATAATTGCTGCGCAATGCCCCAAGCGATCGAGTTCTTGTTGGCGACGCCCATGATCAGGCCGCGTTTGCCCTTCATCAGGCTCCCGGCCGGGAATTGGTTATCACTCATCATGTGTCTCCTCGCCTGCTATCACAGGGAAATGGGGATCAGACTTTCTGGAATACCACGGTGCCATTGGTGCCGCCAAAGCCGAAGGAATTCGACATGGCGGTCTGCAGATTGGCGTCGCGGGTTTCCGTGACGATGGGCAGATTGAGAGCCGCGATTTCCGGGTCCATCTCGAAAATATTGATCGAGGGAGCGACGAAACCGTTTTTCATCATCAACAGCGTATAGATCGCCTCGTGCACGCCGGCGGCGCCGAGCGAGTGGCCGGTCATGGACTTGGTACCAGAGATCATCGGTGCATTATCGCCAAAGACTTCCTTGACCGCGCCCATCTCCTTGATGTCGCCAACCGGGGTCGCCGTGGCGTGCGGGTTGAGATAATCGATTGGTTTGGTGACGGTTTCCATCGCCAGTTTCATCGAGCGCACAGCGCCCTCGCCGGACGGGGCGACCATGTCGAAACCGTCGGAGGTGGCGCCATAGCCGGTCACTTCGGCATAGATCGTCGCGCCGCGCTTCTTGGCGCGTTCATATTCTTCGAGCACGACCACACCGGCACCGCCGGCGCCGACAAAGCCGTCGCGATCCTTGTCGAAGGCGCGCGAGGCGAGTTCTGGCGTGTCATTGTATTTGGTCGACATCGCGCCCATCGCGTCGAACAGGTTGGAGAGGGCCCAGTGGATCTCCTCGCAACCGCCGGCGAACATGACGTCCTGCTTGCCCCACTGGATCTGCTCTGTGGCCGCGCCAATACAATGCAGCGAGGTCGTGCAGGCCGAGGTGATGGAATAGTTGAGGCCGAGAATCTTGAACGGTGTCGCCAGAGTAGCCGAAGCCGTCGAGCTCATCGCTTTGGGCACCGCGAACGGCCCAATGCGCTTGGGCCCCTTTTCACGGGTGATATCGGCAGCGGCGACAATCGTGCCGGCCGAGGGACCGCCGGATCCCATGATGATGCCGGTGCGGGTGTTGGACACGTCGGACTCCGGCAGGCCGGAATCTTCGATGGCTTGGGCCATGGCCATATAATTCCAGCCGGCGCCTTCCGACATGAAGCGGTAAATCCGCTTGTCGACATGCTCGGCCGGATCGACCGTTGGCTTGCCGCCAACCTGGCAGCGGAAATTATATTGCGCGAAGCTTTCCATGTGGCGGATGCCACTTTTGCCTTCGCGCAGGGATTGGGTGACGTCAGCGGCATTATTCCCGATGGGAGAAATTATGCCGAGACCGGTGATGACAACACGGCGCATCGCGAACTCCTGGATCAGTCTTCTTGAGCTTCAGTGGGCTGAAACAGGCCCACGCGCAGATCTTTGGCCGTATATATGACCTTGCCGTCTGCTTCGACATGGCCATCACCGATAGCCATGATCAGCCTGCGCTGAATCACCCGTTTCAGTTCGATCACATAGCGAACTTTTTTCGTTTCCGGCGTGATCTCACCGGTGAACTTCACTTCACCGACACCGAGGGCCCGGCCCTTGCCTGGATTGCCTTTCCAGCACAGGAAGAAGCCGACCAATTGCCACATCGCGTCGAGGCCGAGGCAGCCCGGCATCACCGGGTCGCCCTTGAAGTGGCAATCGAAAAACCAGAGGTCTGGATTGATGTCGAGTTCAGCCACAATATGGCCCTTGCCGTGTTCGCCGCCATCATCATTGATCTCGATGATGCGGTCCATCATCAGCATGGGCGGGGCAGGCAGGCGCGACCGGTCGGGACCCCACAGGCCCCCATTTCCGGCGGCGATCAGGTCTTCGTAGCTGAATGAGCTTTGGCGTTCCGTCATGTAACCGATCGGCTGCGCCGCAGGGGAAGCAGCACACGCTGCCGTCCACCGGGCTGGGAATAGGAACCCGGTCTTGCGTGACTACCGGGCGGATCAGGGCAGAGCGGTATCACGCGCAACCGGGCCGCTCAAGGCGGGGCTGCCGTCATTTTCGTCGGTTCGGGCGTCGCCGCGCTCATTGGCATAGACACCCCACAGGGCGTCGGCCCTTGCCCAGCCGCGATATCCCTGACCTTCCAGCCGGCACCAGCCGGTCCGGCAGCGTTCCAGGGCGAGAATCACGCCGGCCTCGGCGATGGCTTCAGCCGGGGCATCCTCGTCAGCACGGGCCCGCAGCGAGGTGTCGGCAGTCGTGATCACAGTGCGACGTCCGGACAGGATGGATCGGTGCATCCAGGTCACTTCGCCATCCGGGTCGCGGACGCGACGCCAATCGGGTGTTTCGGCGATAACTTCCATCGGCAGGCCGGCGCGGACATAGCGCCAGGCGACCGGATGCGCGCGGCTGGGACCGGAGCGGCCATTGGCGACGTCGAATTTCAGGCTGACAAAGCGCGGCACTTCCTGTCCAGAAGGCGTCGCTTGCTCAGCGTCCTGCGCCTGGAGCGGTGCGGCAAGGCAGATCAGGGCGAACAGGGCGGCGAGGCGGCGCATGGGATACTCCTTCACACTATCCCTGTGCCCGACACGGTGAATAGGGGGTAAAGATTCACGTAATCGAGGGGATGATGACCATGAAACGCTCACTCAGACCCGGCTCGGCGCTCGCGCTGGGCGTTGCCATCGGTACCGCTGTTGGGGTCGCGATGGATAATATCGCCATCGGTCTGGCGCTTGGGGTTAGCGTCGGCGCGGCGCTCGAATCACGTGCCTGGCGAGGCCGCCATCCGCCGTCCGACCCTGATGCCGGCAATGGCGATCCGGGTGCCGGGGGTGCAAACGGGAAAAAACCTCCTATATCCTCTGACGACAGGCCGGACTGACAGGCCGGCGAGTTATGAAAAGGGGATATCATGCGCTTTCGTCTTGCCATCACCACGGCCGCGGCCTTGCTGGCCTTCAACACTGTGCCCGCCCAAGCGGCAACGGTTCTCACCCAGGAGGAACAGCCTGACGTCAGTGTTGCTTCCACCGATCTGGGCGATGGCATCTTCATGTTGTCGACGGACATGGCCGGCAATCTGGGCCTCTTGAACGGCCCGGACGGCGTTGTTCTGATCGATGATCAGCTTCCCAATACCGGTGCGTTGATCGAAGGCGCCATTGTCGAGATTTCGGGCGGCGAGTTGCCGCGCTTTATCGTCAATACCCACTGGCACGGCGACCATACTGGCGGAAATTCCCACTTCGCCGCCGAGGGCAGCATTATCGCGGCACAGACCAATGTCCGCGCCCGGCTTGAGGCCGCGGATGCCGAATGGGCCAATGCGCCCGGCACTCTGCCAATCCTGACCTTCGGCCAGGATCTGACCTTCCACATGAATGGTCAGACAGTCGAGATCAGCCACATCCCGGCGGCCCATACCGATGGCGATGCCATCGTCTATTTCCGTGAAGCCAATGTGTTGCACATGGGCGATGTCTTCTTCTCTGGCCGCTTCCCCTTCATCGATCTGTCGGCGGGCGGTTCGGTCGATGGCTATATCGCCGGCATGGAGCGCGGACTGGCCATCGCCAATGACGAGACCCAGATCATTCCGGGCCATGGCCCACTGTCAACGCGCCTCGAATTGCAGGCCTCGCTCGACATGTTGCGCGAAGCGGCCTTCCGCGTTCGCACCCTGGTTGAGGGCGGCGCCGATCTGGACGCTGTGCGCGCTGCAGCGCCGCTGGCCGATTTCCACGATGACTGGAATTGGGGTTTCATCACCACGGATCGCATGATGCAGACGCTGTATAATGACGCCGTTGGCAATGCGGTTTCCTACGAATAATCAAGCAGGGCGACGCGTTGGGGCGGGGATTCTGACCAAGAATTAAACCCGCCCCCAGCTTGCTGAAAGGCAAGGCGGTTCAATGTGCCCCGCATGATGCCTCTCGACCGACCGCCACCGACCACCCCCTCCCCCTACCGTATTCGTCATTCGCTGGGCATTTCCGCCGGAATTGGCGCGGGCCTGGTCTTGTGGCTGATCATTTCGCTGACCACCGGCAGCGTTCTGCTGGGCCTGTTGTTCGGTCTGGTGCCCGGTTTGGTGATCGGGGTCGCCTTGCGGATCACCGCTCGCCATTGAGCACAGCCTGAAATTGCGAATTGCCTCTCCTGCCCGAGCTGCTTAATCTCGGGGTGTCTGGGGGTGGACGTTATGCGAATTTTCTGTCGGAAATTGGGTGGAGCCACACTGCGGTCCGCCTGGTGCTGCGCGTTTGCGGCGGTGGTCGGCCTCCTTATCGCGCTCCCCGGCCCGGCATCAGCCCAACGAATTCCGTCAATGGGCGATGGCCGGATTCAGGATTTTCTGCGCCATGTTGTCGAACCGCAGCAATACTCGGCCGCGACCCTGTCGCCGAGCGGCCGCTATGTGATCTACGTCCAGACTGCCGAGCGCAGAGGAGAAGGGGATAGCGCAATCCTCGTCGATCTCGACGGCGATAACGGCATGACGGCCCAACGGGTCGATGTCGGTCACAGACGCATTTACTGGGTTGCATGGGCAACCGACGATCAGTTTCTCATCTCGATCGCTGCGCTTACGACCGTTTCTCTGCCGGGGCGCCGGCCCGGTGAGTGGGTTGAGCTGCCAGCGCCGGCCCGGGTCCTTTCGATCAATCGGGAAACCATGTCGCGGTCAGCGGTTTTGCTTGAGGACCGGCATGGAAATTACCGCAATCGGGATTTGTCGGAACTGACCGACCTACTGCCAGATGACCCGGACCATATTTTGATGCCGGCCTATCAGGGGCGAAGCTACAATCTTTATCGGGTCAATATCCTGACCGGCGCATCCGAGAAGGTGGAGAACGGCCGGAGCAATACCGTCGCCTGGTTCACGGCCAATGGCAGTGCGGTGATGCGAGTCGATCAATCAGCAAATGGCCGGCATCTCTACTTTTTCGCACGGACCGGCCGCAATGATAGCTGGCGGCGGGTCACCACGTTTCAGACGCGTGACCTGTTTGGCGGGCTGCCGGATTTCGAATGGGCCGGACCGTCCGATGTTGCCGGGCAGATCTATGTTCGGGCACGCCCTGACGGCGTCGAATTTTTCGGCATTTACCGGTTTGACCTGAGGACGGGTGAGTATCTCGATCCGGTCGCTGTACGAACGGATTACGATATCGCGCGGGCGCTGATCGGTGGTCATACGGGCGAATATTTCGGCTATGCCTATCAGGATCAGCGCTTGCGTTTCGAGTTCGCGGATCCTGAGTTTGATGGCAGCTACAAGGAGGTCGAGGACTTTCTGGGCGAGGATGTCGTCGTGACCCCGGTAGGCGTGGGCGGCGATCGGATGTTGTTCTTCGTGATCGGCCCGACCGAACCGGGCGTGTATTACATTTATGATCGACAGGACGACTCTGTGGTGCCTCTGCTCGCGACCCATCCCCGGGTGGAGATCAGTGATTTGCTCCCCACGCAGGTCGTTCGATATCAGGCCCGTGACGGTGTGGATCTCACCGGCTATCTGACCGCGCCGCGCGTGGGTGCGACCTCCGGGACGCCCTTGATCGTCATGCCGCATGGGGGTCCGGAGGCCCGGGACACCCTCGCATTCGATCCGGTTGTTCAATATCTCGCAGCCTTGGGATACGCGGTGTTGCAACCGAATTATCGCGGATCATCCGGCTTCGGCCGCACCTTTGCCGAGTCTGGCTATCGCCAGTGGGGCCGCGCGATGCAGGATGACATCACCGACGGCGTTCAATGGGTTGTCGATTCAGGCATGGCTGATCCGGAGCATATTTGCATCGTCGGATTTAGCTATGGCGGCTATGCCGCCCTGGCGGGTGCAGCCCTGACGCCGGATCTCTACCGCTGTGCCGTGGCCGGCGCTCCGGTCACGGATTTTGTCAAATTCTTGGATTTCAAACGCGATTTTGATGATGAGGTGTATGATTACTGGGTGTCGTTGCTCGGGAATCCGCGGACAGACAGAGCGGAAATGCAGGCTTATTCCCCGGTCTATCTGGCAGACCGGATCACGATCCCGGTTTTTCTGTTTCATGGCACCTCCGATGAAACCGTGCCGATCGAGCAGTCGCAACGCATGGCAGGAGCGCTTGAGGCGGCGGGTGCTGAATACAGGTATTTCGAGAACCCGAAGGTTGATCACAGCTGGGGCACCGGTACCGGGTTCATCACGATGATGCGAAACCTATCCGCCTTCCTCGATGACGCCATGGATGGCCATCTGGACAGTTTTGAACCGACGAGACCGGAGGAAGGCACCGCCGCGCGCGGCAATCCGATGGAGCGATGACCGCAATTGCACCGCGCCAGGCGATGCACGCCTACGCTCAATCTGCAATTGCGGATTGTCCATGCTGCAGGCTATTCGTAGCATTTAGGCAATTAGGGGGGCTAAATGCGCGCTATTCAATGGATCGGAATCCTGGTGTTGGCCATCGGGGGGCTGCAGGGCGTGGCCCTTGCCCAGATGCGACCTGTCACCATCAACGACCTTGTTCAGCCCGAAGCTGTCAGCTCGGTCGTGCTGTCGCCAGACGGCGGTCAGCTTGCCTATCTTGAGCGGACCGATGAGCTGACGGCATTGTCCCGGCGCCGTCACAAGCTCAATGATCTTGAGGCGCGGGATTATCTCCACCGGATCAGGGTGGTCGATCTCAACGCTCCCGAGTTGGACGAACCCCTCCTGATCGACGTCGGCACAGACATGCCGTTCTGGCTCAGCTGGGCCGGCCCGGGACGGCTGATCGTCGGCTCCGTTTCGGTTTCGGTCGACAATGGCCATCCGCGCCCGACAAGCCGGCGGCAGCCCTATTACCCGTTCTACTGGCGGATGGCGGTGATCAATCTTGAAACCGGTCAGCGCACCATCCTGTTTGGTGAGCGTGGCGCCTGGGAGATGCGGGACCGGGAGCGTCCGGGCCAGATCATTCATGCGCTGCCGGATTCCCCCGGCACAGTCCTGGTCGCGGCGCAGTATCGCAGTGCCTATGATCTGTGGTCGGTCTCGACCGAGACCGGCGAAGCGCGCCGGGTAGAGGCTGGCCGGCCGACCACTGTCAGCTGGCATGTCAACGAGGCGGGCGAAGCGGTGTTCCGGCTCGACCTTGATGAGCAGCATGAGCGTGCGGCCATTTTCCGCCGCGAAGGCGAGGGTGACCGGTGGCGCCGGACTGACAATCTGACCCTGGATGAATTCGATGACCGGCTCGACAGGGCGCGCCACTCCATCTGGGTTGCTGATACCGACGACCCCGATGAAGTCCTCGTCGCCGTACAGCCCGACGGCGCGGAACGCCGCGGAGTGTATCGCTATAATCTGGAAACCGAAACAATCGGCGACTTGTTCTGGGAGGATCCACGCTATGATCTGCGCTCGGTGATCCATGATTTCTACTCGGGCCATATCATCGCCACGACCTATGTCGACGACCGTTTCCGGGCGCATTTCTTCGATCGCCGGGCCGATGCCCACTATCGGGCGGTCGCTTCCTTCTTCGAACCGGACGCAGTCGTGGTTCCCGTCCAGGTCGTCGACGCGGCGATGCTGTTGCGGGTGACGGGCCCACAGGAGCCGGGAAGTTACTATACCTACCGATTTGCCGATTCCTCGATCCGACCGATCGCGGTCGAGAATCCGATTCTGCTGCAAACCCGCCTGAGTCCGGCGACGACAGAGACCTACCGGGCCCGGGACGGGCAGGAGATCCAGGCCTATCTGACCCGGCCCGTCCGGCGTGGCACGCAGCGTCCGGCGCTGGTCGTGATGCCGCATGGCGGTCCGGAATTGCGCGATGATTTCGGCTTCGACTTCGTCAGCCAGTATCTCGCGTCTGAAGGCTGGATGGTTTTCCAGCCGAATTTCCGGGGCTCGTTCGGCTATGGCCGCACTTTCACCGAGGCCGGGCATGGCCAGTGGGGTCGGCTGATGCAGGACGACATCACGGACGGTGTCCGCTGGCTGATCGAGACGGGTCAGGTCGATCCGGACCGGATCTGTATCGCCGGATTTTCCTATGGCGGCTATGCCGCTCTGGCGGGGGCGCTGAAGACGCCGGACCTGTATCGCTGTGCTGTCAGCGTTGCCGGGGTTTCGGATCTGCCGGAAATGCTGCGGTGGGAGGCCGAGGAGCATCCGGAGCTCACCGAATACTGGCAGGCGCGCATCGGCGACCCGCAGCGCGATGCCGAGGCCCTGATCGCCAATTCACCGGCCCGCCGCGCCGCTGAAATCCGGGTACCGATCCTGCTCCTGCACGGCACCCAGGATGTGACCGTGCCGCTCGAACAGAGTGAAATCATGCGCGATGCGTTGGAAGCCGCGGGCGCAAACTTCCGGTATCAGGAGATTTTCGGCGCCAATCACGATCTCGATAATCCGATCTCCCTCGCCCGGACTCTGGCCCTGATGGAGGCTTTCATGGGCGATTATCTCGACTCCGGGCCTGCTCCGGCTGACCGGATGAGCTGGGCTGACCTGACCGAACGGGAACAATTCAGGCTGGTGGCAGATGAGCCGATGCCGGAGGAGACGACCGTGTCCGGCGCGCTGGACCTGATGCCGGTTGAAGAATAGCGCTGCGGCGGCCTGTATTGCTCAAACCGTCCCGCATCCCGGACAATCCGGATCGCGCCGCAGCTTCACGGTCCGGCTGTCCATGGTCAGCCCGTCGAACAGTAGGATGCGGCCATCGAGGGTCTCGCCGGCTGAGCAGATGTGTTTGATCGCTTCGAGCGCCATGATTGAGCCGATCACGCCGGTCAGCGCCCCGACGACACCCATGCGGGCGCAGGTTTCGGCGTCGGGCGGGATTTGTGGCACCCAGCAGCGATAGCAAGGGGCGTCAGGGCTGGCATTGAACAGCGAGACCTGGCCATCCCAACGTCCCAGTGCGCCGGAGATCAGCGGCATGCCCAGCGCCCGGCTGGCGGCATTGACCGCGAAACGGGTCTCGAAATTATCGCAGCCATCGAGCACCAGATCGGCACCGGCGAGCAGCTCGGAGGCATTGCCGGCATCGAGCATGGTCTGGACCGGCTTCACCTGCGTGCCCGGATTGAGCGCCTGCAGCGCGGCAGCGCCGGTTTCGACCTTGGATTGGCCGACATCATCGGTGCGAAACAGAATTTGCCGCTGCAGATTGTCGAGGCTCACCGTGTCGGGGTCGATCAGGGTGATCTGGCCGACACCCGCCGCCGCCAGATACAGGCTCGCCGGCGCGCCCAGCCCGCCGGCACCGATAATCGTCACCCGGGCGCGGCCCAGTGCCTGCTGGCCGGGGCCACCAACTTCGCGCAGCACGATGTGGCGCGCGAAGCGTTCGATATCGATCTCGGTGCTCATGGGTCCACAGGTGCGCGAAGATATCAGCTTGATCAAGCCCAAACCGGCGAAGCCGCTATTGGGAGGATGTCATGCAACCGGGAGAGTGTTCGATGACGCGGGCGACATATTCGTCCATCGGACCGAGTCCGAATTGCGCCCGGCGCTCCTCGACATGCTCGGGATCGTCGATTGGCTCCACAGCCCATTCGCCGTCGACGCACCCCAATTGACTGCCATAAAGCTGGTTGTCCCCACGCCCCAACGCGACCCTGTCGTACAGCAAGGCGTAGGAGGAGCCACGCACCAGGCCTTCGCGGGCGAGCGGTTCAATCTCGCGGAGCGCCTCGGCCTGGAAATCCGCATCCGGCGAATGCTGGACCACGAGCCAGGCTGCTTGGTAGGCGTCACGATCCAGCTGCGCCAACTGGCGCCAGCTCGTCGATTCGAGGATCTGCCTGAGCCGGGCCTCGTTGGCCTCATCGATGCGCGTGACCTCTGCCCAGATCGCCTCGTGATAGGTCTCCAGTTCGCTGCCGCTGACCCCGTCCGGCGCCCAATGCCTCTGCAGCAGACGGCGCGCATACTGGTCGCGCGCACCCATCGCGGCGATCTCGCCCAGGAGTTCGAGGTTGGACTGTAATTCTTCCGCGAAATCTGCCGCAGCGTCCCGCTCGATTGCGGCGGTTTCTGAGGGGCCGGATTGCAGAATGGTGAACGCAAGCAGGAGTCCCAATGGCAGATTCAGCATGGTCGACCGTCGTTGAGTTGTCTGCGCTTCCGGTTGTCGAGCGTTTCACAACAACTTCATTGCATCAAGCCGACAGGATCGCTTGGGTATCGCGGTGAAGCAGTGCAGTTTGCGGCCATGTCCGACAATACCCTCATCACCCGCGCCGAACCGACGCTCTCCGAAACCCAGCTCAACCTGCTCGGCTGGCTGCGGCGCGACAAGCCGAACATCTTCCTGACCGGCCGTGCCGGCACCGGCAAGACGACCTTGATGCGCGAACTGCTGCGTCAGGCCGGCAACAAGGCCGCCGTGCTGGCACCGACGGGCGTCGCCGCAATGCAGGCGGGCGGGCAGACGATCCATAGTTTCTTCCATCTGCCGCCGCGCTTGATTACCGGCCGCGATATCCGCAAGGTGCGCCATAGCCGCGTTGTCAAGGCGCTGGAAACGCTGGTGATCGACGAGATCTCGATGGTGCGCTCGGACATGATGTGGGCGATTGACCAATCCTTGCGCCTCAATCGCGAGTGCAATGAACCGTTTGGCGGCGTCCAGATGGTGATTGTCGGCGATCTGGCGCAATTGCCGCCGGTGGTGCAGGGCGGCGAGGCGGAATATCTCGAATCCACCCATGGCGGCCCCTTCTTCTTCAACCCGCAATGCTTTCGCGAGGCCGGCTTTGCGCTGGTCGAGCTGGAGGAAGTTTTCCGTCAGACCGATGAGGATTTCATCCATCTGCTCAATGTGGTCCGCGAGGGCGATGTCCGCGCCGACGAGGCCGAGCGGCTCAATGAACGCGTCACCGGCCGCTCCGGGCTGGAGGCCAGCCTGAGCCATGTCGTGTTGACGGCGACCAATGAGACCGCCTTCCGCATCAACAACGCCCGCCTTGAGGGCCTGCCGACTTCGCCGCATGCCTTCAACGCCAAGGTCGAGGGCCAGTTTGACCAGCGTCTCTTCCCGGCCGAGGAGCCGCTGGTGCTCAAGATTGGCGCCCGCGTGATGATGACGCGCAATGATCCGCAGGGGCGCTGGGTCAATGGCACGCTGGCCGAGGTCGACGGCTTTGACGAGAAGGCGGTGCGGGTGCGTATCGGCGAGAATGTCTGGGCGATCGAGCCGGCCAAGTGGGAGCGCAATGCCTACGCCTATGACGAGGCTTCGCGCGCCCTGACCAAGACCACCGCCGGCGCTTTCACGCAATATCCGCTGCGTCTGGCCTGGGCGATGACCATCCACAAGGCCCAGGGCCTTACCCTCGACAAAGTCTATCTCGACCTCGCCCGCCGCCTCTTCGCCCACGGCCAAGCCTATGTCGCCCTCTCCCGCGCCCGCACCCTGGAAGGCCTGGAATTATCGCGGCCACTCACCCCGGGCGATATCATCTGCGACGCGCGGATCTTCGACGTGAAGAGTTTCTGTGACCCGGTGCCGATGAGTGTGATGGCTCAGTCTTCAAACAACGCCGTCGAGATATAGCGCTCGGCTGAGCTCGCCAGAATCACCACAATCGTCTTGCCGGCCATGTCGGCGCGCTTGGCGACTTCCAGGGCCGCGTACACAGCCGCCCCCGATGAAATTCCGCCCGGCACGCCCTCGGTACGGGCCAGTTCGCGGGCCATGGCGAAGGCCTGGTCATTGGTGACCTGGACAGCTTCATCGACCAGCGAGACGTCGAGATTTTCGGGAATGAAGCCGGCGCCGATGCCTTGGATTTTGTGGGGTCCCGGAGAGCCGCCGGAGATGACCGGGCTGTCGGCGGGTTCGACGGCGACGATGCGCACGCCGGGCTTTTTCGCTTTCAGTACCGAGGCGACGCCGGTCAGCGTGCCGCCCGTGCCGACACCGGCGATGAAGACATCGACGCCGCCATCGGTGTCATTCCAGATTTCCAGCGCAGTGGTCTGGCGGTGGATCTCCGGATTGACCGGGTTGGTGAACTGGCTCGGCATGATGGCGCCGGGCGTAGCGTCGATGATGGCTTGGGCTTTGGCGATAGCGCCATTCAGGCCCTTGGCAGCCTCGGTCAGCACCAGTTCGGCGCCGAGATAGGTCAGCAGCTTGCGGCGTTCGATCGACATGCTGTCGGGCATGGTCAGGATCAGGCGGTGGCCGCGTGCGGCGGCGACGAAAGCCAGGCCGATGCCGGTATTGCCCGAGGTTGGCTCGACCATAACGCTGCCCTTGCCCAGCTTGCCGGCGGCTTCCAGCGCATCGATCATCGCGACGCCAATCCGGTCCTTGACGCTGGAGAGCGGGTTGAAAAATTCCAGTTTGGCGAGAATACGGCCCTTTGCGCCATGCGCCTTGCCCAGTTTGGCGAGCTCGACGAGCGGCGTATCGCCAACCGTGTCGGCGATGGAGGCATAGACGCGGCCGCGGCCGGGTGTTTTGGTCATGGGGCAGTCCCTGAATGGCGAGGGGTGCAGCTTTAGTCTGTCGCGCCCGCCCTGTCAGCAAGAATGCCGTGCCTGCGGGCGGTGTCAGACGCCTGTGGAGCCGAAACCACCAGTGCCGCGCTGGGTTTCGCCCAGCTCGTCTGTGACCAGCCAGAGCGCCTGCATCACCGGTGCGATCACCATTTGCGCGATGCGGTCGCCGCGATTGATGACGAAATCTTCTGGGCCGTGATTGATCAGATTAACCCGGATTTCGCCGCGATAATCGGCATCGACCGTGCCGGGAGAATTGACGCAGGAAATCCCCTTTTTGGCCGCGAGGCCGGAGCGCGGCCGCACTTGCGCTTCATAGCCCTCGGGTAGGGCGATGGAGATGCCCACCGGTACCAGTCGCCACTCGCCATGCGGAATGATGATCGGCTCGTCGGCCGGAACGGCGGCGCGCAGATCCATGCCGGCCGATTGCGGCGTCTCATAGGCTGGCAGGGCCAGGCCCTCATAATGCGGCAAGGGCTTGATCTGGACGTGGATGGTTTTCATGGCACGGGTCCGGCGCGTCTGGCTGAGGGTGTGATTGAAGCCTGCCCGACGCCCTCTGACCAGTCCGGCTGGCATCGCGGCTGGGGAAAACCGGCGACTACAGGGCTTCGGCGATGCGGGCGGCGAGCCGGGCCGCGATCTCGGCCTTGGGGGCTCGCTCCCAGCGTTCCTGCCCTACGGGTGTGACCAGGGTTACAGCGTTCTCGGTCCCGCCCATCACATCGCCGGACACGTCATTGGCGACGATCCAGTCGCAGCCCTTGCGAACCCGCTTGGCGGTAGCGAAGGCTTCGACCTCATGGGTCTCGGCGGCGAAACCGATCACCAGGCCGGGGCGGCCATTGGCGAGCTGGCTGATTGTTTTGAGAATGTCGGGGTTTTCCACCAGTTGCAGCGTGGAGAGGTTCGATTTATCGGCCTTGATCTTGGTGTCCGAGGGTGCCGCAGGGCGCCAGTCGGCGACGGCGGCGACGGCGATGAAGACATCGGCCGGCAAGGCGGTCTCGACGGCGGCGAGCATTTGCAGGGCCGTCTCGATCCTGATGGTCACAATGCCGGCAGGGCCCGGCAGCGCCGTCGGTCCGGAGACCAGCGTCACACGCGCACCAAGCGCGGCACACGCCTCGGCGATGGCATAGCCCTGCTGGCCGGAGGAATGGTTGGAAATATAACGGACCGGGTCAATCGGTTCGCGGGTGGGGCCGGCGGTGATCAGGACATGCCGGCCGGATAGCGGCTCAGACATGCAGCAAGCCCTCAATGGCGTCGGCGATCGCGACCGGTTCGGCCATCCGGCCCGGACCGAATTCGCCGCAGGCCATTTCGCCATCATCGGGACCGACGAAGTGCACCCCGTCCTGTTTCAGGGTCGCCAGATTGCGCTGGGTGGCCTTGTGTTGCCACATCCGGACATTCATCGCTGGGGCCATCAACACCGGCTTGTCGGTCGCCAGCAGCGTCGTGGTGGCCAGATCATTGGCCAAGCCCTGGGCGGCTTTGGCCATCAGATCGGCGGTCGCCGGCGCGACGACAACGAGATCGGCTGAGCGCGAGAGCTGAATATGGCCCATCTCCGCCTCGTCGGTGAGGTCGAAGAGCGCGCTGAAAACGCGTTCGCCCGACAGCGCTGACACGCTGAGCGGGGTGACGAATTCAGCGCCTGCGGCGGTGAGAATGCAGCGCGAGCCAATGCTGCGGCGCCGCAATTCGCGGATCAGTTCGAGGCTTTTATAGGCGGCAATTCCGCCCCCGATGATCAGAAGAATCCGTTTGTCGGACACGCCCATACTCCCAGACAGACCTGAGGAGTTACTAGCTGTTCGCGGTGAAAACCCCAAGCCCCTTGTCGGGTCTCAGGTTGGTCGCGGCCGCATGTGCGGATGATGCAGACGCCCGCCGGTCAGCCGGCGAGGCGCTGCTGGCTCATCATTTCCCGCACTTTTTCAGTATCGGCGTTCAGCGCGGCCTGCTTGATCAGCTGGTGCCGGAAAAAGGCGGCGATCGTCAATTCCATGTCGTAGATCGAAAGCCGGGTGATCACCGACAGATCGTCGGCGTCGAGTGAGCGGTCGGCCGCAAGGCCGAGGCGCATGATGCCGGTCAGCAGATTGGCGTAGGCCGAGGAATAGGCGTGCGACGGGTAATCCAGCTTGCTGTGGCGCAAGCCCATCTGATCGACCGCGTCATAATATTTCGCATCGAACCGCGCCGAAAATACCAGATCGCAATGGGCCAGCATGCCATCGCGAAGATAGCGCGTATTGTCAGCGCTCTCGAAATAATCGCCGACTTCCGGATTGGAGGCGAGGTGATCGAACAAGGTTTGCAGCGTCTCGGCGGTAAAAGCCATGACGCGTGGTTTCAGCGTGTGCATCCGCGCGACGGTTTTTTCGTCAATCCGGAAAAACTCGCGCTGCATCTGAAACTGTTCGGGAGTAGGTTTTTTGTTCAAGGTCATGACGAGACTAAAACACAAGAATATTACTGGACCGTATCGCGCTCGCGATGAATTTTAGGAAAACGCTGACATCAGCGCAGCGCCTGCTACGGCAGCGACGGCCAGCCAAACCAGCCGGATGGTCCAGGCGGTCTTTGGCGGCGGCGATAATTGCAGCTCACCTGATTTCAACTTGGCGCCGATCTCGGTCCAGTCCTCGATCGCGTCGGGCAGGTGACGCAGCGAGACGTAGAGACGTTGCACATCCTCGGTGAAGTCACGGATTTTGCCTTCCGGACCCAGTTCCCGCTTCATCCAGGCCTCCACCACGGGGGTGGCGGCGGCCCACATATTGTGTTGCGGATCGAGGGATCGGGCGACGCCTTCGCACTGGACCATGGTCTTTTGCAGCATCACGAGCTCAGGGCGCAGGCGCATGTCGAACAGGTCGGTGATTTCGAACAGCTGCATCAGGACTTGTGACATCGGGACTTCGTCGGCCCGCTTGCCGAAAATCGGCTCACCCACCGCGCGCAGGGCGCTGGCAAAATCAGCAATAGCATGCTTGTCCGGGACGTATCCCGCGGCGAAATGCGCCCGTGCGGCGGCGGTGTAATCGCGGGTCAGGAAGCCGTGCAGGATCAGAGCGAGGAAGCGGCGCTCCGGCCTGCCGATCCGGCCCATAATGCCGAAATCCACGGCCCAGAGATCGCCCTTGGCGCTGGCGAAGAGATTGCCGGCATGCATGTCGGCATGAAACACGCCGCGATCCAGCGCTGTTCCCAGGAAGGCCCGCGTCAGAGTGGTCGCCAGCGCGGCACGGTCGAGGCCCAAGGCATCGACTTGGGCAAGATCACTGAGCGGTGCGCCCTCAACCCAGCGCGTCGTCAGGATACGCTTCGAGGACAGCGTCCACTCGACCTCGGGAATGCGATAATGCTCGACGGCCGAGGCGGCCTCAGACAATTCCGACGCGGCGGCCGCTTCGAGCCGCAAATCGGTCTCGAAACTCAAGGACCGGGCGACCGTGGCGACGAATTTGCGCGGCTCCAGTCGGCGGCTGGCCGGGGCTAGCTTCTCTGCCAGCGCAGCGCCGAGCGAGAGCGTGCGGATATCGCGGGCGATGCGTTGTTCGATGTCCGGGCGCAGAACCTTGACGGCGACATCAACACCGCCAGGCGTGCGGGCCCGGTGCACTTGGGCGATCGAGGCTGCAGCAATCGCCGGCCCGAATTCAGCGAATATGGCCTCGACCGGGGCGCCCAGCTCGGCCGCGATGATGGCGCGCGCTTCGTCGTCGTCGAAGGCGGGCATCCGATCCTGTAGCCGTGACAGGCCACGTGCGAAACGCTCGCCGATCACATCGCCGCGCGTGGCGAGGATCTGGCCGAATTTGACATAGGAGGGGCCGAGCCGTTCCAGCGCCCGCGCCAGCCGCTCTCCGGGATTGGCCTCATTGTCGCGGCGCGCAAACAGGCGCGCGATCCGTCCGGCCAGCCGCGCCGGGGCTGGATAGAGGCCCTGATACTCGGCAGGGAGGATGGCGTCGTGGCGCACCAGCGTCAGCAGGGCACGCAGCAATCGCGCGAAGGAGGCGAGGGTCGCAAACATATTGGCAGCTGTTTAGAGGGCGGCGTCACGCTTGGCGAGGGCGGCGTGAAGTCGCGGTGTATGTTGAAGTGCGGTTCTCTTGCGCCGGGCCAACCACAAGTTAGACTCTGGTAGGAGCCAAGTTTGATAATGCGTCACACGATTGAGTATGATTTCGACAATCGGTGGGCCCTGACTACGTTTCACGGACCTCTGCGGATTTCCGATGCGGTGGACATGTTGAAGCAAACGGTCGCCTTGCCCGAATGGACGCCGCATTGGGACCGGATCATCGATTATAGCGACGGCATGTTGGGTGACCTCGACGTCGCGACGGTTCAGGCAGCGAAAGCCGATTTGGGCGAGGTCTTGCGCGCGGCCTATGGCGGCAAGCCAACCTTGAGCGCACAGGTCTGTTCCGATCCGATGCGGCGGCCGCTGGTCGAATATTGGATTGGGCTGGGCGCGGGCGATTATCCTGCGGGGTTGAAATTGTTCAACAGCCTCGCCCAAGCACAGGCGTGGATCCTGGCGAGCCGTGCAGCGCGAGTGTCGCCCGGTGATCAGGCCCAGCCGGTGTGAAGCGCAGCGATCCCGCCGGATAAATTCGTGTAGCCGACCTGGCAGAAACCGGCTTGGCGCAATTCTGCGGCGAAGCTCTCCTGGTCCGGGAAGCGGCGGATCGATTCAACCAGGTATTGATAGCTGGCACGGTCCTTGGCGACATGCTCGCCCAGTTCCGGCATCACATTGAACGACCAGGCATCGTAGAGTTTTTCCCAAGCGCGGCTGGTCGGGCGTGAAAATTCCAGACACAAAAAGCGTCCGCCCGGTTTCAGCACGCGCCGCATATCCGCCAGCGCAGCCGCGCGGTCGGTGACATTGCGGATGCCGGTCGAGATCGTGACGCAATCGACGCAGTGATCGCGAAGCGGCAGGCATTCGGCATTGCCGGTCACCCACTGGATCCGGCCCGATTGGCTCGCTTCAACACCGCGTTTGACGCCCGCCCGCAGCATTTGCTCATTGATGTCGAGAACGACCGCTTCGGCTTGGCGCGGATCAGCGCGGCGCTTGCCCGCCCTGTCGGCCTTGGTCAGGAAGCTGCGCGCCAGATCGCCCGTGCCGCCGGCGACGTCGAGCAGCCATTCGCCGGGCTGTGGGTTGGCGCGGGTCATCACCATGTCTTTCCAGGCGCGATGTACGCCCAGCGACATCAGATCATTCATCAGATCATAGCGGCGCGCGGACCGGTCAAACACGCCGCGAACCAGGCCAGCCTTTTCGGTGCGGTCAACGTCTTCGAAGCCGAAGGGGACGGTTGCGTCGGGCGCGGCGGGTTGGGAGGTCTTGCTCATGGGCGCGACAATATGTGAAGCGGGCCTTCAGGCAAAGCGGCCTCGGCGGTCCGTGATGCCGCAGGCCAAGCTTGCTCCCGCCACAGCGCTGTGGCCAGCTATGCATAAGCTGCTGGCAGGAGATTGCGCTGGCAGCGCCAAGGGATGCGAAACAGGCCCATCGCGCTGGGCGAACCAGCCCGGCAGCAAGCTGAACAGGAGCGCAGGTGCCCGAACTTCCTGAAGTGGAAACCGTCCGGACCGGGCTCATTCCTGCGCTGCAGGGGCGTGTGATCGAGCGCGCCAGTCTCAACCGGCCCAATCTGCGCTTCCCATTTCCGGAGCGAATGGCCGAACGCTTGGCCGGGCGCCGGGTCGAGCGCATCGATCGGCGCGCGAAATATCTTCTGCTGCGACTGACCGGCGGCGAGACCTTGCTGGTCCATCTGGGCATGTCGGGCCGGTTCTCGATCGAGGCCGAAGCAGCGACGCAGCAGCCCGGTGATTTTGTCCACGCAGCGCCCGCCAATCCGAAACATGATCACATCGTGTTCGAGATCGAAGGCGGGGTCACCGTGCGCTATAATGACCCGCGCAGGTTTGGCTTCATGTTGATGTTCGAGACGGCCCGCGAAGCGGAACAGCCCAATCTGGCCGGGCTTGGCCCGGAGCCGAATTCGAATGCCTTTTCCGGTGCCGCTTTGGGCGAGGCGCTGGCCGGCAAGCGGACCCCGATCAAATCGGCCCTGCTCGACCAGCGTGTCGTCGCCGGACTGGGCAATATCTACGTCTGCGAAGCCCTGCACCGTGCCGCCATCAGCCCGTTGCGCGAGGCGCGCAATATTCCCGGCGTCCGGGCAGAGCGGCTGGCGATTGCGGTTCGTGATGTGATCAATGAAGCGATTGCGGCGGGCGGCTCGACGCTGAAGGACTTCGCCGGTGTTGACGGGGCTCTTGGGTATTTCCAGCACCGGTTCAGCGCCTATGGCCGCGCCGGGGCGGCGTGTTCAACGCCGCAATGCGAGGGCGAAATTCGGCGTATTGTCCAGGCGGGCCGCTCGACTTTCTATTGCCCCGACTGCCAACGCTAGCGCGGGACGACCGACACGATAGTCCCTCGCCTCAATTTTGGCGGATGTGGCTACTATCCCCAAGACAACACGAATTTACCCGGGAGCCCGAACGAATGAGTCAGTCCATTATCCGCCCTCACCAATGGGTGTCGACCTGCGCCGCGATGCTTCTCGCCGCTGGCCTCGCCGTTTCCGGCGCCGTCAGTTCTGCGCAGGCCCAATTGGCCGATTATTCCGAGGTGCAGGCGACGCCGGCGATCTGGCATTTGTCTGACGCCGACTCCGATATCTATCTGTTCGGCACATTCCACATCCTGCCGCCCAGCCTGAATTGGGAATCCGATGCCATCCGCGCCGATTTGGCGAGCGCCGACACGGTGTATCTGGAAGCTGACGTACAGAGCCCTGAAGCCCAGGCCGAGATACAGGCACTGGTCTTCCAGCTCGGATTGAACCCGCAGGGTGTGACGCTGTCTTCAATGCTCGACGCCGAGGCGACGGCTCTGTTGGCGACCGTCGCACCGACCGTCGGGGCCACACCGGAAATGCTCGATCCGATGCGCCCCTGGTTGGCACAGATCGTCCTCGCAGTGGCCCAGATGCAGGCCCTGGGACTCGATCCCGAGGCTGGAGTCGAGAAAGCGCTGCTGGCCTCGATTGCCGGGACCGGGACCGAGGTCGGCTATTTCGAGACCGCCGAACAACAGGTCCGCGTTCTTGCCGACCAGCCGGACGAGGTGCAGGTGCGCGGTTTTGCCGAAGGCTTGCGTGAGATGGAACGCACCCCGGACATGCTCGACGAGATGGTTCGCGCATGGGCCGCAGGCGATGTCGAGACAATCGACCGGATCGTGAACGACGAAATGCGTGAGCAAACACCTGAGGTGTATGAGGCTGTGATTGTTCAACGCAATCGTGACTGGGTTCCGCAAATCCAGGCGCTGCTCGACGGCGAAGGTACGGTCTTCGTCGCAGTGGGTGCTGCCCACCTCAGCGGCGAAAACGGTGTCGTGGAATTATTGCGCGAATCCGGCATTATCGTGGACCGGCAATAGCTTGCAGTTTGTTGCCTGACTCTCGCGCTGTCACTGGTATCGACCGGCAGGCCGGACTGCGTTATAGCGGCGCGATTTTTTTGCGCGGAGACCCCGCGCCGCCAGACGGAGTGCCGACATGGCCTACAAGACGATTCAGGTAAAGACCGAAGGTCGCGTCGGGGTGATCGCCTTCTCGCGTCCTGAGGCACTCAACGCGTTGTGCGATGAATTGACGACGGAACTGGCAGCTGCCCTCGACATCTTCGAAAAGGATGGCGGGATTGGCTGCGTCGTGTTGACCGGGTCGAAGAAGGCCTTCGCAGCCGGGGCCGATATCAAGGAATTGCAGGCCCGCGACTTCGTTGGCCTCTACATGCACGACCCCTTCGCCGAGACTTGGGAGGCGGTGGCCCGCTTCCGCAAGCCGATCATTGCCGCTGTGTCGGGCTATGCGCTCGGTGGCGGCTGTGAGATCGCGATGATGTGCGATTTCATCATCGCTTCGCAGACGGCGAAATTCGGTCAGCCGGAGATCAATCTCGGCGTGATGCCAGGCTCTGGCGGCACCCAGCGTCTGCCGCGCGCCATTGGCAAGGCGAAGGCGATGGATATGTGCCTGACCGGGCGGATGATGGATGCTGAGGAAGCCGAGCGCGCCGGTCTGGTTTCGCGCATCGTGCCGTCCGAAGACTTGCTGGACGTCGCGATGGAAGCGGCTGAGGCGATCGCCGTCAAATCACTGCCGGTCGCGATGATGACGAAGGAATCGATCAATCGTGCCTTCGAAATCGGGCTCACGGAAGGCGTTCGTTTCGAGCGCCGCGTGTTCCAGTCGCAATTCGCGCTGGAAGATCAACGTGAGGGCATGTCGGCCTTTGCAGAGAAGCGCGCTGCACATTTCAAGCATCGTTAGGCCGAGTGGCGGCTGGGGCAGTTGACGCCCCGGCTTCTAGGGCCTATACGCCGCCGCTCACGGATTTAATCGGGCTTTGGTCCCGGTCGCATGAAGAGGTTAGAACCCATGGCCAATACAAGCTCGGCCAAGAAGATGGTCCGCAAGATTGCGCGCCGCACAGCCGTTAACAAAGCACGTCGCTCGCGCGTGCGGACCTACGTCAAGAAGGTCGAACTTGCGATCGCCGCTGGCGATCAGGCCGTGGCGAAAGCCGCGCTGGTGACCGCGGAATCAGAAATGATGCGCGCTGTCAGCAAGGGCGTGTTTCACAAGAACACCAGCTCACGCAAAGTCTCGCGCCTGTCGGCCCGCGTAAAGGCCATGGCGGCCTGATTTCGCGGCATTGCCGTATGAATTCAAATACGCCCGGGACTCGCGTCCCGGGCGTATTTTTTTGACTTATATTCCAAAGGCCTGAATTGCCCGTCGGACAAATATGCCGCTGCGCCGCTCATATTATATTCCTGATACGGAGCTGTTTTTGCAGCAAGTTTTGTGCGACGCAAAGCCCTGGACGAGGGGGGTTTTTGTGGTGAATTTGAACCATTTGTCGACGAAAAATTTAATAGCATTTGCCAAGCTTCGACCCGGTCACACATTTCCCGTGTCAAGCGAAGAATCTCGGAATCTTGGCGCTGAATCCTGTTGACCCTCATTAGGGAAACAGTAACCTCTGAGCTTCTGAGGGCGAACAATCCCAAGCGGATAATATTCCGGGGGCGACACGGCAGGGCGGCGTGTCGTGATGGGGGAAATTGCGCCACAATAACAAACACCTGGCTCTCACCTCGACGTGGGGCAAATTAGAAGTGTGGCGGACGATGGCGTATAAAAAACTGGCAGTTTCCGAGACAAAAATGGCGGCTTTTGACGCCCAGGGCGCGACCGAAATTTCCGCGATCTGGCGTGCCGTTCGGGCCCGTTTGCGGGTCGAATTTGGCGATGCGCTTTATTCCCAGGAAATTGCCCGTTTGCGCGTCCGTCTGTCGGATGCGGGCGCCATCATTGTCCTCGCGCCAAGCACGTTCAATCGCGACTGGATTGAAGATCATGCCGGGGCGCGAATTCGCGCGATTTGGGCTGAACTCGATTGTATCCGCCGCGACCTGTTGGTGTTGGCTGACGGTCAGCTTGAACCACAATCGGACGTGGCACCGGTCATCACAGCGCCCGCCGCTTCGCCCATCGCATCGAGCGGGCGGGTCCCGGCGCCGAAGCCAGGCCGTGAAGCAACCACTGAATCGCGTTTCACCTTCGAGTCCTTCCGCGTTGGTCCGGCCAATGAAGTGGCCGCCGCGGCAGCGCGCAGTATTGTTTCCGCTGCGACGCCGCCCTTCAATCCGGTTTTCTTTTATGGCGATTACGGTGTCGGCAAGACGCATTTGATGCATGCCGTCGCCAGCGCGGTGACCCACGGCCCCACCCGCCGCAAGGCGCTGTATCTGACGGCCGAGGAGTTTCTCTCTGGGTTTGTCACCGCGATGCGGGCGCGCGATACCATCACTTTCAAGGAGACGGTGCGCGGCGTTGATTTCCTGCTGATCGATGATGTTCACTTTATCGCCGGCAAGCCAAAGACCGAGGATGAGTTCCTTCACACCATCGCGGCCCTGATCGCCGAGAACAAGCAGGTGGTGCTCGCGTCGCACCGACCGCCTTCAGAACTGGCGATAGCCGATGACCGCTTGCGGTCGCTGCTGACCGGCGGTCTGGCCTGCCCGCTGAGCAAGCCCGATCTCGACCTGCGCCGCCAGATTCTCGATTGCAAGATCGCCCAAGCGAAAGGCCATTACCCGGTCTTGTCCGTCTCCGAGCCAGTGCGCGATTTCCTCGCTGCCCGGATCACGACCGGACCGCGCGAACTGGAAGGCGTCCTCAACAACGTCATTTGCCGCACGGCTCTGCTGGGTCTGCCGGTGACGATGGAGGCGGTTTCGACGGCGCTGCGCGAATTATCGCTGAGCGCGGAAAAGCGCCTGACCGTCGACGAGATCCAGAAAGCTGTTGCGGCCCATTTCGGGGTCACCACGACAGACATCTGTTCCAAACGCCGGACCCAGAGCGTGGTGCGTCCGCGACATGTGGCGATGTATCTCGCCAAAACGCTGACGACGCGTTCATTGCCGGATATTGGGCGCCGCTTCGGCGGCCGCGACCATTCGACCGTGATCCACGCGGTCAACAAGATCATCGCCATGATTGAATCCGGCGATGCGATCGGTCACGACATTGATTGTCTGACCCGGGAATTGCGGGACTGAATCTGACCGGAAAATCGCGATTCGCTGGATAATTCTCTTGCGAATGCAATTTTTCATGTATCCTCTTTTACCCAACCTTTTCGGTGTCGGCTGATTTGCCAGCGCGCCACCGGCTCATGAAGACGTCAAAGCGGAACGCGAGATATGAAGCTGACGATCGAGCGCGCCACGCTCCTCAAGGCCTTGGGCCATGTTCAGGCCGTGGTCGAAAAGCGCAATACGATTCCCATCCTCTCGAATGTGCTGATTTCGGCAGGTCCCAATGGCGCGAGTTTCGCGGCCACGGACCTTGATATCGAAATTCTTGAGACGGCAGAAGCGCGTTGCGACGGCGAGGGCATGGTCACTGCGCCGGCTCACACGCTCTACGACATTACGCGCAAGCTGCCTGATGGTGCCGATGTGACGTTGGAAATGACCGGCGAAGATCCGCGTCTGATCCTGAAGGCCGGGCGCTCCAATTTCTCGCTGCCGTCCTTGCCGCCTGGTGATTTCCCGGTGATGCCGACGGAGGATCTCGAACACAGCTTCTCGCTGCCCGCAGCGCAGCTCGCCCGATTGATCGACAAGACCCGCTTTGCGATCTCGACCGAAGAGACCCGGTATTATCTCAACGGGATTCATCTGCACGCCTCCGAACAGGCCGGCCGCAAGACTTTGCGCGCTGTCGCCACCGATGGCGTGCGGCTGGCACTGGCGGAAGTTGATCTGCCCGATGGTGCGGCCGGCATGCCCGGCGTGATCGTGCCACGCAAGACGGTGCAGGAAATTCGCCGTCTGCTCGAAGACGCCAGCGAGGATGTCGAAGTCTCGGTCTCGGAGGGCAAGATCCGCTTCCGGCTTGGCAATGCCGTCTTGACGTCGAAACTGATCGACGGGGCTTTCCCCGATTACGAGCGCGTCATTCCGCGCGGCAATACGCGCATGATGTCGGTCGAGAACAAGCGTTTCGCCGAGGCGGTTGACCGGGTTGCGACCATTTCGATGGAGAAGTCACGTTCGGTGAAGCTCTCGCTTGGTGAGGATACGCTGGTTCTTGCGGTGAATAATCCGGAGAGCGGACAGGCCGAGGAAGAATTGGCCGTCTCCTACACCGATGAAGGCTTCTCGATCGGCTTCAATGCCCGCTACATGCTGGATGTCGCTTCGCAGATCGAAGGCGACCAGGCGCAGTTTCATTTTGCCGATGCCGCGTCACCAGCCCTGGTGACCGATAGCGGTGATCCGGATGCGCTTTACGTGTTGATGCCGCTGCGGGTGTGAGCAAACCGGCCGACACAGACGATGTGAACTCACCGCCGCCGGCCATCCCGGCGGCGGTTCGTCGTTTGCGGCTTACCGATTTTCGCTGCTATCCGGCCCTCGACCTTGAAATCGATGCACGCCCTGTCGCGCTGTATGGCGAGAATGGCTCGGGCAAGACCAATTTGCTTGAAGCCCTGTCGTTTCTGGCGCCCGGGCGCGGCCTGCGCTCGGCTGGCGCCGATGGCGTCGCGCGAAAGCTGGATGGGGTATCCGCGCCGGCCTGGGGCGTGTTTGCTGAAATTGAGACGTTTTCCGGCGATTTCAAACTCGGGGTTGGCGCGCGCGCTGGCGGCCGGCGTGAAACCCGTATTGATGGCGACCCAGCCCAACAGGTCGAGCTGTCGCGCCTGATCCCGATGATCTGGTTGACACCAGCCCAAGACCGGCTGTTCGCGGGTCCACGCGCTGATCGGCTGAAATTCTTCGACCGGCTGGTCTATGCCGCCGATCCGGCCCACGCCGAAGCCGCGACGGCCTATGAGAAGACAAGGGTCCGGCGTCAGCGCCTGCTCGATGATGGGCGCGCCGATCCGGTCTGGGTCGATGCGCTGGAGACTGAAATGGCCGGACACGGGGTCGCCGTTGCGGCAGCGCGGCTGGAGGCGCTGATCCGGCTGCAGGCTGAAATCGATGCGCGCCCCGAAGGTGCCTTCCCACAGGCCGATCTTGCCTTGGACGGCGCTGTCGAATCCGATCTGGCGTCGGGCGTTTCGGTGCCCGATGCGGAGGACAGGTTTGTCCGGGCCTTGCGCGACGGGCGCAGCCGCGACGGCGCCGTTGGGCGCACCTTGACGCGGGGTCCGCACCGGACCGAACTGGTGACCCGCCATCGTGACAAGGATCAACCGGCGGGCGATTGCTCGACTGGCGAGCAGAAGGCCCTGATCCTGACCCTCGCGTTGGCGCAGGCGCGTGTGTTGGCGCAGCGCAATGCGATCGCGCCGCTCTTATTGTTCGATGAGGCCTGTGCCCATCTCGACGCGACAAGGCGTGAGGGTCTGGCGCGCGAGATCCTCGCAACCGGCTCACAGGCTTGGTTGACGGGGGTCGAGCGGGTGTTGTTCGAGCCGTTTGGCGATGGCGCTCAATACCTGCGCGTCGAGGGTGCGAGCGTGTTTCCGGATCGCGGCTAGCCACGTCCCTCGATCATCGAAAAAACCTCTTGAGCAGGTCAAGCCTTGCCTGAAAAGCCCATATCGGGTAATAATTTGCCACGCTCCGGGGTTATGGAGAGATCGGTGCCACGGCACCTCAGAGAATTTCACCCCGCAATCGAACGATCCTGCCTTCGAGGCAATAGGCTTGCCTTGATTATGTCTGTCCGGAACACCCATCCGGCAGCCGACCCCGTTCGTTTGAGCACTGCGCGGCTTGTCCAGGCACTGGCGCATTACAGGGATTTGGCGTGATGCGGCATTGACCGCCCGGGACCGCGCGCGAGGAACGGAGATCGTCTATGTTTTTTGATGAGATGCTGGATGCCGACGGCCAGCCCCACGAACCTTATGCAGATTATGCCGCGTGGATGGCAACGATGGAGGGACCGGCGCTTCGCCGCAAGGCGCGCGAAGCCGAGGCTTTCTTCCGGCGCACCGGCATCACCTTCAATGTTTATGGCCGGTCGGCGGGCGATGAGCGATTGATCCCGTTTGATCTCGTTCCCCGTATCATTTCAGCGCGTGAATGGGCCCGGCTGACGAAGGGGATCGAGCAGCGGGTGCGGGCGATCAATGCCTTTTTGTATGACATCTATCACGACCAGGAAATCATCCGGGCCGGCCGAATTCCGGCCAGCCTGATCGCCAATAATGACGCGTTTCTGCCGAAGATGTTCGGCGTAAAACCGCCGGGGGGCGTCTATACTCACATCGTCGGCGTCGATCTGGTGCGGACGGGAAAGAATGAGTTTTTCGTTCTGGAAGACAATGCCCGCACGCCGTCTGGCGTGTCCTATATGCTGGAAAACCGGGAAACCATGCTCAACATGTTTCCCGAGCTGTTCTCGAAAATCTGCGTCCGCTCGGTGAGCAATTATCCCACGCTCTTGCGTCGCTCCCTGTCCAAGAGCGCTCCACCCGTTTGCGAGGGCCGGCCGGTCGTCGCTGTTCTGACTCCGGGCCTGCACAACTCAGCCTATTTCGAGCACGCGTTTTTGGCTGAACAAATGGGTGCCGAACTTGTTGAGGGGCATGACCTTCGTGTCATCAACGGTCGCGTCGCGATGCGGACGACACAAGGCTATACCCCAATCGACATCCTCTACCGGCGCGTCGATGACGATTACCTCGACCCGCTGAATTTCCGACCGGATTCGCTGCTGGGCGTGCCGGGCATCATGGACGTCTATCGCGCTGGGGGCATCACGATCGTCAATGCGCCGGGCACCGGCGTCGCCGATGACAAGGCCGTGTATTCCTACATGCCCGACATCATTGAATTTTATACCGGCGAGAGTGCGATTTTGAAAAACGTCCCGACATGGCGCTGTTCCGAACCGGACTCACTCGCTTATGTGCTTGAGCACTTGGCCGAGCTGGTCGTCAAGGAGGTCCACGGTTCGGGTGGCTATGGCATGCTGGTCGGTCCCGCTGCCAGCAAGGCCGAGATCACGGCGTTTGCGCGCAAGCTGAAGGCGCGCCCCGCGGCCTATATCGCCCAGCCGACACTGGCGCTGTCGACGGTTCCCGTCCTGACCAAGGCCGGGCTGGCACCGCGCCATGTCGATTTGCGTCCATTCGTGATGGTGTCCCCCGACCGTATCGACATCACGCCGGGCGGGCTGACCCGTGTGGCGATGAAGGAGGGCTCCCTGGTGGTGAATTCCAGCCAGGGCGGCGGCACCAAAGACACTTGGGTATTGGAGGACTGAATATGCTTGGAAAAACAGCCTCTGGCCTGTTCTGGATGTTCCGCCATCTGGAACGCAGCGAAAACACGACCCGGCTCGTCGAAGCGGGGTTTCGGATGTCCCTGACGCGTGCGGCGGGGAATGATAATGAGTGGGCATCGATCATCATGACTGCGGGGTGTTCGCAGGCTTATCTTGAGCATTACGATAATTACGACACCGCCAATGTGCTCGATTTTCTGCTCCGAAATCGCACGAACGCCTCGAGCGTCATGTCGATTATGGAGAATGCGCGCAACAATGCCCGCATGGTCCGCACGGCACTGACGCGCGAAGTGTGGGAGGCGATCAATGGGGGATGGCTGATCCTCAAGGAGCGTTTGGCCAAACCGGTGGCGACGAGCGAGCTGCCCAGTGTGCTCGCCTGCATCCGCCAGCAAAGCGCGCTGGTCCGCGCCGCCCTTCACGGAACCAAGCTGCGCAATGATGGTTATCGTTTCTGCCGTCTGGGGACATTTTCCGAGCGCGCGGACAATATGGCCCGAATCCTCGACGTGAAATATTATGTCCTGCTGCCATCCACCTCCTATGTCGGCTCCTCGCTCGACAATGTGCAGTGGGAAACCATCCTGCGCTCGGCTTCGGCTGAAAGTGCCTTTCACTGGATACATGGCGGCGAAACCAGTCCGCTCGACATTGCTGATTTCCTGATCCGCGACCCGCAAATGCCGCGTTCGCTGATTTATTGCTGCGAGAAAATGCGCGGTAATCTTGCCTTGCTGGCGGACCAGTATGGCGAACGCACGCCGTGCCTGGAAATGGCAGAGGTTATGACCACGACGTTACGCGGCCAAAGTGTGGACCAGATTTTCAAGATCGGGCTGCACGAGTTTCTCGTCAACTTCCTGGAACAAAACAATTCTCTCGCGACTCAAATCGAGCGCGATTACAGATTTCAGGAGTGAGCCCATGCGTCTGAAAATCTCCCATACAACCCGGTATGACTATCGCGATCCGGTCCCTTACGGACTGCAGCAGGTGCGACTGCGGCCCGATACGTCGGCGACGCAAACCGTGAGCCGTTGGACGGTTGCGATTGATGGTGGGCGCGAGGAGGTCGCATTCCGCGACCAACACCAGAATCTTGTCGACCTCATCAGTGTCGATCCCGACGCGCGAACGGTCTCGATCCGTTGCGAGGGCGATGTCGAGACCCGCGACAGTGCCGGCGTGTTCGGACCGCACGCAGGCTTTACGCCGCTCTGGTATTTCCTTCGTGAAACGGCATTGACCCGGCCTGGTGCCGGTATCGCCGCCCTGATCAAGCCTCTGGTCAAGGCCAAGCACGAGCCGATCGAACAACTCCACGTGCTGTCGAAGGCCATCACTGCGGTCATGCCCTACAGCACGCAGGGGACCCATTCGGCCACGACAGCGGAAGAATCCCTCGGTGCCGGCTCCGGCGTCTGCCAGGATCACGCCCAGGTCTTCATCGCAGCAGCCCGCGAGCTCGGATATCCCGCCCGCTATGTCAGCGGCTATCTGATGATGGACGACCGGGTCGATCAGGAAGCGAGCCACGCCTGGGCCGAGGCGCATATCGAGGGCCTCGGCTGGGTCGGGTTTGATGTCTCCAACTGCATCGCGCCGGATGAACGCTATGTTCGTATCGCGACGGGCCTCGATTATCGCGAAGCGGCCCCGGTTTCCGGCGTGGTGTTTGGCGGCGGAACGGAATCGATGATTGTGTCCCTGCAAGTACAGCAGTAACGCTTGCGCCGACATCGGACCGGAGTGTGATTGCATGACTTATTGCGTTGGCATGCGCCTTGATCGCGGCCTTATTTTCATGTCCGACTCGCGGACCAATGCGGGCATCGACAATGTGTCGGTGTTCCGCAAGATGTTCACCTGGTCGACGCCGGGCGAGCGCGTGATCACGATTATGACGGCCGGCAATCTGGCGACGACCCAGGCTGTGGTCAGCCTGCTCGACGAACGGTCCAAAGTGCCGGCTGATCGCAAGCCGAGCATCCTGGAAGCGGCGACCATGTTCCAGGTCGCGACGCTGGTCGGGGAAACGCTGAGTGAGCTGGTCCGCAGCCAGGCGGGTGAAGCGCCAACGGCGGAATCGCAATTCGGTGCGACATTGATCATTGGCGGTCAGATCGCTGGTATGGAGCCGCGACTTTTTCTCGTCTACCCGGAAGGGAATTTCATCGAGGCCAGTGATGACACCCCGTTCTTCCAGACCGGTGAGACCAAGTATGGCCGTCCGATCTTGCTGCGGGCCTATGACCGCGACATGTCGTTTGAGGATGCCGCGAAGCTCCTGATCCTGTCCTTCGACTCCACGCTCAAGGCCAATCTCTCCGTCGGCATGCCGCTCGATTTGCAGATCTATCAGCTCGACAGCCTGCAGGTTGGCAAGGAGCGCCGCATCGACCAGGACGATGCCTATTTCAATGAAATATCCTCAGGCTGGAGCGAGGCTCTGCGGACTGCGTTCCACTCCCTGCCGAATTTCAAATTCTGACACGGGCGTGGCAGGCGCATGACGCTCGATAATCTCCTTCTGTTCGCTGGTGCCCTGCTGATCCTGTTCGTCACGCCAGGCCCCGGCATTGCCGCGATGATCGCGCGCACGCTTGATGCCGGGCCTTGGCATGCCGCGATGTATGGGGTGGGCATTCTGACCGGCGATATTTTCTGGTTCACCCTTGCCGTCACCGGTCTGTCAGCGGTGGCGCAGCAGCTGGGGACGGTGTGGCTGGTCGCCAAGCTGGTCGGTGCCGGTTATCTGCTCTGGATGGCGGGCACGGCCTATTGGAGCGCCTGGACCGGAGCGCGGCCCAAGCCGGTCTTTGCTGCCGGTTCCAAGCGCGGCTGGGCCGGGACCTATCTGGCTGGCTTGGCGATGCCGCTCTCCAATCCCAAGCCGATCATTTTCTACCTCACCCTGGTGCCGGCCTTTATCCCGCTCGAGGCGATCACGCCGCCGGTTTATGCGCTGATGCTGGGGATCATGATCGCGCTCGCCGTGCCAACGGCCGGGGCTTATATCGGCGCCGCCCACAAGGCGCGTGAGTGGCTGAAAACGCCTTCCGTGCGGCGCGGTGCAGACATTCTCACCGGTAGCGTCATGCTAGCAATTGCGGTCGTGCTTTTGCTGCGCTGACAGAAGACTCACGCGTGCGCGCGCGTATGGCCACGGGGCTGGGTGTGCGGTACAACAAAGCCATGAGCGAACAAGCGAATCAAGAATACGACGCCGAGTCGATCAAGGTCCTCAAAGGCCTCGACGCCGTCCGTAAACGCCCTGGCATGTATATCGGCGACACCGATGACGGTTCGGGCCTGCACCACATGGTCTATGAAGTCGTCGACAACGCGATCGACGAAGCTTTGGCGGGCCATTGTTCCGAGGTTTTGGTGACCTTGCATGCCGACGGTTCGGCCAGCGTACGCGACGACGGACGCGGCATCCCGACGGATATCCACAAGGGCGAAGGCATGTCGGCGGCGCAGGTCATCATGACCCAATTGCACGCCGGCGGTAAGTTCGACCAGAATTCCTACAAGGTCTCCGGCGGCCTGCACGGGGTTGGCGTCTCGGTCGTCAACGCGCTGTCTGTGTGGATGGATCTGACGATCTGGCGCAAGGGCAAGGCCCACCATATGCGTTTCCAGCATGGCGTGGCCGATGAAGATCTCAAGGTGATCGGCGATGTCGAACCGGGCAAGACCGGCACCGAAGTCCGCTTCATGCCGTCCGAACTCACTTTCACCATGACCGAGTTTGATCGCGACACGCTGCAGCACCGGCTGCGCGAGCTCGCCTTCCTCAATTCGGGAGTCAAGATCACCCTGCGCGATGAGCGTCAGGATGAGGTCTGGTCTGACACCATGGTCTATGAGGGCGGCGTCGCCGCTTTCGTCAGCCATCTCGACCGCACCAAGACTCCGCTCTTCCCCGTTCCGGTCCTGATCCAGGGCGAGCGCGATGGCGTGATGGTTGAGGCGGCGCTGGAGTGGAATGACAGCTATCACGAGAATGTCTTGTGCTTCACCAACAACATCCCGCAACGCGATGGCGGCACCCATTTGGCCGGATTCCGCGGTGCGTTGACGCGTATCGTCAACAGCTATGCGGCCTCATCCGGCCTGGCGGCGAAGGCGAAGATCTCCATCACCGGCGATGATGCCCGCGAAGGCCTGACCTGCGTGCTGTCGGCCAAGGTGCCAGACCCGAAATTCTCCTCTCAGACCAAGGACAAGCTGGTCTCGTCCGAAGTGCGCCCGGCCGTTGAAGGCATTGTCGGCGAAGCGCTGTCGGAATGGTTCGAGGAACATCCGATTGAAGCCAAGCAAATCGTTGGCAAAATCATCGAGGCGGCCGCTGCCCGCGAAGCCGCGCGCAAGGCGCGTGAGCTGACACGGCGCAAATCGGCGCTGGAAATCTCTTCCCTGCCCGGCAAGCTTGCCGATTGCCAGGAAAAGGATCCGGCCAAGTCTGAAATCTTCATCGTCGAGGGCGACTCAGCTGGTGGTTCTGCCAAGCAGGGCCGGCATCGGGGCAATCAGGCCGTGCTGCCGCTGCGCGGTAAAATCCTCAATGTCGAACGCGCCCGTTTTGACCGCATGCTCGGCTCCGACCAGGTCGGAACCCTGATCACGGCGCTCGGGACCGGGATTGGCCGTGACCAGATCAATTACGACAAGCTGCGCTACCACAAAGTCATCATCATGACCGATGCTGATGTCGACGGCGCGCATATCCGCACGCTTTTGTTGACGTTTTTCTATCGGCAAATGCCTGAGCTGATCGATCGCGGCCATCTCTATATCGCCCAGCCGCCGCTATATAAAATCACCAAGGGCCGCTCGGAACGCTATGTCAAAGACCAGGCCGAGATGGATGCCTATCTGATCGAGGAAGGCACCAGTGAAGCCGATCTGCGCTTGGCCAATGGCGAGGTTATCACCGGCGCCGATCTGGCTGACCGGGTTGGCACGGCGCGGGCCGTGAAGGCTTCGGTCGACCGGCTGCAGCTGCGCGCGCCCGGCTTTGCGCTGGAAGCGGCGGCCCTGTCGGGCGCCCTGGTTGCCGAGCCAACATCCGAGGCGATTGAATCGGCGGCCCAGCGCCTCAACGGCTTTGCTGATGAGGGCGAAAATACCTGGGTTGGCGAACTGAATGCTGATCATAATCTGGTGTTTAGCCGCGAAGTTCGCGGCGTCACCGAGACGGTGGTGCTCAATGCGCCGCTGCGCGAAAGCCCCGATGCCCGACGTCTGTCGGAGCGGGCCTTGGCGATTGCCGATGTCTATATCGGCCCTGCCGTCTTCACCTCGAAGAGCGGACCGGTGACCACTTTCAGCCCGACACAATTGGTCGATGCGGTCGTGACGGCCGGCTCCAAGGGCATGAAAGTCCAGCGCTATAAGGGTCTGGGCGAGATGAATCCGGAACAGCTCTGGGAAACCACGCTCGATCCGAATGTGCGCACCCTGCTGCAAGTCTCGGTCACCCGTGCCGATCTCGCTGACGAGCTCTTCACCAAGCTGATGGGCGATGTCGTCGAGCCGCGGCGTGAATTCATCCAGGAACACGCGCTGGAAGCGGAAGTCGACGCCTGATCCGTTCCGGTCGCGCGTCAGGTGCCTGCTGAGTGCCTGTTAGTGTGCCATTGGTATGTCACTGGTCTGTCATTGATAGTCCGGTCATTGCCCCCTGGTTTGCGCCTCTATTTGCCGCGGATTTATGAAAATATGTTATTTTTCAATCTGTTGGCCTGGTTTCGTTGTTCTCCGGCGTCAATTTTTCAGGTTTTGCCCGCTTTCCACGCATGATGCCCGGCCCGTGAGCGTACATTTCCTGTCATGATCCGCGATCAGTGTAAGCGCATCGGTGCCGGGGTGGATAAGCGGGGCGGCCAAACCCGCCCCTAAAGCCCCTCCGCCTTGGCCTTGCGCCAGAAAATTACCGCCAGAACCGTCGTCACCGCCGGGATCATCAGCCCGTATTCGCCAGTCCACAGGGCGGTATTGCCGGTGTCGGTGGTGAGTGGATTGAACAGTTTGTCGAAATAGACATTGTGAGCGGCGTGAAACATCACCGCTGGCCACAGGCTGCCGGATTTGAAGGTGAAATAGGTCATCATCACCGTGAAGGCCGACATCTGCAGCCAAGCCTCGCCGCCGCCGTAAAACACCACGATTGGCCAGTGCCAGAAGGCCCAGATGACGCCGCTGAACAGGGCAACGGCGCCAAACGGCATCACCTTGCGCAATTCCCAGACGAAGAAGCCGCGCCAGCCAATCTCCTCGCCGACAATCGTGCTCGCCGCCCGGATACAGTCAATCGTCCCGATCAGCACCACCATCACCGCGATCAATACCGGCGTTGAGACCGAGAGCCCGGTCTCGCCGGCCCATTCGGCCAAGGTTTCCGGATTGGGAAACCCGCCCAGCCCGAAACCCCAGATCAGGCCATAGGCGACTGAAACATAAAGGATCGGCATGGCGAAGGCGCCGATATTGAAACGCCATTTGCCCCATCGCCATGGCAGCGACGAGAGCGGCCGCCCCCGGATCGCCAGCGTCGCAAACGCAGCCAGCGCCGGACACCACATCAGCGGCCCGACATAGAGGCTGGTCGGGTTGAGATTGACGATGGCGTAGTGAAACACGGCGCTCAACGCCGTGACGATGACCAGAAAGATGGCAATCGTGGTCCAAGCCTTGCGGCGTTCGGTCGTGTCGGTGCTCATTCTGCGTGTCCCCGCGCTGATGTTTGCAGCGGTTTAGGCGCGGGAGTAGGCGCGCGATAGCGGGATGGTTTGGGGCGGCGTCCCCCGGTGGGGTTCGCATTTCCCTTCAAAAAACAAACGCGTTGTCATCCCCGACGGATGCCCCCGACTTGATCGGGGGCGGAGATCGGGGACCCAGACGCTCAAATTTCTGAGGTGAGTGCCCGCGCTGGCCGCTGGGAATTGGGAGCTTGTGCCCGGGCTTCTGATTGAAAAACCAAGCGCCGGGCGTCTGGGTCCCTGATCTGCGCCCCGCATTCGCGGGGCATCCGTCAGGGATGACAAGAATTTGATTTTTAAAGAGTTATGACGTCAGTGCGCCTCGCCCCACGTCCTTCCGGCCTTCGCATCCACATCCAGCGGCACGCTGAGCTCAAGCGCCGGGCGGCAGGCCTCGCTCATCACCTTCTTCGCCAGCGCGATCATGTCCTCGGCCTGGGCCTCAGGCACTTCGAAGATGAGTTCGTCGTGGACTTGCAAGAGCATGCGGGCGTCGAGATTGGCGCGGGCGATGGCGTCGGGCATGCGGATCATGGCGCGGCGGATGATGTCGGCGGCGGCGCCCTGTAGCGGGGCGTTGATGGCCTGGCGTTCGGCGAACTGGCGCATATTGGGGTTCTTGTCGGTGATGGACGGGAAGTGGCAGCGGCGGCCGAAGATGGTTTCGACATAGCCGCGGGCTTTCACCTCCTCCTTCATCTTGTCCATATAGGCCATGATGCCGGGGAATTTCTCGAAATAGGCGTTGATGAAATTCTTCGCCTCTTCACGTGAAACATTGATCTGATTGGCGAGACCGAAGGCGGAAATGCCGTAGATGACGCCGAAATTGATCGCCTTGGCCTTGCGCCGCACCATCGGGTCCATGCCCTCAATCGGCACGCCAAACACTTCCGACGCGGTCATGGCGTGGATGTCGGCGCCGGTGCGGAAGGCCTCCTTGAGCGTGTCGACTTCGGCGACTTCTGCCAGCAGGCGCAGCTCGATCTGGGAATAGTCGGCGGCGACCAGGACATTGCCCGGCTCGGCGATGAAGACTTCGCGGATGCGGCGGCCTTCCTCGGTGCGGATCGGGATGTTTTGCAGATTGGGCTCGTTGGAGGAGAGGCGGCCGGTGGTGGTCGCGGCGAGGGAATAGGAGGTGTGGACCCGGCCGGTTTTCGGATTGATCGCGGCGAACAGCGCGTCGGCATAGGTCGATTTCAGCTTGGCGAACTGGCGGTATTCCAGCAGCGCCACCGGCAGGGGATGGCCGCTGGCGGCGAGTTCGTCGAGTACGGCAGCGTCGGTTGACCAAGCGCCGGTCTTGGTTTTCTTGCCGCCCGGCAGACCCATCTCGTCAAACAGGATCTCGCCCAATTGCTTGGGACTGGCGACGTTGAAGGAGCGCCCGGCGGCCTCATGGGCCGCGGCCTCGGCACCGGCCATTTTCTGGGCGAATTCCGAGGACAGGCGTTTGAGCTGGTCGGGATCGACCTTGACGCCGCAATTCTCCATCGCCGAGAGCACGGCGGGCATAGGGCGTTCGAGGGTTTCGTAGACGGTGGCCTTCTTCTTGGCGATCAGGGCTGGTTTGAGAATTTCCCACAGGCGCAGGGTGACGTCGGCGTCTTCGGCGGCGTATTCCGTGGCCTTGTCGAGCGGCACCTTGTCGAAGGAGATCTGGTTCTTGCCGCTGCCGCACACTTCCTTGAAGGGGACGCAGGTGTGGCCGAGATGCATTTCGGCGAGCGCGTCCATGCCATGGCCGTGCAGGCCGGCATCCATCACATAGGAGATCAGCATGGTGTCGTCGATTGGCGCGACGTCGATGCCATAGCGGGTCAGCACGCCGAGATCGTATTTGAAGTTCTGGCCGATTTTGAGAACTGCAGGGGACTCGAAGAGCGGTTTGAGCGCATCGAGCGCGGCCTGCATCGGCAATTGCTCCGGTGCCTTGCCGGTGTCGAACATATCTCCGGTCGCGGCCGGGTCGATATGGGCGAGCGGGATATAGCAGGCCTTGCCGGGCGCTGTGGCCATCGATATCCCGACCAGGCCGGCGGCACTGGAAGAGAGCGCATCGGTCTCGGTATCAACGGCGATCACGCCGGCGGTATGGCAGCGCTCGATCCAGTCATTGAGCTGGGCCATCGTGGTGACGCACTCATATTGTGAGCGGTCAATCGGGGCCGTTGCCGAGCCGGTCTCGTCAGCGGCGGGCCCGCCCAGTGTCTCTTCCACCTTGCGGGTGAAGGTGCGGAATTCCATCGATTTCAGGAAAGTGACCAGAGGTTCGGCGTCGGGATCGGTGATGCCGAACTCGTCGAGCTGGGCATTGAGCGGGGTGTCGCAATCGAGCGTCACCAGCGTGCGTGACATGCGGGCATCATCGCCATGGGCGAGGAGTTTTTCGCGGCGGGCATTCTGTTTGATCTCGCCGGCGCGTTCGAGCAGCGTGTCGAGATCGCCATATTCATTGATCAAGAGCGCCGCCGTCTTAATGCCGATTCCGGGCACGCCGGGTACATTGTCGGCGCTATCGCCGGCCAAGGCCTGGACATCGATCACCCTGTCCGGTCCGACGCCGAATTTCTCGAACACACCATCGGCATCGATGCGCTTGTTCTTCATCGTGTCGAGCATGGAGATGCGGTCGGAGACCAGCTGCATCAGATCCTTGTCGGAGGAGACAATCGAAACCCGCGCACCCTTGGCCTCGGCCTGGCGGGCATAGGTGGCGATCAGATCATCGGCCTCGTAATTCTCCATCTCGACCGAGGGCGCGCCAAAGGCCCGCGTCGCTTCGCGGATCAAAGCGAATTGCGGCACGAGATCTTCCGGCGCTGGCGGGCGGTGGGCCTTGTAGAGCGGGTAGAGATCATTGCGGAAAGTCTTGCCGGAATGGTCGAAAATCACCGCCAGATGGGTCGGTTTCTCGCCAGTATTGATGTCTTCCAAGAGCTTCCACAACATGTTGCAAAAGCCCTGTACTGCCCCGACCGGAGTCCCGTCGGAGCGCGTCAGTGGCGGCAGGGCATGATAGGCGCGGAAAATATAGCCCGACCCGTCGATCAGATAGACATGGCTGGAGGCATCGACGGGTCTGTGAACGGCCATGGGAAAGTCCTCGGGATTCGCGTTGGCGCAGACTAGCGCGGCGCGGGGCGCAGGTCATGGGGGAGTTGCGGCGGAGGGCGCTCTTGCTTGTCAAACTCTCGACGTTGGGATTTGATCGCGCAATCTTTACGGGTAGCGGAGTGGTTATGCGGGTCTGGATACGAGGCGCCATTGCCGTGGCGGTGGCGTTGGCCGCCTTCATTGCCGCCGACACGGCTTTGCACGCGACGGGCTCGAGTGGCTTCACACCCTCAGCCCTGGAATTGACGGAGCGTGCTGCCCGCTGGGGCGAGGCACCAGTGATCGCACTGGGCCTGTCCTACTGGGCGCGATCAAAAACCTCCGATCCGGATCTTCTGTTCTCCGGCCAGCAGACGCGCGCCCGGGCCTGGCGTGATCTGGGCTTCTTCGGCCCGGCTGCGGATTTGATGCGAGAGACCGTGCTGCGTGCGCCGACCGACAACACGGTGAGCGAGGCCAGCTATGTCTTCGTGCAGGCGAATGATCTCGACGCGGCGCGCGAGCTCACCGAACTGGTCACTGGCCGGCAGGCGCCGCGTCTGGCGCAACCTGATCTGGCGGTCTCCGTCTACCTGTCGATGCTTGTGAGCCGTGGCCGCAACGTCGAGGCCATTGCGGTCGTTGAAAATCTCGACACCATTCGTTGGTCGGGCTCGGCCAAGCGGCGTCTGGATGAGCTGAAACTCTACATCTATCTCGCGGCGCAGCGACCCGATGCCGTGCTGGATTGGCTGCGAGAACCGGCCCCCGCCTATTGTCTCGAAGTGCGGGAATGCGCCGCCTCGCGGCAAGTCTCCGAAGCGCAGGCGCAGGCCATGCTCGGCGAATGTGACCGGGCGGACGCCACCCTGACTGAACTGGTGGACCAGCTTCGCGCCGAGCCTTTCCGGGAAAATATCGATGATGTTTTGGGAGCTGACGGGGCGCCGTGGATGTCGACCATCTCCACGTCGGGCCAGTGGGAATGCCGTGCGCTCGGCATGCTCGGCCAGCGGGAAGAGGCGGTGGATGCCTGTCTACAGGATAGCGGCACCAACCCGTCGACCGCGACGGCCGCCAGCCGCGAGTATGCCGAATACGGTGTGCCGCCTCGTCTGGCGTGCGTTCCAGGCGGGACGGCCGGGTCGCCGTTCTGACGGGAAATTCCTGGAGGGACACCCGAAAAATTGTGTCCCCGGGCGCCACGTGTGATAATAATTATCCATCCGCTCTTGCGATGGAGAGAGTCTCATGCCCAGCAGCTATGCCCTTGGTCCGCGTTTCGAGGCGATGATGACCGAGTTGATCCAGTCGGGGCGCTATAATTCCAAGAGCGAAATCCTGCGCGACGGGCTGCGCATGGTTGAGGAACGCGAGACGAAATTTCTCTCCGAGCTGGAGGAATTGCGTGAGGCGGTCAGGCTGGGCGCGGAAAGCGGGCCGGGGATACCGGCTGAGGAGGTGTTTGACCGGCTTACGGCCAAGTATGAGCAAATGGCGAAGGATCAGGGTTTGCTGTGAGACTGGTTTTCTCGGATAGGGCCGAGGTGGACCTCGAGGAAATCGGCGACTACATCGCGCTCGACAATCCGTTGAGAGCTATGAGTTTTATCGCGGAACTTCGGAGCGCTTGCGCCCGACTGTCGGTCTTCCCTGAAGCGGCTCCCCTTCGGCCCGACCTCGGCGAGGGGATACGTGGCCAGCCGCACGGGCGATATCTGATCTTCTATCGTGTTGCCGATGGTGCCTTGCGCATCGAGCGCATCCTGCAGGGAAACCGTCTCTTCCCAGACCCCGATTAACCCCCAAACCCCAACTGTCCCGCCACGATCCCGATCACCGTAATGATCACAATCGCGAACAGGTTGAGCTTGAAGCCGGCCTTGATCATCTGGCCTTGGGTGACGGCGCCGGAGGCGTAGACGATGGCGTTCGGCGCTGTCGCGACGGGGAGCATGAAGGCGGTTGAGGCGGCTATCGCAACGGGCAGGACGAGTTGTTCCGGAGCGACGCCGGCGCTGATGGCGAGGACGCCGAGCACGGGCAGGAAGGCTGTTGTGGTGGCGACATTACTGGTCAGCTCGGTCAGGAAAACGACGGTGGCGACGACGATCAGGATCAGGAGCGGCGTTGGCCAGTCGGCGAGGAAGGTCAATTGCCCGCCCAGCCAGTCGGCCAGACCTGTCGAAGACAGGGCTGCCGCCAGCGAGAGACCGCCGCCGAACAGGATCACCACATTCCAGGGCAGGCGGGCGAGCCCGTCCCAATTCATCAGCGCTTCGCCGCGTGCCTCGCCGGTCTTGCCGGCCGGGACCAGGAAGGTCGCCAGTGCGCCCATCACGGCGATCTGGGTGTCGGTCATCTGGATCGATACCGGGATGTCGAGCGTGCCGGTCAGCCAGGCGAGCAGGGGATTCCAGCCCCAATTCCATCCTTCGCCTGAGAAGAAAGGCGTCCAGGTGAGGAGTTCCGCCGGCAAGGAGCGGCCCATCCATAACAGGGCGACGGTGCCGAACAGGGCGGCAACGCGGATCTCCGGTGCAGTCATTTTGCCCAGCCCGGCTAGCTCGCGCTCGACCATGGCTTCGGCAGCTGTGCTCTCCCCGGCGCCCTTGAGATTGAAGCTCAGCCGCGTCAGCACGAACCAGCCGACCGGAATCATCAGCAGCACGGCGGGCAGGCCCATGCCCATCCAGCTCGCGAAATCGAGCGTGTGACCGAATTCATTGCGCAGATAGCCGACGGCGATGAGATTGGTCGGGCTGCCTACCGGCGTCCCCATGCCGCCAATCGAAGCCGCATAGGCAACACCAAGCGCCAGCGCCGGCGCGAAATATTTCGAGGTGACACCCTCATGCTCGACCTCCTGCGCCACGCGCAGGGCAATCGGGATCATCATCAAAGTGGTGGCGGTGTTGGAAATCCACATTGAGAGCAGGGCCGAGGCGAGCATGAAGCCGCCGATCAGGGCTGCCGGATGACCGCCGAATTTGGCGACGATATTCAGTGCGATCCGGGTGTGGAGATTCCATTTCTCGATGGAGAGCGCGACGATGAAACCGCCCAGCAGCAGCATCACGATCGGGCTGGCATAGGGTGCTGTGGCACCGCCGGTCGTGGTGATGTTGAGCAGTGGGAAAATGGCAATCGGGATCAGCGCGGTGGCGGCGATTGGAATCGCTTCGGTTGCCCACCAGGCGGCCATCATCAGTCCCAGCGAGGCCAGTAGCCAGGCTTCGCGGCTGAGGCCGTCGGGAACGGGCATGAATTGCAGGCCAATCGCCAGCACAATCCCGGTGATCAGACCGGTCTTCCGGCTCGACATCATGGCCATGCAGCGCCTCCCCAGACGGTTACGTCTCAGCTCTGCGTGAGTGGATGATCAGGCTTTCGGGTCTTGTGCCGAGCCCGCCTTGACGAAGCGGCGGTCACAATAGGGGCATTCGACGAAATCGTCTTGGCCCATTTCGAGGAAAACCCGTGGATGACCGAGCGCGCCGCCACCGCCATCACAGGCAATGCGGTGGCCGGTGACCGGGATGATTTCGGAGGGTGGAATTGTATTTGCGGCGTCGGCCATGCATCAGCCCTCATGGACAGCGGGTTGGAGGATGCCTAGTTATGGCCTTCCTAACTTGGCCGTCAATTCCGAGGCGACATGTCCGACACAAAAAAACTGCCAGAATACGCGCTTGAAGCGGTCGATTTGCGCAAAACCTATCATGGCGGCGGCAAGACCGCCGACAAGGAAGCGCTCAAGGGGATCGACCTCAAGGTCAAGCGCGGCTCCTTTTTTGGACTGCTGGGGCCGAATGGTGCTGGCAAGTCGACCTTCATCAATATCTTTGCCGGCCTGACCAACAAGACCAGCGGCACAGCGCGCACCTGGGGCGTTGATATCGACCAGGACAGCCGCGCCGCGCGGGCTGCGATCGGTGTTGTGCCGCAGGAAATCAGCGCCGACGTCTTCTTCACCCCTTATGAGACGCTCGAATTGATGGCGGGCTTTTATGGTGTACCGAAGAAGGAGCGCCGCACCGATGAATTGCTCGAAGTGCTGGGTCTGACCGACAAGCGCGACGCCTACGTGCGGCAATTATCCGGTGGCATGAAGCGCCGCCTGCTGGTCGCCAAGGCGATGGTGCACACGCCGCCGGTTCTGGTGCTCGACGAGCCGACCGCGGGCGTCGATATCGAATTGCGCCGCCAGCTTTGGGATTATGTGCGCGAGCTGCACGCCAATGGCACCACCATTGTGCTGACCACGCACTATCTCGAAGAAGCCCAGGAATTGTGCGACGAGATCGCCATCATCGATCATGGCAAGGTGATCGCCTGCGAGCCCAAGGAAACCCTGCTCAAGCGGATGGACCGCAAGACGCTGGTGATCACACCCGGCGAGGCCCTGACCGCCGTGCCCGCTTCGCTCGATGGACTTGATGCAGAAATCCGGCCCGATGGATCGCTGGCGATCTCCTATCATTTTGGCGCTGTCTCGGTCGCCGAAGTGATCGAGCGCTACCATGCGTCCGGCGCCCATATCGCCGATCTGCGCACCGAGGAAGCCGATCTGGAAGACGTCTTCCTGTCACTGACCTATCATCGCGAAGACGCCTAGGGCGGAATGTCATAATGGCGACCGCGGGGACCGTCGCGGGATCTCGAACGGCCCTTAAAGAGTTTACTCCCGATCCACGCGCGTTAAGGTGGTGTCCTCGCGGATGGGGGGGACTTGTTGATGCGTGGTGTTGGGGTTTGGTTGCGGCGTAGTGTGATTCTGGCGCTGATTGTCGCGCCGTGGGTGTGGATCGCCTGGCAGGCGCAAGGCGGAGAGACAGGGCGTGTCGGTACAGCGGAGCCAGCTGAAATTGAGACTGCCTCGGCCCTGCCGTTGGAGGCTCAATTCGGCCCGGAGCCAGCCTTCATCCGCGAGATCAATCCACCTGATCCGAGTGAATACCAATTCGAACCCCAAAACGGTGTGCGCTACATCCTCGTGCATCGCGAGCATGATGCCCAGGAGAACGGGCGGACCTGGTATGATCGCATAGTGTCACAGGCGATGACCACCAGCGGAGTGAGCAGCGTCGCCAATACCACCGTTACTTATGATCCGAGTTTTGAGACGCTCATCTTTCACGGCTTCACTGTGTATCGGGATGGCGAGGCTATCGACAAGCGCGACAGTACGACGATTGAATTCGCCCGACGGGAGACACGGCTGGCGCGCCAGATGTTTGACGGACGGATGACGGCCATGGTCCGGATCGACGACGTGCGTGTCGGGGATGTCGTCGACTTTTCGTATTCGCGGATTGGCCGGAATCCGGCTCTTGGGCATTATGACACCACTTCCCAAGTGCTCGGCTTTGGCGTCCCGGTAGAACGCTATTATTTTCGATCAGGCTGGCCCTCGTCGGACCCGGTGCAAATGACGCTCACGGGACCGGAGACTGAAGTCCCGGTTGAGATTGACCGGACGGCGAGCGCCGTATCCTACAGTTTTGGCCCGGCCGCGTTGGATGCGATTGAAGCGGAAACCGGTGCCCCGGCCTGGGTCCGGCAAAGCCCGCAGCTCGCACTGACCAGTTTCGCAGATTGGCGCGATGTTGCAGCTTGGTCGGAGCCTTTCTACCGCCCCCAGCGCAGCGCGGGGGTGATTGAAGTCGCGGACCAAATCCGCGCGGCGCATGCCAGCGATGGTGCCCGCCTCGTGGCGGCACTCCGCTTCGTGCAGGATGATGTGCGCTATCTGGCAACCTCATTCGGAGCTGACGGTTATATCCCTGCCCTGCCGGATCAAACGCTCGAACGCCGCTATGGCGACTGCAAAGCCAAAACGCTCCTTTTGCTGTCCATTCTGGACGAGTTGGGCATTGAGGCCGAGGCGGCGCTGGTCAACACGTCGCTGGGTCGCGGGTTGTCAGACCGACAACCGAACCAGCTTGCCTTCAACCACGTTATTGTCCGGGCCCATCTCGGCGACCGGAGCTACTGGCTTGATGGAACGGTCTCCGAGCAGGGCGGCGACCTCGATACGCTGGCCGAAAGTTCGCTGGGCTTTGCCCTGCCGATTAGCGGTCAGGGCGAAGGTCTGGTGCGGATGCCGGAGATTCCCGAGGCTGCCCCGTTTGCGAGCACGCAGGAACGCTTCGACCTGTCTGCTGATGATGGCAGCGCCATCGTAGATCTTGTGATGACCGGGCATGGGCGGGGTGCTGACAGGATGCGCGTCCGTCAGGCCCGCTCAGGTCGCGGCGAGATCGAGAATGTGCTCCTTGAGCACTATAATCGCATCTACGGCTCGGTTGAGCTGCTTGAGGCGGCGTCCGTCGAAGACGACCGTGATGTCAATGTCATGGTGTTGCGATTGCGGTTCCGCTTGCCCGACGCGCTCAGCTTGAATGAGGACGGCGTAACGCGCGAACTCAGGGGTTCGGCCTTTCTGAGCAATGTCGTCAATTCGGGAGCCGAGCGCGACCGGGTCTATCCGCTTGGGCTCGGGTTTCCGGTTAATGAGGAAGCCAGCATTGAACTGGTGCTGCCGGATTCCCGGAACAATTGGGCCGCCACGATGCCGGACCGGACAATTGATGAGGCTGCCTATCACTACTCTGTCCAATCTGAACGTGACGGCGCGACGCTCTGGATTCGCTATCGGCAAATAGTGCACGCGCCGGACGTCGATCCGGTGACCGGCGCCAGACTGGTGGCTGACGCGGCTCATGTCCGGCGCCTCAGTCAATGGTCGGTACGTTCGAGCGGGCAAGAGCCGTAGCACTCCAGCACCGTCACCAGCTCCGGTCTTGGCGCGGTCAGCCCTTCCATCGAGTAAGCGCAGGGTGCAGTGTCGATGGGCGGGCGACATGCCAATCGCCCCAATGCGCCGAGCCTTGAAAAGGAAGACCATGTCAATTTCGGACCAAGCCCCGCTTCAATCAGGATTTCATGCGAAATCGACTGCCGCAGACGTCTTGAAGGATATCGATCTGACTGGAAAAATCGCCATCGTCACGGGCGGTTATAGCGGGATTGGACTGGAAACGGTGCGGGCCTTGGCCAATAAGGGGGCGAAAATCATTGTTCCGGTCCGCTCCAAGGCAAAAGCGAAGGAGGCCTTGGCCGGGCTTTCGGGCGATATCACAACGGTGCCGATGGATCTGGCAGACCTGGCATCGGTCCGGCAGTTCGCTGCGTCGATGCAGGAGACGCTGCCCCGGCTTGATCTGTTGATCAATAATGCCGGCGTTATGGCGAGTCCGGAATCCCGGGTCGGGCCCGGTTGGGAATCTCAGTTCGGCATTTGCCATATGGGGCATTTCGCGTTGTGCCGGGGTCTGTTTTCTCTGATCGAAAAGACACCGGCGGCGCGTGTGGTGGCCTTGTCATCCACCGCGCACAAGATCTCGGACATCATCTGGGACGACATCAATTTTGAAAACACGCCCTATGATAAATGGCGGGCCTATGGCCAGGCCAAGACGGCGAACGCGCTGTTTGCCAACGCTCTGTCCCGGCGCCTGAAAAAATTCGGCGGTCTGGCGTTTGCCGTGCACCCGGGCGGGATTTTCACGCCACTTCAACGCCATTTGCCCAAGGAAGAAATGATCGCTCTGGGGTGGTTGGGCGAAGATGGCGAGCCCTCCGAACTGGCCAAGGCCGGCTTCAAGACTCCTGAGCAGGGCGCCTCTACCACGCTGTGGGCTGCAACATCACCGAAATTGATGTCCAAACCCGGCGTCTATTGCGAAAACGCCGACATCGCGGCCGTGACGATTCCGGACACTCCCATGGCCCGCTTTATGGGCGTTGACCCGCACGCCTGCGACGACGACTCCGCCGAGCGGCTCTGGAGTCTGAGCGAAGACTGGCTTGCCGACGCCTGATGGATTCCAGGGGATTGCCGAATTGTCCCCTTTTTGCCCCTTTTGCCGCTGATACTACCTGTGTCCGGCCATGAGCCGGTGCGACGGGGAGGTCGAGGCGATGATGAAATGGATCCGGCAAGCTTTCGCGCTGCTGATCGCTGCGCCGATGTTTGTGTTCCTGGCCTGGCTGTTTGGCATTTTCATGCAGCCGGATGGCGCGGTCGGTGGGGGCGTCGCGCTGATCCTGGTGCTGGGGAGCGCGATCCTGTCGCTGCTGACCTATCGCTGGCTCTCCCGCGACGGGCCGAAAATCTATTTCCGCAATCGCGGCGTTGACGGCGTTGATGACGGGGTCGGTGTCGGCATGATGGGGCTCAGCCAGCACGATCAGGCCGAGCGCCGCCGCGACGATCATCATGACGGCCATCCCGGCGATTTCGGTACGGGCGGCGATGATGGCGGCGGCTAAGGGCGGCGGCGCGCCATCTCATCAAACGCCTGTTTTTGCCGCGTTTTGACGGATGAGATGCCTGCCCAGTCGGGTCGCTTGCCGGCGTGATGAACCGGACGCATTACACGTCACGATTAAATTTGCCTGAGCTGCAATTCGGGCGCAATGTTTCTGGTGTCATTCCATGCAATTGTGAGGGTCATGACATGCGACTTTCTGTTTTAGCCTCGACCTTGGTGTTGATGTCGTCGACGTCCTCCTTGGCATTGGCGGGCGGTTTTTCCGTTGATGAATATTCTGCGGCCGATATGGGCCGCGCCAATGCCGGCTTCGCCAGCCAGACGACCGACGCCTCGGTCGCCTTTGCCAATCCGGCGCTGATGGCGCGATTTGGCTCGGCGATGGTTTCCGGCACGCTCTCCGGTAATTTGATCTCATCCCGGTTCCGCGATGCGGGCTCCGTCGACCTGTTCGGCAATCCGCTGGGGGGCTCGACCGACGGCTTCCTCAAGGATGCCGTCGTCCCGGCCTTCTACGCCGTCATCCCTGTGAGCCATGATCTGGCATTCGGGCTGGCGCTTACAACACCTTTTGATGCCGACAACAAATATGATGCCGGTTGGCCGGGGCGTTACCAGTCCGCCGAAACCCGGCTGCAGACGATACTGATCAGCCCATCGCTGTCCTACGCGATTACCGATCGCCTCGCGGTCGGGGGTGGGGTCGACGTGCTTTACGCCAAGGCGACGATCGGCAGTGCGCTCGATTTCGGTGCCCTGTGCCTGGCTGACGTCGGGCCGGCGACCTGCGTCCCGCTGGGCCTCCTGCCGCAAAGCGCGGACGGGGCATTGCGGGCCGACGGCGATGATTTCGATATCGGCTGGAATCTCGGGCTGGCCTGGTCCCCGGCAGACAATTGGCTGTTCGGCGCGCACTACCGCTCCGGCTTCAGCCCAACATTGAAAGGGGGGGCCGACTTTACGGTTCCGCCGCAGGCGGCGTTTTTAACCGCCGGGGGCGCTTTTATCGATACGAGTGCGAGCACGACCCTGCAATTGCCGGGCCATGCCGAATTCAGCGCCAGGTGGAGCGCCAGTCCGGCGCTCTCCGTGTTCGCGTCGGCGGTCTGGACAGACTGGTCGGTGCTCAAGAACCAGACCTTGGTCTTCGCCAACCCCGCACAACCTGACAGCATTGAACCTCTGAATTACCACGACACCTGGAGATATGCCTTGGGCGTCGATTATGATCTCAACCCGTCCTGGACCCTGCGCGCTGGCTTCGCCGTTGATGAAACGCCGACGAACAGCGCTTTCCCCACGCCGCGCATTCCCGATGCGAATCGCCAAGTCTACGCGCTCGGAGCGACCTGGCATGCCAGTCCCGGCTGGACCTTGGACTTGGCCTATAACCGGGTCAATCTTGACGATTCCTCACTGAATAGAGTCGGTGTGTTCGGAGACCGATTGATTGGGACCTTCTCCAGCGACGCCGATGTCATCGGTGTCGGCGTCAGCCGCAGCTGGTAGGCGCAGCGGGTGTCACCAAATTGCGTTTGTGACGCCGGTCACCGCCTTGGTTGTCGGCCAAGGGTGTGCTGTGACTTCGTGTGACTCGATTGCCGGTGTCCGGCTGGCGCAGATCCGCTGCGTCGGAAGGGCCAGGCGTGAACCCTGATGGCGTGCTGCTGCGGGGATGAGCCCTTGAGAGGCGTTGTTGCCTTGACAACGATTAGATGATTAGCTAATCGTCTACTCATGAATGATGTTTTCAAAGCCCTCGCCGATCCAACCCGCCGCCGGGTCTTGCAGATCCTGAAAGCGGGTCCGCGTCCGGCCGGAGAATTGTCCGCCGCCTTTCCGGTCTCCAAACCGACCATGTCGGCCCATTTCAGCGTGCTGAAACAGGCCGGTCTGGTGACGACCGAGAAGTCCGGAAAATCCATCATCTACCACCTCAATGTGTCCGTTCTGGAAGAAGCTCTGCTGGGCTTTTCCGAGGCGTTCGGCTTTGGCCGCAACGCCGTGGACGCCCCTCAGGAGAGACCCCAATGATCACACGCAATGTCGGATTCTCGCTTCTCACCGCGTTAGGCCTGATCGCCGCAAGTCTGGCCGCCGTCTGGGCCTCCAATGCTGAGATGGCAGGGCCGGATTTTCCCGGCCGCGTCTCCGGGGCCATCACCGGACTGATCCTGGCGGTGTTTTCAAACGCGGTCGCCAAACGCATCGGCGGCGGCGAGACCAGCGCCGGCAAGGCGGCCGCCAAGCGTTTCATGGGGCTCGCCCTGGTGTTGGGCGGGGTGGCCTATGCTGCCGCCTTCCTGTTTGCACCGATTGATCTCGCCCGCTGGATCGGCATGGGCGCCGTCATCACGGCCCTGCTTGTCACCGCGGCGCGTTTTTGGGCCGGGCGCAAGGATGCGCAAGCCGGGCCGGACGACAACTGAAACGCTCCCGCGCTAGCCGATTGCGCCCGTGAAGCGCATCGGGTAAGCCTGCCCAATAGTGCGCACCCGTAGCTCAGCTGGATAGAGCGCTGCCCTCCGAAGGCAGAGGTCATGAGTTCGAATCTCGTCGGGTGCACCATTCTTCGCTCGCTGCGCGAGCTTCAGCTGGGCAGGCCTCCACTTATCCGAGCGAAGGATGTCCCGCCATAGCCTCGGCGAAGGCGGACTGCACCAACACCTGTCCAGCTAGCTTTGGACGGATCATGACCCGGGCGCATCCAGCCGTTTGGATGTATCTTCCTTGAGGCCTCTCTCGGCGATCATCGCGAAGGCTTTGCGCCAGCCGGGCGCCAGCGCTTCGAGGCTCGCCAATTCATTCGCATCGCGCTTGGCGGCCTGCTGGTTCAACCGGGCGTGCGTAACGCGTGCGACAGACCATTGCGGGTGGGGGCGTTCGGCTAAGGTGACGTCGTCGCCACAGGCCACCATCCCGGTTTCCAGCACGCGGTAATACCATCCCGTGCGCAGGGTTTTCTGAAACAGAAAGGCCATCTGGTCCTGACCGGTGTGGGCGTTCAGTTTCCAGCAAGGCTGCCGGCCCTGGCTGACCTGCACCAGCGCTTCCCCGAGGCGGAAAATATCGCCAATGCAGACATTATGTTCCGTCAGGCCTGTGGTCGAAATATTCTCGCCGAAGGCTGCCGGACGCGTGCCGGGCGGAATCAGGCCTTCAGCCTGCCAATTGGCATAATGCTCGGCGGCGTAGTGGTGGACCGCCTTGTCGGGGCCACCATGAACTTTCAGGTCGGCCTGTTGATCGCCTTCGAAGCCGGTCAGGGTCAGCATTCGGGGGTGCTGGACCGCCGACTTATTGATGGCAGACGCGGGTTTGCCAGGCCAGCGCGCCTGGGCTGACCCGGTGAACAGGCCGGAAATGGTGCAGGCTTCAAGCAGTTTCATGTTCATGGCAGATCTGTTGCGTCTCCGCGGAGCTCAGTGCGACCTGCAACAGGGTACAAAACCCGCCGCTCTGTTGCGGCTTGAAATAGCGGCAGGTGTGGCAAATGCCGAAGGGTTTCGACTGGTTCGCCCTGACCGCTGCGCCGAGCAAGCCGCGCAAAGCCGTTTCCATGAGGACGAGTTCGTCCTCGGCGCGTCCCACAAGGGCCGCCGATAACAGGGATTTCGCGTCAGCCAGCTGCCGGCCCGCATCCGTCAATTGGTAGGAGATCGAGCGCTTGTCAGAGGCCGATCGCTCTTCGCTGACAAAGCCTTTGCGTGAGAGTGCCTTCAGGGTCTGGGAGACCGTGCCGCGCGTGGCACCGAGATATTCGGCGACGTGGGAGGGCGAGCGGGAGAAGCGGTTGGCTTGGCCGAGATAGTCGAGCGCGCTGCGTTGCGCCGGGTTGAGCGCTCCGTCCCAAGTCTGCGCTGCATCGAGGCGCGCGAGGCGGTTGATGAGGGCGCGTATGCGTTCGTTTCGGTTCATGCCGCTTTATAGCGAGTCGAAATTACTATTGCAATAGTAGCGACTCGCTAGTATATCGGAGCCGTCAATTCGCAACCAAGGGGCCAAACCCGATGACAAAACTGATTGTTTCCATGCTCGCGCTTTCGATCGGCAGCACAGCGGCGTTCGCCGACGGCGATCATGCCAGCCATGCACTGCACCAGGATGGGGCTGTGATCTCGCCGGCCAGTGAAACCGCCACCGCCGCATTCGATATTCTCGCCGCCCACGCCCATCGCAATGCCAACCAGGTGACCTTTCACATGACGACCCATGGCGTCGCAGGCGGCGAAGCGCCGGACCCGAACGGGGCGCTGGGCGGCGCGCCGGTCTATTCCTATGTCTGGCCAACCTCGCTCGATCCGGCCTCGGTCGGGTTTGAGCCGGGAACCGGGATTCTGGCGCTTGCCGCCACCAGTCACCCGGATTTTGACGATACGCCGCTGGTTGATGAAAACCGCGATGGCGATCCGGCCAATGATGGCTTGCTCTGGCATAGCCATTGGGTCGTGCTGGTCCCGACGGAGACATGTGGCCCGGGCGCCCTGGCCGTGCGGGACATTCCCGAAGGCGAAACCCCACGGCTTCCCGCCACCTGGCCGGGCCTGCCGATCTTCCTCGACAGCCCCGGCTTCACGCCGCTGTTTGACGGACCCGAGATCGTCGTGACGGTCGGCTTCGCCAGCGATGTCGAGCTTGAAGCCATGAGCTATGATGGCGTCACGGGGGCGCTTCGGGTCAACGCCAATATCCACGCACCGCTGCTGTGCGTCACCGATGTGTTCGACGTTGCCTCCGGCGATCTCTCGCTGCCGGGCATCGTGCAGTAAGCAACCCGGGATGCGGCGACGCCGATTGACCGATCGGCCGTCGCCGCATCACATCTCCACACCCGTCTGGCCGCACACAATTCTCCGAGGAAGACATGACTCAAGCCCCCGAACTGATGGTCTCGCAATGGTTCAATACCAAAGCCGAGCTGAGCCTGGCGGCCCTGCGCGGCAAGGTCGTTGTCATCGAAGCCTTTCAGATGCTCTGCCCCGGCTGCATCATGCGTGGCATCCCGCTGGCGCAATCGATCCAGCGCACGTTTTCGCCAAGCCAGGTGGCGGTGATCGGTCTGCACAGCGTGTTCGAACATCACGCGGCCATGTCGCCCGTCTCGCTGGAGGCTTTCCTGCATGAATTCCGGATCACTTTCCCGGTCGCGGTTGATGCCGCTGGCCCGGACAATTTCCCCAGGACAATGAGCGCCTACCAGCTGCGCGGCACCCCAAGTCTGCTGATCATCGACCAGCAAGGCGTCTTGCGGGCCCATTATTTCGGCCATGTCTCGGAGCTGGAGGTCGGCGCCGTCATCGCCTCCCTGATCGCCCCCGAAGCGATCCAGTTTGCCGCGACAGGGGCGGAGGTTTCGGGGGCGGGCTGCGCGGTGTGATGCTGGGTGATGACGCTGTGCTCTGAAGCGGTGGCTCACGACAGTAGGCCGGCGCTGGTACGCAGGTTTCCTGCTCTCGATCATGCAGGTGTCGCGTTGGAAGTGCGCCAGCGTCGCAAGACCGATGGCGGCGCAGAGTATCGAACTCTGCAGACACGTTCCGAGCCCGACGGACCCTATCCGCCCGACGCCCCCTCAGGAATGCGGGCACCGATCAGCTCTAGAGCATCTATCGCGATTACGCGCAGCTCGTCAGGATCGATCCCAAGCCTAGGCACAATGGTCGCGTTGTCGCCATGGTGTTCGTCACACGTCGCGCTGTTGCAGTTTTCCAACTTCGCAAAATCACGATAGCAAGGGTGCCCTGTGCCAACCAAGCTGATCTTTCTAATGATCTGTCCTAGATTTTGGTCGGGGCAAAAGTAAGCAGAATATGAGCGACGGTAGTGGGTCTCGAGTACCCTTCGGAGCTTTAGAACAATGTCGTCAGGGTTACCTTTTCGCTCGTCGATGAACGCCGAAAGCTCGTCCTTCAACTTCGCGTGCTTGGCGCGGCACAGCTGATCCAGATCGGCTATCGTGGCGCGCGACCATTGATCGCGACCCTCGAATTCAATCTCAAACGCCGAACTTAGAACCCCGATGCAGCGATTTCCGACGTCGCGGAGGAGGAACTCATCATGTGAGAGGACGATAACTTGTGCGCATCTGGTGCAGAGGCTTTTGATCTCTTCAATCGTTCTACCTCTCCGATGACTGTCATGGCTGCTCAGCGGGTCGTCGATGACAATCGTCTTTCGGGAGAGGTCGGGGTCGCCATCGAGTTTTGCCAAGAAGAATGAAAATGCGAGCGTCGCCTTATCGCCGGCTGAAAGTGTATTCCTGAACGTCGGGACAGCCTCTTGAGCGCGACCACGGCCCCGCGCGATAGTCTCGCCCTTTATCACTAACCGATAGTCCGACTGACCAGAATTGCCTTGCATGCTGTTTGTAATTTCGGAAATGTGGAAGGTCGCACCAAAACGAGAGAGGTAGTGATTAACTCGCGAATGATAATGTTCAGCCGCAGATTCGTTAGCCGCCTTCAACTGTCCCTGCACCTGTGATCGGATGCGCCGAGCGCGTTCGTCGCGCCGTTCAGCCGTCTGATATGAATCCGCCCGCCTCTGGACACCGACGTCGTGACGCAGAATCCGCTTTTTGAGAGCATCGCGAGCGGTCGCCGCCACCGCTTCAGTGGCGGGCGCTGCTGCTAGGGCAGCAACTGTGCGCGCATTTATCGCCGCAACAGCCTCGTTGTACTGCTTTGCCAAACTGAGCGCGCGATCGAGTGAGAGTTGAGCCGCGACCAGGCGGTCTGAGTCATCAACTTCATCGAGAGGCGCGGCGCGCTTTTGGTCCAAGAGTGACTTCGCAAGTTTATGGGCATCGGTAAGTAGGGCTGTGAGTGTCGATACGTCTGGCAACGCCGAGTCGAATGCCACGAACTCGGCCCACTTCGATACGGCTTCTGAGTTGGCTGAAATATTGCTCGCCACTTCCGATCTCGGGCTTTCGCCCAATGACTCATTCAACCTGTCTATTGCCTCAGTAATCGAGGCGACGTGGTTCTTATAAGTCTCGCTGAATATCTGGCTGTAGAGCGTCACCAAGCCCTTTTCGTCGGCATTTTCGCGCCCACAAAACGGGCAGGCATCGTCGTGGATGTGTTCTACGCCGTAATTGATCCAGGCCTCGCCCCTCTTGTCGAAGTCGAAATGCCTGAAGTGTGCGAGCAGGCGATCACGGGCTGTTGTTTCCACTTCCGCAATGGTTTTCCCCAACACGGCAGCCAAATCGACAGAAAAGCTTGGCTCTGGAAGGTCAACAAGGCTTTTTAATGCAACAATTTTGTCGACCTGTTGCATTCCTTTGAGTTCCAGCTCCGCAGTCTCGAGGCGCTTCCGGAGTCCTGCATCTGGCGCAAGCGCGATGAAATCAATCAAACTTATGTCCGAAGGGATGTCGTCTTCGAGAGCAGCCTTAGCTTCCTTCAAGCTTGTCGCTGTCCTCCTGGCGAGCATATTAAATCGGTCGAGGTGCTTTGCTAGCCGGACTCCAACGTCACCGATTATGAGGGAGAAAAGCCCGCGATCATGCGTAAGCTCAACTAGTTCGCCCGCGTAGATGTTGTCCGTAATGAAAGTAGTGTCGAATACCTCTATCGGCGCATCGGTTGGTGTCCACTTTTCGTCTGCAAACCGGATATTTCCAGCGTCACTTACGAGTGTAACTTCAGGAGCTGCACTGCCGTTTCCAAGTGATCGGCGGCCGAGCACAGTGCTGGAACTTCCGTCCCTAGCGGCTCGCATGACAGAGGTGAGTGTCGATTTTCCACGTCCGTTGCGCGCGTAGAATAGCGTGAGTGGAGCCAGCTTCGGTGAGTCCGGCGTGTGAAACGCCTTCAAAACCCCTACGTTGCGGATAATCAATTTTTTGAACATGGGTTGATTGCTGACTCCAATTTGGCGGGGTGTCAAAGCACTTCAGAAGTCGCTGTGCGCTATCGGATTGATGAGCTAGGCGAAGACTGTCCCAATTACGCGCGGTTCATCCCTTGGCTTAATCTATTTCAAAGTGGGTTCGCTTCTGAGCCCAGTCGTCTCTCTCCTGCAATTGACTGATCAGTCAGTCACCCCTATATCCACCCCATGATCGCCAAACGCGCCAAGCTGATCGAGACCGCGACCCGCCTGTTTCATGAGCGCGGTTTCTGGGACACGCCGACGGCCTTGATCGCCCGTGAGGCCGGTGTCGCCAATGGGACATTGTTCAATTATTTCCCGTCCAAGGCGGCGCTGGTGGAAGCGGTCTATCTGGGGCTGAAGCAGTCCTGGGCGGTCCATTTGCAAGCCGCTGCGCCGCAATCGGGCAGCGTGCACGACCGCTTGGCGGGCTATTGGCTCGGCGCCATTGACTGGGCGCGGGCGCATCCTGATCGTCATGCCCTGCTGGGACAATTGAAGCTTTCCGACGAGATCGGTGAGGGCGCGCGCGCCGATGGTGTCGACATGTTTGCCGCGACGCTGGAGCTAATCGGTGAGGCGATGACGAGCGGCGTGATCCGCCCGATTGATCCGGGCCTGCTCAAAACGCTGGCCGAGGCGCAGGTCGGCGCCGCGATCCAATTCCTGACAACTCATCCCGAAAGCCCGGTCGATGAGATTGCCCGCACATCCTTCGAGATTTTCTGGCGCGGCATCGCCCTCGCCCCAAGTGGAGACTGAACTCATGACACAGATCAATCCGCAAGCCCCGATCATGGTCACCGGCGCGACCGGCTATCTCGCCGGCGTCATCGTCAAGCAATTGCTTGAAGCCGGCTATACCGTCCACGCCACGGTGCGCAATCCCGACAAGGTCGATGGCCTGAAATATCTCAACGCCATTGCCGCCGGCACGCCGGGCCAGATCAAGTATTTCAAGGCCGATCTGATGGATGCCGCCTCCTTCGAGGCGCCGATGGCGGGCTGTGAGCTGGTGATCCACACCGCTTCGCCCTTCACCCTCAACGTCAAGGATCCGCAGACCGAATTGGTCGACCCCGCCGTCAATGGCGTGCGCAATGTCCTCAATGCCGCCAATGCGACGCCGACTGTCAAACGCGTTGTGATGACGTCGAGCTGTGCCGCAATCTACAGCACCAATGCCGATATCAAGAACATGCCGAAGAAAATGCTGACCGAAGCCGAGTGGAATACCAGTTCGAGCCTGACCGAAGAGCCCTATTCCTATTCCAAGACTTTGGCAGAAAAAGAGGGTTGGAAAATCGCCGGTGCCCAGGATCGCTGGGACCTGATCGCGATCAATCCGTCCTTCATTCTCGGGCCTGGCATCAATCCGCAAACCACCGGAGAGAGCTATTCGATCATGATGGAATTCGGCAGCGGTGCGATGGCCAATGGCGTTCCGAATTTCCGCATCGGCATGGTCGATGTGCGCGAAGTGGCGGCGGCGCATATCAAGGCCGGCTTCACGCCGGAAGCGAGCGGGCGCTACATATTGTCGGCGCATGATTCCGGCTTCCCCGAGATGGCGGCCGCGCTCCGGGCCCATTACGGCGACCAGTTCAAGATCGCCGACAAGCGGATGCCGAAATTCTTCGTCTGGCTGTTTGGGCCCATCATCAACTCGGCACTGACGCGCAAACGGGTGTCCGAGAGCGTCGATATCAATTTTCACGCTGATCATTCCAAGAGCGTGCGCGACCTGGGGGTCGACTATCGACCGATGGCCGATTCGGTGGTCGAACTGTTTCAGCAATTGATCGATGCCGGGCGATTGACGCCCAACCCGTCGGCCTAACTCTGTCACTTGCACGGTGTTGCGGCAGGCCTAGACTGCGCCGACACCGTGGAACGGAGAGTTGCTGATGCGCCGGATTTTGATCGTGCTTGCCCTGATGCTCGGGGTTGCGGCCTGCCAGGGGCCAACATCCGGCAGTGATGGGACCAGCGGCGATATTCTCACCATTTATGGCGAGATCGGTACGGTGGACCGCGGGCCGGTCGACCCGGCCACCGAACCGCTGTTCGGCGCCTTCGGCATGGATTTCGACGCGGCCTGTCTGTTCAACTGGGCCAGCCTCGATGACCTCGAGCAGCATACGATTGAAACCGACTTCCCGCTCGGCGGACCGATCCGACGCTTTTCCGGGCCCCTGCTCAGTGACGTGCTCGATATTGCCAATCCGCGCGGCGACCGTTTGATCGTTACGGCCCTTGATGGTTATCAGCGCGAGATTGATATCGACCGCGTGCGTCAGCATGATGTCATCCTGGCCCTGCGGATGAACGGGCAGCCGCTCGGCATTGGCGGTTTCGGTCCGGCGATGCTGGTCTGGCCGCGCGGCAGCGACCCCGCCCTGGCTGGCATGTCCGATGATGACTGGCTCTGGGGCGTGTTCGCGATCGAGGTCGTAACGGCCGCCGCAGATTAATCTCTTTGAGGCACGGCAACCGCACAAAACCATTTTCAATCCCGACCGCTCCTGCCTAAGGTGCGCGCAAGCAGAAATCGGGGAAGATTATGCAAGACATTATCGGGACTGCCGATACGACGACACTCGATGTCGTCACGGGCTACGTCAATATTGTAAACGGCATGGTGTGGGGACCACCCATGCTGATCCTGTTGCTGGGGACCGGCATCTATCTCACCGTTGGGCTGGGCTTCATGCCTTTGCGCAAGATCGGTTTCGCCTTTGGCGAGCTGATGAAGGGACGAAAGTCTGAAGGCGAAGGCGATGTCACCCCGTTCGGCGCCCTGATGACGGCGCTGTCCTCAACCATCGGGACAGGCAATATCGCTGGCGTCGCCGTGGCCATTGCCATTGGCGGGCCGGGCGCGCTGTTCTGGATGTGGATGACGGCGCTCGTCGGCATGGCCACCAAGTTTTCCGAAGGCGTGCTGGCGGTTAAATTCCGCGAAGTCGACGCCGATGGCCGCCGGGTTGGCGGGCCGATGTATTATATCAAGAACGGCATGGGCAAGGGCTTCGTCTGGCTCGGCGGCCTGTTTGCCATGTTCGGCGTTTTGGCCGGGCTCGGTACCGGTAATGCGATCCAGACTGTGGAAGTCGTTCGCACGATCGGCGACACCTATGGCGTTGAATACTGGATCACCGGCGCGGTGATTGCCGTCCTTGCTGGCCTTGTCATTCTGGGCGGCATCAAACGGATCGCCAGCGTTGCCGAAAAGGTCGTTCCGGCCATGGCGCTGACCTATATTGCCGTCGGCCTGGTTGTCGTGGCGCTCAATTATACCGGCATCCCTGACGCGTTTTACCGGATCTTCTCCAACGCCTTCGGCTTCGGCGCGGCGGCGGGCGGCTTCTCCGGCGCCTTGATCATGTTGGCGATGCAACGCGGCGTCGCACGCGGCATTTTCTCAAACGAGGCCGGCCAAGGCTCGGCCCCAATCGCGCACGCTGCGGCGCAAAACAATGATCCGGTCGACCAGGGCATTATCGCCATGCTCGGCACTTTCATCGATACCATCATGGTGTGCACGATCACTGGCCTGGCGATCCTCACCTCCGGTGTGATTCCGGCCGAATGCGATGCCGGCCTGTTCGCACTCGGCGGCACCTCGCCGGAAATCTGCGAAACCGGCGCGCGCATCACCAGTGACGCCTTCGCCTCGGCTCTGCCGGGCTTCGGTCAGCACTTCGTGGCCGCAGCGCTGGCCCTGTTCGCCTTCACCACCATTCTGGGCTGGTCCTATTATGGCGAGCGTTGCGCGGAATACCTGTTCGGCGAGAAAATCGTGACCCCATTCCGCTGGCTGTGGGTGGCGATGATCATGTTCGCGACCATGCTTCTGTATGCGGGCGACAACATCACCGAGCTGATGAACACCTTCTGGCTGACGACGGACACGCTGACCGGCCTGATGGCGGCGCCAAATCTGGTGGCCTTGCTGGTTCTGTCACCCTTGGTCTTCAAGATGAGCAAGGAGTATTTCGCCAAGCTTGAGGCGGCCAAGGCCGCTGCGGCGACGGCTTCCGAGTAGTCGGTCGTTGGAAATGATGAGAAGGCCCCGCTTCGGCGGGGCTTTTTTATGTCCGGCTCAGACGGGTGACCAGATTGGCCAACAAGGCCCCGATTGTAATGCCGATCAGGTCGGCGGCGATATCCGCACCCGATGCTGTGCGGCCCGCGCCTTCAAGGGCTTGCGCCCATTCGATCCAGATCCCGTAGGCCAGCAATGTGCCTGGCATCACCCAGACACGTCGCGGCCATGCCATGCGCGCCAGCAAGGTCAGAACGAAGAATGCCGAGATGTGCTGGACCTTGTCGGGACCGAACAGTTCTGCCGGTGCCGGAATGCCCGGCTGGAGCGCCAGATCAGTGATGAGATAGATCATGGTCACAAACAGCACACGCCCACCCCAACGCAGTCCCGCATCTGGACGCGCGGCTCCAGGGTTTCTAGGTTCGTGCGAATAGTTTCGGGGCGAATGAAACATGTCTGCTTTATCCAATGATATCGACTACCTGCGGCAGCCACGCTCCGATTGGACGCGCGCCGAAGCCGCGGAAGTCTACCGCGCCCCGATCAACGACCTGATCTTCACCGCCCAAGCCGTGCACAGACGGTGCCACGCCGCCAATCAGGTCCAGACCAGCCAGCTCTTGTCGATCAAGACCGGCGGCTGCGCCGAGGATTGCGGCTATTGCAGCCAGTCGGCGCATTTTGACACCGGCCTGACCGCGTCAAAACTGATGCCGCTGGATGAGGTTCTGGTCGCCGCCGAACGGGCCAAGGCCGGCGGCGCGACGCGTTTCTGCATGGGTGCCGCCTGGCGATCACTGAAACCGCGCGATGAAGCGAAAGTTTGCGCCATGATTTCTGGCGTCAAGGCGCTGGGGATGGAGACTTGCGTCACGCTCGGCATGCTCGGCGATGGCCAAGCGGAAACCCTGCGCGATGCCGGGCTGGATTATTACAATCACAATCTCGATACGGCGCCGGAAGATTATGGTCGGGTGATCTCGACGCGGACCTATCAGGACCGGCTCGACACGCTGGCCCAGGTGCGCGGCGCCGGCATTCATGTCTGCACTGGCGGCATTGTCGGCATGGGCGAAAGCGAGGATGCGCGCATCGGGCTTCTGACCGAGCTCGCCATCATGTCACCGCAGCCGGAAAGCGTGCCGATCAATCACCTCGTCGCCGTGCCGGGCACACCGCTCGGTGACAGCAAGCCGCTCGACGGGATCGACTTCGTACGCACCATCGCGACGGCGCGCATTATGATGCCGCAATCCTTCGTGCGGCTGTCAGCCGGGCGCGAAGGCATGAGCCGGGAATTGCACGCGCTGTGCTTCCTCGCCGGTGCCAATTCGATCTTTGTCGGTGAGGAATTGCTGACGACGCCCAATCCCGAAACGAATGACGACATGGCGATGTTCCAGGCGCTTGGCCTCGAAGTCATGGCGATGCCGGCGGAATAGTCAGCCTTCGCCGATGCGGGGCGGACCGCCCTTGGTCGTCTGCGATGGGCCGAAGGCCCGGTCGAGCAGGGCCGTGGAGTCCATTGCCAACTCGATCGCGTCCGAAATGTGCTGCAGGATGGCCATGTTATTCGCCATGACGTGCAGGGCTTCCGGCCGCATATCACTGGAGATCCGGGTGCAACGGGTGAGAATATCGGCCCGCAATTCGAGCAGAATGTCCTCGAGTTTGCGGCCTTCGGGATTTTCCTCAGATACCAAAAAATGGGTCATGCCCTTGCTCCATACGCCGGTTTGACGGGTAATATGGGCGCAGAAGCGTTAAATTTCGCCTCATGGGCGATGGACTTGCCAATCATGGGAGCTGGACGATGACACAGACAAAACTGGGCGCGCAGGCGGTGCTGGCGCAATTGACCGGCTGGGCCGCTGTGGAGGACCGCGACGCTATCCACAAAACCTATCAATTCGCCGATTTCAACGAGGCTTGGGGCTTTATGAGCCGAGTGGCGGTCAAGGCCGAGGCGATGAATCATCATCCCGAATGGTTCAATGTCTGGAACCGTGTCGAGATCACGCTGGCCACTCATGATGCTGGCGGCGTCACCGGCCTCGATCTCGAACTCGCACGCTTTATGGACAAGGTCACCGGCTGACGCGAGAAAGCCAAAGGGGGAAGATTGAGCCCCGGCTTGTGATTTCGGCTGCTTTGGGCGAAGATCGGGCCGTGTTTCTGGGAGGGCAGAGATGACCGGCTTAATGATCGCCATGGCGCTGCTGCTGCAGCCGGCCGATCCAGCGGTGGCGGCGAGTGCCGCCGCGCTTCCGATGATCGAGCGTACGGAAAGATTGGAAGTCGAGCGTTTTCGCCGTGATCGCCACAATCAATGGCGCGCCGGCGAGTGGACCGGACAATGGTCGGGCATGGGCAGTTACAGCTCCGGCTTCGGTCGGCAGCGTAATTATTCACGCGCCAGCTTCTCCGTCACCGGCCCGGGCTTTGAGACGGGCATGGTCACGGCCGAGTGCGAGGGTGGACAGCTCGACTGGGACTTCCTGTGGATCGAGTGGGCGCACGAGGATCTCGCTTATGTCTGCACATTCTCCCGCGATGGCGCCTTGATCGAGGGGGCCCGTTTCGAACTGGCGCTGCAGCGAAGCCGGGGTTTTGCCGGCATGGGGCGCAATGAGCGCGCCGGACAGATCACCTATGGCGGGCAAACCCTGCGGCTGAGAACGCAAAGACTGAGTGGCACCGCGTTTCCGTCAGGGCGCGTGCCCGGCTATGTTATTCTGGATGGCGAACAGGAAATTGGCGGCATGGATTACGGTGTCTTCAAATCCAAAATCTACTTGCCGCCCGAAGGTGTGGAATTGCGCGCGATTACCCTGTTGGCGGCGCTGTCCGTTGTCCATTTTATGGATCCGGCCAACAGCAATCATTGAAACGCCTCAGTCGGTGTTGATGATGACCATGCCGATCAAGACCTGCGCGCCCTCGGTTCCGAGAGTCATGTCGGTCGCGTCCTGCAGCAATTGCGCAATCCGGTCAGCATCGGGTACGTCGCCGAAGCGGTAATTGACACCGGTATAGATGCTCATTGCGGTGACATAGGCGTTGCGCAGGCGCGGCATCATCTGCTCGACACGGCGGCGCAGCCGTGCGTCCGGAACTTCCAGCCCGGCCTCGATCTGCAGATTGCCACGCGCGCGGTGATCAGCCTGAACTGTCGCCATTAGCGGCGGCAACGGCAGGTAGGTGTTGGAGGAGGTCAGGCTGCGATGGCGACTGTCATCGGCCTGCGCTTCGCCATGCGCCGGCGGCGAGTTGCTGCTCGCCATAGCGGCGCTGTTGGACGCAAGGCCGAGCGCGAAGGCGAGGGTGCATGCCGTCAATAGGGAATGGCGAAATGTCTTGTTCATGCCAACAGAATGGCACGGCCCGGTAAAGGAAGCGTTCCCGGGAGCCCCGAAATCCTTGAGGTTTTTGCTCTCAGCGTGATCGCGGTCATGGGCGGTTGCCGCGTTTCCATGTTTGGGTATGTGCAGGCCCGCCGGTCGGCGGGCGGGCGAAGTTTGCGGCGATTGCCGTCTGGACAGCGAGAGTCAACCGGGATGCAGCTTCTGCGATACTCCAGGCTAACATCCGCGCCGGATCGACGCGTCAGCGCATGAAACGCGTCTTGCTCGTCGAGGACGAACCGGCCGATGTCGCGGCGATCCAGCAGGCGTTTGAGCGCGTGTCCGTCAATGTCCAGCTCGAACACGCCGGGTCAGCCCGCCATGCTTGGGAATTGATGTGTTGCTGGGCCGAGGCGCCGAGTGGTCGCCGTCCGGTCTGCGTGTTGATCGGCCTCAAGCCGGGCGCGCCGGACGCCGTGTGGTTGCTGGAACAGATGCAGGCCGATGCACGCTTTCGCAGCCTGCCGGTGATGGCGATCGGCTCCGAGCCGGGTCCGATTGAGCAAGCCAGACAATTCCCCAACGTGATCGGCGCGCTTAAGCGCCCGGGCGATGATCTCGACTGGCGCCGCATGATCGGCTCCGTCGCCCGCCTCAGCCAAGCCCTGCCCGATCTGGCTGGCGCCTAGGTGTGCGGCTATCGATAGCTGGGGGTCGGCGGTGCAGTCCGCCTTCGCCAAGGTCAGGGCGGGACACCCTTCGCTCGGCAAGAGCGAGCCGTCAGATGCCACACCTTCGTGTCCAAACCCTGCCATCCGCGTGCCCAGCCTTGGTTGGCGAGGGTTGCATTCTCATGCAGGAAAAGCACATCCTGCTGGATGGCGCGCGAAATCGACACGGCTGCGAGGGAACAGGTTCTCCACACGTTCGGAATTCCGGAATGCTTGCACGTACCTGTCGCTGCCGTCGATGAAGCAGCAATTCACACCCACATTGGCGAGATCGTTCAGCACCTAGGCCGCAGGACCCCGCCGGGAGCTTTCCTGGTTCATGTAGATGAGCCGCCGCCCCGCAGTGAAAGTCTTCCCATCTGGGAAAAAGAGGGATCCGCGGTATTTCACCGGCGAGAACAAGTTTGGGCGCATGTAAGTTACACGCGCTATCGGGAGGCATATCGAAGGGCTTTTCCCGACGAGAACATTGCCCAATTGATATTGAGTCACTGCATGAATCGCCGAGTGGCCGCGATCAAGGGCTTTCAATATGTAAGGATTACGCCGACCTCTCGCAGAGCCAATTCAAGCAGCGCCTTCTCAGAAAAATGGGGCGTAGCGCTGTATAGCAAGCCCAGTGAATTGGCGGCATTCAAGCGGCGCGGTTTGGCGATACAGTATGCGGACCTTAGCGACTTGATGCTAATGTTGGATTTGAATCTCGGCGGCGGAATCATGGATGCCGTTAATGCAGGGCAAAAGCTTATACTTCCGCCAGAACAAGGTGCGCTCAAGTGGCCAAGAAATTAGTTAAATCAACTCACTAGGTTTGGAGCATCGCCTGGCGGCCTGCAATCCCAACTGACGGCGGGACATCCTTCGTTCGGATAAGCATTGGGCCTGCCCAGCCGAAGCTCGTGTAGCGAGCGAAGGATGGTGGAGCCGAGCGGGATCGAACCGCTGACCTCGTCATTGCGAACGACGCGCTCTCCCAACTGAGCTACGGCCCCTTACCAAGAAGGCAACTAAGAGCGCGCGCGAGCGCTGTCAAGCGCGCGCATCTGGACGCGACGCGGCAGGGCCGCTACACACGCGGTCGTCTCTAATCGCTCCGGAATTTGCTATGCCGCTCGAATTGTCCTTTGGCCAGGCTCTGGTCGTGTATTTCCTCAATCCGATTTTGGGTCTGCTGTGGATCATCGTGATCGTCACGGTCGTTCTCAGCTGGTTGATCAGCTTTAATGTCGTCAACCCGCACAACCCCTTCGTGGCCATGATCTGGCGCATATCCAACACGGTGACCGAGCCGCTCCTGGGGCCGATCCGTCGCGTGCTGCCGAATCTGGGCGGGATGGATTTCTCGCCGGTTGTTCTGCTGCTGCTGATCTCATTCGCGCAGGGCTATATCGTGCCGATGCTCATGCGAGTGCTGTGAGCCGAGCCTGGATTGAGGACGAAGCTGGCCTGACGCTGCGCATCCGCCTGACGCCTAACGCGTCAAAGGATGCCGTTGAAGGGGTGACCGAAACCGCAGACGGGCTGTGCCATCTCGGCGTCCGCGTTCGCGCCGTGCCCGAGAAGGGCAAGGCCAACCAAGCGCTGATTGTCGCAATGTCGCAGTTTCTTGGCGTGCCGAAGCGCGATATCGAGGTGATCCGCGGCTCGACGTCGCGGCTGAAGACGGTGCGGGTAACCGCCGACACAGCAACGCTCAAACGGCTGGTTGCGGTGATGGGCGGAATTGAAGGGAGAGTTCAGGGGTGAGCGCTGAATTGATCGACGGCAAGGCTATTGCGGCCGAAATCGATGCCCGCGCCGGCAAGGCTGCAGCCGGGCTCGCCAAGGCGCTCGGCCGGGCGCCCTGCCTCGCAGTCGTGCTGATTGGCGATGATCCCGCCAGCGATGTCTATGTTCGCTCCAAGGTCAAACGGACCGAGGCGGCCGGCATGACTTCGATTGAGATTCGTCGACCGGCCGATGTCGCCGAGGCGGAAGTGGTTGCCATCGTGCGCGGCCTCAATGACGACGCCGATGTCGATGGCATTCTGGTGCAGATGCCCTTGCCCACTCACATCGATTCGAATGCCGTGATCGCGGCGATTGACCCGGACAAGGACGTCGATGGGCTGACCGAGGCGAGCGCGGGACGTCTGCTGCTTGGCAAGCCTGGGCTTCGCCCGTGCACGCCAGCCGGCTGTGTCCTGCTGGCTGAACGTGCGCTGGGCTCGCTATCCGGCAAGTCGGTCGTGGTGATCGGCCGCTCCATCCTGGTCGGCAAGCCGGCCGCGCTGTTGTTTCTCGAGCAAAATGCGACCGTCACTATTGCCCATTCGCGCACCCATGACCTACCGGCCCTGACCCGCTCCGCCGATATCGTGGTTGCCGCCGTCGGACGGCCGCAAATGGTGCGCGGCGACTGGGTCAAACCGGGCGCCTGCGTGCTCGATGTCGGCATCAACCGGATTGATGCGCCCGAGCGCGGCGAGGGCCGCACCCGGCTGGTTGGCGATGTCGCCTTTGATGAAATTGTCGGCCATGCCGGCTGGATTACACCGGTTCCCGGCGGTATCGGGCCGATGACGATCGCCATGCTGTTGCGCAATACAGTGCTGGCCGCTGCCGCCCGCGCCGGATTGGTCGCACCCGCTGGTCTATAGTCCCGTACCGCTGAATTTGACGCCGGTGAAGCGGCTCCAAATTTGAGGTCTTTGAACGTTCTGAAATCGGAAAGTCGGCCCGCCACGAATGCAATAATGGCTTTAAATTCACCGCTTACGGTTTTCTGTAAACGCTTCAATAACGCAACTCGGCGAAACTCGGGTGGAGGGAGATTCGACATGGCCAACCAGGCGCTACACGTGCTGCACGTGGAAGACGACTTTGCAGACGCAATGCTCGTTCAGAACGCTGTCTGCGAGGCCGGTGATTTCGACATTTCCTTTGAGGTCGTGCGAACTTTGCGCGAAGCCAAGCTGCGTATGCAGGGCGGCGGGTTCGATTTGATTCTGCTCGATTTGCGGCTGCCCGACTCGGTTCATCCCACCGAAACGCTTGAAATCGCGCGCGATAGCGCCGGCGATACGCCGCTTCTGGTTCTGTCAGGCTCGATGGCAGTCGACCGCGCCTATCTCGGTGAGGAAACGGCGAGCCTCGACAAAAATGACAGTTTCAAGATCGAACGTGGCCGGGCGTCAGTCAACTTGGCACAAGTCATCCGAACCGCCGCCGACACGGGCGATTTTCTCAGCATCTGATCGCCTTCAGACGCTGAGAGCGTATCAAGCACCTTACATTTCCTCTCCCGCCAACGCTATAATCGCGGATATTGAAGCGGGGGAGACGCCAATGCGCGACGCACACGAAATCGACTACAAGATTTGCGGCGAAGACATCCAATTCGTCGAAATCGAACTGGATCCGGGCGAGACCGTCATCGCGGAAGCCGGCGCCATGATGTACAAGTCGACCGGCATCGCCATGGAATCAGTATTCGGCGATGGCTCCAGGAAGAACCAGGGCTTCATGGGCGCGTTGGCCGGGGCCGGCAAACGGCTTCTGACTGGCGAGAGCCTGTTCATGACCGCCTTCACGCATCAGGGCCAGGGCAAAGCGCAAGCGGCCTTCGCGGCCCCTTTTCCCGGCACCATCATCGCGGTCCATCTGCCAGATGTCGATGGCGAGCTGATCTGCCAGAAAGACAGTTTTCTGGTCGCCGCCAAAGGCGTCTCGATCGGAATTGCGTTGCAGAAAAAAATCATGACCGGCCTGTTCGGAGGCGAAGGCTTCATCATGCAGCGCCTTGAGGGCGATGGCTGGTGCTTCATTCATGCCGGCGGCACCCTGGTCGAGCGCGAACTGGCGGCGGGCGAAGAGATCCACATCGATACCGGCTGTGTGGTCGCCTACACCAAGACAGTCGAGTTCGAGATCGAGCGCGCCGGCAATGTAAAATCGATGATTTTCGGTGGTGAGGGCGTGTTTTTTGCCAAGTTGAAGGGGCCTGGCCAAGTCTGGATGCAGTCCATGCCCTTCTCACGCCTCGCCGGTCGCATCATGGCGAATATGCCCGTCACCGGCTCCGGCCAGGGTGAAGGCTCGGTACTCGGCCCATTGGGCAGTATCATCCGGGGCAATTGATCCATCTGGCTCCAACAGTTTGCGACGGGATTAGACACGATGCGACACGAAGATTTGCCGGCTGCCGAACAGGACGCCCTCGACGCGGCCACTTTCCGCCGCCTGTTGGCGCATCTCGATGCCAACAGAGATGTCCAGAATATCGACCTGATGATCCTGGCCGGCTTCTGCCGGAATTGCCTGGGCAAGTGGTACGCCGCCGCCGCAGAGGAACACGGCATTGAGCTTGCCCCCGAAGCGGGTCGCGAGCGCGTCTACGGCATGCCCTATGCCGACTGGAAACGAGACTTCCAGGCCCCGGCGACGCCGGAGCAATTGACCGCCATGGGCGCGCGCGCCAATCGGTAGACCTGCGTCTTCCAGGACCGACCGCTACGGTTAACCCGGAAGGTCACGGCGCCAATTCCACGGGAGATTACAGCTTGGACGAATTCTGGAATTTCATGGCCGGGCTGCCGCTCTATGGGCGATTGCTGGTCTTCGTGGCGATCGCGATCGCAACGCATACCCTCGTCCGCCTGACCCGCTTGTTCTTTATGCTCCTCACCAATAGCGCTGTCGGTCGCAAGCATCAGAAATTTCATTCGATTGCCTCCCTGCTCTCCAGTGTTGCCGTCTTTGTCCTCTATTTCTTGACCCTGGGCCTGATCCTGCACGAATTCGGCGTGTCGCTGACGGCTTACATGGCCAGTGCCTCAGTGCTCGGCCTGGCGATCGGCTTTGGCTCGCAAGGCGTCGTGCAGGACGTCGTCAATGGCGTCACCTTTATTTTTTCCGACCTCCTGGACGTCGGAGATCTCGTGGAAATTTCAACCCAGACCGGGATCGTGAAATCGATTTCGATGCGCTTCGTTGAGCTCGAGAATTCATATGGTGCCATCGTGTTCATCCCGAACCGAACAATCGCCAATGTCATCAATTACCCGCGCGGATATTTGCGCTGTATTGTTGACGTGAATTTGCCCGGTGATGCCGCAATGCAGAGTGAAGCCGAACAGACTGCGATCACCCTGATGCAGGATTTTTACGAACAATTTCCCGGGATTTTTCTGTCCAAGCCGTCAAACATGGGTCGGGTGAAGCTCAGCTCCGGACGCGAATTCGTCCGAATCAAATTCCGCATCTGGCCGGGGCGCAGCAAGCCGATTGAGGATATCTTTCCACAGCAAGTTGTCGTCGCCTTCTCGACCAAATTCCAGGACTATAAGCCCTGGATGGTGGCCGTGGGGTTTGAGCTTGAAGGGAAAGCGATTCCAGTCAGGCCGACCCTGACATGGCCGCGCCGAAAGCAGGACTAGCAGGCCGAAACTGGCGAGGTCCAATCAGGGGTCGCCCTCAAATCCATAAGAAAGAGTGGTGCCGCATAGGTGACTCGAACACCTGACCTACGCATTACGAATGCGTTGCTCTACCAGCTGAGCTAATGCGGCATACCTAGGGGCTCTCCACCGGTAGTCTGGCGAGAGGCGGCGGAAACTAGCTGCGAACGGGCGGGGGAGCAAGTCCCCCGGCAGTATCGGCATCAGCGATGCGGTCAGAGCTTGAGCGGAGCGTCCCGCCGCTGTCCGATCCGGTCGACGACTGGTTTGGCCAGCGCTTTGAAATCCGGGGCGCCCATATTCTCCACCACCAGGTCGGCGGCGTCGCGCTGCGGCTCGACATGCAGGGCATGCATCGGGCGCACGATCTCATTGAATTGGTGTTTGACGGAAGCCTCAGTGCGGCCGCGTTCGGCGACATCGCGCTGGATCCGGCGGGCCAGGCGCGTGGTGTCACAGGCATCGACGAAAATGGTGAGATCGAACTGCGCCGCCAGCTCCGGGCTCGCCAGCAGATGCAGGCCCTCGACAATCAGCACGCCAGCCGGCGCACGCTCGACAGTCTTGTCGCAGCGGCAATGTGTGGTGAAATCATATTGCGGCGCGTCGACCGGCTGGCCCTCGCGCAGGGCGGCGAGATGGCTGGCGAGCAGGGCATGATCCTTGGCCGCGGGTTCGTCAAAATTGAAGGTTGCGGCGACAAATCCCGGCTGATGGCCGGCATCGACGTAATAATCGTCCTCCGGAATGACATAGGCATCGTGGTCGGCGAAATGATCGGCCAGAGCGTGGGCCAGACGGGTCTTGCCCGATGCGGAGCCGCCGACAACGGCGAGCAGGAAGGGCCTGGGCCTCATCGGCCGAGCCCCGAATCCTCGCCGTCATCATCGATGCCCGGATCGTCGGGTGGGCGCGGCGCTTCGAAATAGGCGGCGAGTTTGGCGGGGCCACGCTTGTGCGGCGCTTCCAGCAGAGCTGTTTCCGGTACCGCTTCGGCATTGCGCTCATAGCGCTCATAGCGCGGGTGGATCAGCCGGCCCTCATCGCCATAGGTATAGACCATCCGCTTCCAGTCATCCGCCGTATAGGGGAAGGCACGTCCGTCCGGATCCATGTCCGACCAGTCGGCTTCTGTCGAGGCGTGGGCGGCGCGGGCCATCCAGCGGCGGGCCTGCTCATCTTCGCCTTCAAGCCGTGCCAGCCGCGCCGCCAGAGCGCACAGGCGCGAGCTGGGCGCGCCATCGGCGATCAGCGGGGCGATCAGGGTCCGAGCTATGACGGCGTCATTATCTTCCAGCGCGACATCGATCAGCACCAGCTTGCTTTCGCGATGCTCGGGCTGCAGCGCCGCGAGGCCCTTGAGACGCTCAAGCCGTTTCACCTTGGTGTCGGACTTGCGCAGGTCGCGGTAGGCGCGGGCGATCGCCGGGTGTGGCGCAAGGGTCCAGCTCGCCTCCAGCACGTCGGAGGCCTTTTTGTACTTGCGCGCCGCCGTCAACAGCCGCGAAGCGAGATTGGCGGCGGGGGCGTAGCCCGGCGCGGCTCGGCAGGCTGCTTCGGCCAGATCGCGGGCGTGGTCTGTGTCGGTCGCTTCGCTGGCCAGAGCCGAGGCGGTCAACAATACGGCGCGGCGGCGTTTGGAGATGTTTGGGGCGATATGCTTGCGCCGATCACCCTCGCCGAGTGTTTCCAGCGCGGCGTCCCAGCGGCCTTGGGCGACCTGGGCGTCAAACAGGGCATCAAAGGCCCAGCGCGCTCCCTTGGCCTTGTCGAAGGCGTCGGCGGCATGTTCGGCGGTGGCTTCCAGATCGCCGCGATCATGCGCAAGCTGGGTCAAGCCCCGGCGGGCGACGACGCGGGTGCGCGGATCTTCGAGCAGGGCCTCATATTGGGTTTCCGCGCGCTCCGGATGGCCAGCCGCTTCGGCAGCGCGCGCCGCGAGCAGGCGAGACAGAGCGGGTCGGTCGAGCAAGGCATCGGCGCGCGCAGCCTGACGCACCGCAGCTTCACCATCACCGGCGGCGGAGGCGATCAGGGCACGTTCGAGGGCGTCATAACCTTGCTCGCGGCGGCGGCGCGACAGGAAGGACTTCACCTTGTCCGGCGAGGTCCACAACATGTAGATCCCCCACCAAGTCACCAGCATCAAAAAGGAAAACAGGATCAGCGCGCCAGCGGCGACGACGAACGGCATCTCCATCTGCGTGCCGAGAAACTCGAAACTGGCATGGCCTGGATTGAGCGCAAGGAAAGCCCCCAATGCCGTGGTCAGAATGACGATGATGACAACAATAATCAGGCGGATCATGACGGATCCTCTCCCTGGGCGGCGGCCGCCTCGGCCAAAGCCTGACGCAGTGACAACAGGCGCCGGTCAAGATCGAGCCGCGCTTGGGCGCTGATCAGCCAGTCCTGCGCCGCCGGCAGCGAGGTCGCATCCAGCCGTTCGGTCAGCGCGACCGCGCCTTCCAGATCGCGCAGGGCGAGGCGGTTTTCCGCCAGCGCCGAAATCGCCATCGCACCGGTATCGGCTGTGCCCGGATTGGCTTGGCGCACTTCGATCAGGCCGAAGAATATCCGGCCCGGTCCAGCAGCATCGCGGATTGCATCGCCGGGGTAATCAGCGGTCAGATCGTCGAGCGTCGGCACGCCGGCGCGGGCATAGCTGGCCATTGCGGCCAGATCGGCATTGCCACGCCAAAGCTGGGCCAGAGCCGCACGTTCAGCTTCAAAACCCTCATGGGTCCCGGCGATATCGCGCAGAGCGCTCAGCGCAAGGGCGCGAGCCGCGAGCTGGCGCGAGGCTTGACCGGTATCGGTCGAGGGCCGCGTCTGCGCCGCAGTCTGGGCGGCAGCGTCAGCGGTGGTCTGGGCCGTTTGCGCGAGGGTGCGGGTTTCGGTCAGCCCCGTCTCGAGCTGTTCGATGCGTGCCGCGAGGAGAGCGGTTTGCGGATCGGCAATGGGATCACCCGTAGCCGCAGCGATATCCTGCGCCGTCTCCAGCGCAGCCAATCGATCGGACAGGTTTTGCAGCAGCAGCGGATCGACCGAAGCTTGAGTGCCCTGAGCCGAGGCGTCGGCGGTCTGCCGCGCCAGAATGCCGAGATCGGCCAGTTCGCTCTCGGCGCTGTCGAGACGGGCGGCGAATTGCTCCAGCGCCGCGTCGACGCGGGCGTTGCCAAGGCTTGCGGGTGTGGCGGTTTCCAACGCGGCCAGGCGTGCTTCAAGGGAAGTCAGGTCCGGCCCTGTCGCTGTCGGTGCAGCCTCCAGCGCGTCGAGCCGGGCATTGATCGCAGCGACCGGTTGAGCCAGCGCCGATTGTGCGGCCTGCGCCGGGCTCTCGTCTTCGAGCGTGGCCAGCCGGGTTTCCAGCGTTGTGATCGTCCCGGTTAGCGCTGCGCGCTCGGCCGCAGCGCCGGCATCGCCCGTACTGGAAGCAGGAAAATAGTGCGCCCCGACAAAGCCGAGTCCGCCGCCCGCCAAGGTGGCCAGCACAAACAGCAGGGCGACGGTCGCGCCGCCCACACCCCTGCGCCCGCTACGTGAGCTGTCTGGCTCCGGCAGGTCACTGGCGGGTTCGAACTCGGCGTCGACCGGTTCGGGATCGGGATTCGGGTTGGGATCGGCCATCTCAATACGCGATTCAGCTAGGTTTCTCGCACCTTATGATGCGTTGCCGAGCGGCGCCAGTTCCAAGGGATGGACCAGCAGGTCCAATAGCGCGTCTTCATTCGGCTGTGGCGCCGCGATCAGTTTCGCAAAGCCGGCGTTTTCCAGCGGCTTCAACGCATTGGCGCTGATGCCGTAGGCGGTGACCGATTTCAGCCAAGGCTGCAGTCCGAATTTGCGAACCAGGTCGAGAAAGGTCTTCGCGCCGCGTGTCGAATGGATCAGAACCGCGACCGGCGCGCCGCACAGGATGGCGGCGATGGCGTCTTCTCGCAGGGCATCAACGGCGACCGCGCCGTAACCGATTGCATCGCGCACCTGAAAGCCCTCCGACTTCAGCTCACCCGCCAGATCGCCGGCGACATGGATGCCCCGAACATGAAGCAGCGCACCGTCTTGCGGCTTCAGTTTGCGCTGGATCAACGCGGCCAGGTCGTGGACATCGCCATCGGCCGAATAAACCTTGCGAAATCCGATCTTGCGGGCATCGGCGGCGGTGTTGTCGCCAACCGAGAAAACCGGCAGATCGCGCTCCGGCCGTCTCGGACCCCAAGCACGGACACCATTGCCGCTGGTGAAAATCAGAGCCTGGATCTGCACCAGATCGACATCAATGCGGGCGCGAAAACTGATGTCGAGCACCGGTGCGATGATCGGGTCAATGCCGCGCGCGCGCAGGCCTGATGCGGTGCGTTCAGCACCGGGCCAACCGCGGGTGACCAGAACCGTCATGCGCCGCCAAGCGCGATAGCGAGTTGATCTCCCGCCGCGTCCCTGACCGCCTGGCCCAATGACTGGCCGGCGGCTATTGCGCTGGTTCTGGTGGCTGTTTTCATGTCGAATCGCATCTGCTCTCGCCAACGGACCTGACCATCAGGAGTCAAAACTTCGCCGGTGAAGTCCATTGATTCGATATGCACGTGTGCCGCGATCGGGGTGCGGCAGGAGCCGTCGAGCCTTGCCAGAAAGGCGCGCTCGGCCAAGGTTGTCAGCTCGGTTTCGCGATGATTGAGCGGCAATAACAGCTCGCGTGCGCGGTCATCATCACCGCGAATCGCGACACCAACCGCGCCCTGGGCGGCGGCGGGGAGCATTTCGGACAGGGCCAGCGGTTCGGCGTGTGCCTCCTTGCGGCCGAGCCGGTTGAGGCCGGCGCGGGCCAGGAATGTGGCGTAAATTTCGCCGGATGCGAGCCGACCTAGGCGTGTGTCGACATTGCCGCGCAGCACCACCACCGACAGGTCGGGCCGGGCATGCAGTGCCTGAGCTTGCCGCCGCAGGCTGGCGGTGCCGATCACCACGCCTCGCGGAAGATCGGCGAGCCGGGTTTCGCCGCCGCGCGCGAGCAGCATGTCGCGGGCATCTTCGCGCTCGAGAATCGCGCCCAGTTCAACGCCGTCTGGCAATTGCGTCTGGACATCCTTCATCGAATGGACGGCGAATGCGGCCCGGCGTTCCAGCAGGGCTTCGTCGATTTCCTTGGTGAACAGGCCCTTGCCGCCGGCCTCGATCAGGGCGCGATCCTGGATCTGATCACCGGTGCTCAGCAGGCCGAGGATCGGGAAGACGGTCTCGCGCAAGGCATCCTCAACCCCGTGCGCGCGGGCCAGGCGCGCCTGGACGTCGCGGGCCTGTACAAGGGCAAGCGGAGAGCGCCGGGTGGCGATGGGCATGGGTTTGGACGGTAGCGGCACGTTGCGGGATCCCGGCGGTAAGGTTATCGATCAGACATGGACTTAGCCTCGCCATCCCCTGTCGCGCAAGACGGTATGCTGACCGTGCTCGGGCTTGAATCGAGCTGTGACGAGACCGCAGCCGCCGTGCTGCGCCGATCCGCCACAGGCGAGATCGAGGTGTTGTCCGATCTCATTCTCGGGCAGACCGAAGCGCATGCGCCCTATGGCGGGGTCGTGCCGGAGATCGCGGCGCGGGCGCATGCGGAAGCCATGTCAGGGCTGGCCGAGCAGGCTTTGACCCAAGCGGGGCTTGTTCTGGCGGATATTGACGGCATTGCTGCGACGTCCGGACCGGGGCTGATCGGTGGGGTGATGGCGGCTTTGATGACGGCGAAGGGGATGGCGCTTGGCTCGGGCAAGCCCTTGATTGCGATCAATCATCTTGAAGGACACGCGCTGTCGCCGCGTTTGAGCGAGAATCTCGATTTCCCCTACTTGCTCCTGCTCGTCTCCGGCGGTCATACGCAGTTGATTTGTGTAGAAGATTTCGGGATCTACCGGCGTCTGGGCTCGACTTTGGATGACGCGGCCGGCGAGGCGTTTGACAAGACGGCGAAGGTTATGGGGTTGGGGTTTCCCGGTGGTCCAGCGCTGGAGCGGTGCGCTGCGAGCGGCAATGCCAAGCGCTTTGCTCTGCCCAACCCGCTAAAGGGCCGTCCGGGTTGCGATTTTTCCTTTGCGGGGTTGAAAACCGCAGCGCGTCAGATCTGGGACGGGCTCGAAAACCCCAGCGATCAGGACCGCGCCGACCTTGCTGCATCGGTGCAAACGGCCATCGCGCGTACACTGGCTACTCGTTCACGGCGGGCCATGCGCGAGTTTGCTGCTAACTACCCGCTGACTACCCGCCCACTGCCTCTTGTCGTCGCCGGCGGCGTCGCGGCCAATCAGACGGTGCGAAAATCGCTCGAAACAGCGGCGCGCGAGGAAGGTTTCCGCCTGATCGCTCCGCCGATGCGCTGGTGCACCGATAATGCGGCAATGATCGCGCTGGCCGGGATCGAACATTTGCGGCGCGGGCAAACCGATGGTCTCGACGCACCGGCGCGGGCGCGCTGGCCTTTGGACGCCGCCTCAGCCAGATTGGACCCGGTGATTGGCTCGGGACGAAAGGGACCAAAGGCGTGACAGATTTTCAAACCATAGGCGTGATCGGCGCCGGAGCTTGGGGCACGGCGCTGGCACAGACGGCGGCCAAGGCCGGTCGCGACGTGTTGATCTGGTCCTTCGAGCAGGACGTCGCCGACGTGATCAATAACCAGCACGAGAACACCATCTACCTACCCGGTGTGGCACTCGAGCCCAACATTGCCGCCGTCACGGCGATGGCCGATCTCGATGTCTGTGACGCGGTGCTGGCGGTAGCGCCGGCGCAGCATTTGCGCGCGACGCTGGAAAAATTCGCCCCCTTCGCCAAGCGCGGCCTGCCGGTCATTCTGTGCGCCAAGGGCATCGAGCAATCGAGCCTGTCGATGATGAGCCAAGTGCTGAGCGAAACCCTGCCCTCGGCGATCCCGGCGGTGTTGTCGGGGCCAAGCTTTGCGATCGATACCGCCCAAGGTCTGCCGACGGCGGTGACGCTCGCCTGCAAGGATGAGAAAATCGGCGCCGCCCTGATCGAAGCGCTCGGCACGCCGCGTTTCCGGCCCTATCTCGCGACCGATCTGATCGGCGCGGAAATCGGCGGCGCGGTCAAGAATGTGCTGGCGATTGGTTGCGGCATTGTCGAAGGGCGTGGGCTGGGCAAATCGGCCCATGCGGCCCTGATCGCGCGCGGCTTTGCCGAGATGACGCGGCTGGCCATGGCGCTCGGCGCCCAGCGCGAGACACTGGCCGGATTGTGCGGGCTGGGCGATCTGGTGCTGACCTGTTCCTCGCCGCAATCGCGCAATATGTCCTGCGGTCTGGCGCTCGGGCGCGGCGTGCATCTGGACGATATTCTAGGCAGCCGCCGCTCGGTCACGGAAGGCGTGGCGAGCGCCCCGGCGGTCGTTGCGCTGGCGAAACGATGCGGCGTTGAAATGCCGATCTGCGAGGCCGTCAATGAGGTCCTCGCCGGGCGCACGACGGTCGACGCCGCCATCGAAGCCCTGCTCGCCCGCCCCTTCACGCTGGAATCCGCCTGATGCTTTACCTCGTCCACACCCGTGACAAGCCAAACGCCCTCGACATCCGCCTCGCCAACCGCCCGGCGCATCTGGCCTGGCTGACCGCCGCTGGCGTGCGAATCAAGGCCGCCGGCCCCTGGCTCGGCAGCGATGACAAACCGGCCGGCTCGCTATTGATCGTTGAGATGGAGAGCCGCGCCGCGCTCGATGCTTGGCTGGCGCAAGACCCCTACGCCCTCGCCGGCCTGTTCCAATCGGTTGAGGCCGCGCCCTATAAATGGGTGTTCAACCCGCCGGTCGACCTCAATCCATGAGCAGCCTGCCGCCGCCTGGCACGGTCTTGGGCCGCCTCGACGACCTGCCCGACCCCGGCGCCCGGGCCTCAGCCTGGAATGACGGCGCCATCATCCTGGTCCGCCGCGGCCAGCTCGTCACCGCCTTCCTCAACACCTGCCCCCACGCCCAGAGACCGCTCAACCTGCCCGGCGGCAAGGTGATGCTGCACGAGGGGCAGTTCATCGTCTGCCCGGTGCATGGGGCGAGCTTTGCTGCCAGCGACGGAGTTTGTGTCGGTGGACCGGCCGTGGGCTATGGGCTGACCGGGGTTGGGGTTGAGGTTGTCGGGGGTGAGGTGCGGGTGGTGTGAGGGCAATTGAGTCTATTCTGATTGCTGCCTAGCCTGCGGACATGCCAGCGTGGCTGGCTGGAGCGGGACCGTCGGGAGGGAACATGCCTACGATATTTAACTGGCGGCTGGTGCTAATTGTCTGTGGCGTCTTGGGCGGCTGCGGCGCAGGGCACTCATGGGTATTGGTGCCAACGGGTGATCTTCGTGAGCGGCTTCCCGACATGCGGGCTGGTGACTACGAGATTTCAGGCAGGCTACGCATCACCGAAGAAGGCTATGTGTTGGGCGATGAACAGGGCGGTTTGCTACAGGTGAATTTGGACGATGGCGCTTTTGACGAGTGCATTTCCGTCGCGCTCGAAACCGGGTTCGCGAATGTTGCAGGCAGGTTTGAGCCTCCCCACCAAATAACGACCGTGCACTACATCGAAGTCGACGAGCATATGGCCGAGAATGCTTGCGCGGTGGAGCCCGTTAAATCACAGATTACTAGGCAATACGCACGTATCCGGGAGATTCAAGCGCGTTCACAAGAGTGAGAAGCGACGATCGATGAAGCGAATTTTTCAGTTTTTCTTGCTGTTCGTCGGCGTGTCCGTGATCGGTTCTCTCGCCGCGCCCTTTGTGCTGGGGCAAGATTTCATGGAAATTTGGCCCTGGTTGGCGGTCGGTATAGTGCTGCTGGCGGTTGTTGTGAATGGGATTTGGTATTTCATATTGAGAGCCAAATAATGCCTGCATGAGGGCATCTTTCCCAATTACCCGCTTTCCAGCCAAGGGTTTGGCATGATTGAGTTTTACCCGCAGGAGTTAGTCTGGAACGAAGCTGGCTCCCACCTCGCGCCAAAGAAACATGAGTGGCCGCAATGGGTGACGGGTCCGATCGGGCTTCGATGGCGCGGGGCTGTTCTGCGCATTCCTGATGTGATTCACATTGCGCTCATGCATGCCCTGGCGGCCGCTTCATATCGTACGCTGATGGGTTGTGAATTGACGGTGATTGGCTTCGAGGACCGGCCTGATCTGTGTATCTCGCGCGGCGCTGCGGAGGATCTACGATTCGTCTTCGAGAAGAGCGCAGATCTAAAGTTCTGTGGTGAAGAGCAGGTCACCTACGACGCGCTCTGCCACGCAAGCATCGCAACCATGCGCTTCGTCGAGGCGCAGTTGCGTGCCAGAGGCGTGAATTTGGATCAACTTGCCGGTTGGGGGACTTCAGAGCCGGCATCCCGCAGTTCGGAAGCATACTTTCACGTTTATTGGTGAGCTGCCGCAAAGACCGGAGCACACGCGCTTGCGGCGAGGTGACGGCAAGAATTCCCGCACGTCCCGGGCTGGGGCCTTATCCAATAACCCAAAATCTCCCATTCCCCCGGCCTTGTGCCGGGGCCTGCCGGGGGGAATCCAGCCCGGCTCCCAACCGGTGGCAGGCCCCGGAATTCGCTGCGCTCCTCCGGGGGAAGTGAGTGCCCCGTTTTGTTGAGATGGGTAAGGCCCGGGCAGCCACACTCTGCCCTCAAACCCATGCCGAGATCCGGCCAGACTGGAATTGTCTAGTCAAGGGCGCGCAGCGCCGCTTCGCGGTCATGACCCTTGACTAGACAATTCCAGTCTGGCGCCTTGCTTGGCAAGAGTTTCAGGGATGCCCCTGCCCGGCGCTTGCGGGGCAGTCTCGAGATAACGTTCGCGATTTCAATCGAGTGATTCAGTGAAATCATGAGCTTTGTGCCACTTCGATTGCGGTTTCCACGCTGAGACAGCGTCGCTTCACCACTGTCTCGGCTGCACACAAGCTGGGGTCGGGTTGATGATCGAACGCGCGAGAGCCAGGTCAGGAACCCTGACGATCCGGTCACTGACCGTTTCACCAAGTCGGGACACGCACCTGCTTCCTTGAAGCAGGTGCATGTCCCGTCCGATTTTATCGAAATCCGCAGCCGCCGTGACGGATCCTGAAAATATCCAGGTCGGCGTGGGTCCAGCGAATAACGGCATCACTCACGGACTGATCCGCTGTCATACCACCGAGTATGAATTCTCCTGCGGTACCACGAACGTCCATGATTCCGAGTCTTCCGACCGATGCCGGGCCCGTCTCCCAATGAAGGGTTACCTCGCTGGGTACACACGGATCAACGAGGTCAGGGAATGCCAGAACGCGATCCCCTCTGGGGGCAACCGGCGCACCGTCATAGCCAATGCCGTCGTAATTATATGCGTTTCCGGATCCGGCCAGGAGAATTGCACCGTTAGTGAAGAGCGGTTCCCGAACCACCATAACTCCACGGTAAAAGGGGCCGCCCGGGACAGGGTCGGCGGCGTGCCAGATGATGTCGGATGGGTCATCGCTGACAAATCCCACCCAACAGGCATCCGTCGCCTCGAAACTGCGCCGCCCGCCGGCCTCGACCGGCGGGATCACCGCCGTGCCGCCGCAAACCAGAATCTGCCCCGTCGCCCCCATCGCTCCCGCATGACCAAACACCGGCGCGCCGGGAAATGGCGTCGCCTGGAACCAGCGGTCGTCTTCCACATCATAGACCTGGACCAGATCGGTATTGTCCGTGTCGTGCCAGCCGCTGACCAGATAGATGTAGCGATCCTCGAACGGCAGGGCGATGGTGTCGTCGACGGGGACGGGCATGTCGGTGATGCGGGTGTAGGTTTCGGTGGCGGGATCGAAGCGCCAGACCTCCGGCGTTGAGGCCTCACTGCCGTCCTCGGCAACGGTATAGCCGCCGAAAATATAGATCTGGCCGTCCACGCTGACGGCGACCGAGGCGAGGCGGCCAATGCCGTCGGGCAGGCCGGCGATTTCGCGGCAGGTTCGGGCGTCGAGATCGCAGGCATAGGCGTCAGCGGTGACATCGCGCCAGGTCTTGCCGGCATGCAGGCCAGCGAAGGAATAGGCCATCAGGTGACCATCCAGCTCGACGCCGGCGACGGCGTTATTGGTGACCGGCTCGGGCAAGTGGGCCCAAGCCTCCGGCTGGTCGTCCTGGACGCAGGCCGCGCAGGTCAGCAAGGCGATCAGGAATGGCAGATATCGCATCGTCATGGCTCCAACCCGTGCTTGGCACCAAACTAGGCTGAATTGAATTTCAGCGCACCCCCTCTGCCCGGTGCGGTTTATCAGGCAGAAGTCAGCGGAAATTGGCGGTCGAAGAAGTCCGAGACATCCGCGATCAGCGCCTGTTTGGCGACCGCGACGATCTGGGCGCCCTTCTCCGGCGTCGCCTGAGAGGGGTCAGAGCCGATGCGGCCATCGGGGAATTTGGCGCGGTAGTCGGCGGCATCGGTGAAGCCACCGGAGGGGGCGATTTTCGGGCTCATTTCGACCGATTTGATCGCCTGCGGCAGGGCATATTGCGTTACCGAGACTTCCGAGGCGGTTGCGTGTGAACCTTCGCCAACCGGGAAGAGGGAGCGGCAGGTGTTCATCACGCCGGGCAATTCCCACCAGTTTCGCTGCATCAGCTTTGCCGGGCAGGGCTCGGCATCGAGCGACCATTGGGCGTAGAATTCGGCGAAGGCGGCGCTGATCGTGGTGATATTGCCGCCATGGCCATTGAAGAAATAGATCCGCTTGAAGCCGTGGCGCAGCAGGCTTTCGGTCCAGTCATTGATGACCGCGATCATGGTCGAGGGGCGCAGCGTCATCGAGCCGGCAAAGCCGAGATGGTGCTGGGCGATGCCGACATTGAAGGTCGGGCCAACGAGAAAACCGGCTTCGGCGCCAGCCTCGGTGGCGATCACTTCCGGGCAGATCGCATCGGTGCCGACCAGGCCATTGGGGCCGTGTTGTTCAGTTGAACCGATCGGAATCACGATGCCTTTGCAGCGCTTCAGATAGGTTTCGACTTCAGGCCAGGTGGCGTGGTGGAGCAGCATGGCGAGCCCTTCGCGGCAGAATTGGTTTGCCGAGATAAACGGCCCCGGCGGCGAAGTGCAAGTGTTTGGCAGCAGCGCGGCGGGATCAATCCTCGCGGCGGCTTTCCGCGCGGTAGATGAGAGCGGCGCCGAGCGCCATAATGGCCGCGATTGCGAGCATGAATTGCATGATTCAATCTCCCCCGGTCACCGAAGACATCAGTCTCCGGACCCGCGCCCTTGATGCCAGAAAAAACCTTCCCAAGCGTAAAGGCTTGAATCATTTGGGCCGCGATTCGACTCACGGTGAATTGATTGGATTCTGGCGCTGCGTCAGCGATCATCAAACCAACAGGGCCTTGGCCCTGTCGTGAAGAACATTCCCGGGGGAAATTTGATGCGCCTTCTATTCTGCCTGTCTGCCGCCGCCCTTGCGCTGGCCGCCTGTTCGCCTGCGGCCGAGACGCCGGCTGCCCCTGCTGCCGAAACTGCGCCAGCCCCCGAGGCCATGGCGCCGCAAGCTGATCCGATGCCGGCGGTAATCGAAGCGGCCTTGGCCGATGCTTCGCGCCCCGAGGAAGATCGCCTGCTCGACGTCAATCGCCACCCGGCCGAAGTGCTCGCTTTTGCCGAGATCGAGCATGGCTGGCGCGTTGCCGATATCGCACCGGGCGGTGGCTATTACGCCCGTGTGCTCTCGACGGCCGTTGGTGAGGAAGGGCATGTCTACGCCTTCAATCCGAGCTGGATCGCCGAAAGCTTTCCCGACAGCAATGCCGCACTGGGTGCGCTGGCCGAGTCGCGCAGCAATATGACCCGCGTCGTCGATACGATTGAAAATTTCGACGCCGCGATTGACGAGCCGCTTGATGCCGCTTTCCTGGTGCTGTTCTATCACGACACCGGCTATGACGGCACCGACCGGGTGGCGATGAACCAGGCGATTTTCGATGCGCTGCGGCCTGGCGGCGTGTTCATCGTGATTGATCACCAGGCGCCAGCCGGCTCCGGCCTGACCTTCGTCAATGACACTCACCGGATCGATTCCCAGCTGGTGCGCGACGAGGTGATGGCGGCCGGCTTCGTGCTCGACGGCGAAAGCGACATGCTCGCCAATCCCGAAGACGACCGCACCCGCAGTGTCTTCGCTGAGGGCCTGCGCCGGCATACCGACCGCTTCGTCTACCGCTTCCGCAAACCGGCCTGATCGGCGGCGGTCATATCGGTCTGTAGCCGTCCGAAAATCAGACTGTCACGCACGCCGATATGGGTTTCCCAAGCAGCGCGCAAATGGCCTTCAAGCTTGAAACCGAGCGCTTCGAGCAGGCGGATCGAGGCGGCATTGTCCGGATCGGTATCGGCATAGATGCGGCGCAATTCGCGGGTCTGGAAACCGTGCTCAACGACAGCGACAGCCGCCTCACGGGCATAGCCTTGGCCCTGGCCGTCGGGACGGAACATATAGCCGAACTCGGCGCAATTATTCTTGCGGTCCATCAGCACCAGCCAGCCGAGCGGTTCGTCCGGAGCGGATTTGAGCACCGATACGAAGCTCTCGACACCATCGCCGCGAATATTCCAGCTGAGATAGTCGCGGACCTGATCCAGGCTCTGCATCGGTCCGCGCGACCAGTATTCCATCGTCTCAGGATCGGACAGCGCTGGCAGGAAAGCCTCGCAATCCTCAAACGCCATTGGCCGCAAAAACAGGCGCTCCGTGCTCAGCAGGACCGGCTCGAGGCGCGGGGTTGGCGGCGTCAGGGCATCATCGGTGAGGGTGAGGCGGATTTCGTCGAAACGCTCTTCGATACAGGCCTGCATGGTCTTGAAACAGTCCTGCGAGAACCAGTCTTGATTTGCAAAGCAGGCCTTGCGCACCTCTTCCGATGGCCACAGCGCATAGGACCAGAACAGACCGTCCTCGCCTTCGTGCAGGCGGGCACCATAGGATGTGCAGCGCTGATGGATCAGGCGTGTGCCCTCGGCCCAGGCGGCGCGGAACTCGGTCTCACGGCCGGGTTTCAGGCGCCAGCGGTAGAGGATGGCGGCGGTCATTGCCCGGCGACGGCTTCCGCTTCCAGCCGCTGTTTTTTCAACACGCTCGCCTTCACCTTCTTGCTTTCCGAGCGCAATTGGCCGCAGGCGGCGAAGATGTCGCGGCCGCGCGGGGTGCGGATCGGGGAGGCATAGCCGGCCTTGTTGACCAGATCGGCGAAGGCGACAATTTTCGGCCAGTCCGAGCACTCATAGGGGCTGTTGGGCCAGGGATTGAAGGGGATGAGGTTGATCTTGGCCGGCACGCCCTTGAGCAGTTTCACCAGCGCGCGCGCCTCGGCGAGACTGTCATTGACGCCCTTCAGCATCACGTATTCGAACGTCACGCGGCGCGAATTATTCAGCCCCGGATAGGCGCGGATCGCGTCCATCAGCATTTTGAGCGGGTATTTCCTGTTCAGCGGCACCAGCTCGTCGCGCAGGGCGTCATTGGTGGCATGCAGTGAGATCGCCAGCATCGCATTGGTGCGCGTGCCGAGCTCGGAGATTTTCGGGACAACGCCGGAGGTCGAGACGGTGATGCGGCGACGACCGATCGCCATGCCTTCCGGGTCGGAGATGACATCGATCGAATCGGAAACATGGTCGAGATTATACAAAGGCTCGCCCATGCCCATGAAGACGATATTGGTGACCTTGCGGTCGGCATTCGAGCTCGGCCATTCGGCCAAGTCATCGCGCGCAATCATCACTTGGGCGACAATCTCGGCGGCGGTCAGATTGCGCACCAGGGCCTGGGTGCCGGTATGGCAGAAGGTGCAGCTGAGCGTGCAGCCTACCTGGCTCGAGACGCACAGGGCACCGGAGCGGGCGACGTCGGGAATGAAGACGGTTTCGCATTCGACGCCGGGCGCCAGCTCGATCAGATATTTGCGGGTGCCATCGGTCGAGACCTGGCGCTCGAGAATGCGCGGACGGTCGAGCACGTAATGCGCGGCGAAGATCGCGCGCGTTTCCTTGTCGATATTCGTCATCTCGTCGAAGGAGGTGCTGCCGTAATGATAGATCCAGCCAAACAGCTGGTTGGCGCGCATCTTCGCTTTGCGCTCTTCAACGCCGCAGGCCAGCGCAGCCTCGCGCAACTCGGCCCGCCCCATACCCGCCAGAGACGGCAAGGCGCGCGGCGGCGTATCGGCATCGATGCGGGGTGCATTGGCACCCGCGATGTTCAGCGCATGGCTCATGATCGTAGACGGACCGTTCAGAAGTTCAGAAGCCGCGCGCAATATCACAAAAGCGCGGCCCGGCCTAATCGCGTTCTGGCCTGCCGTGCTTTAGTCGCACAGGGTCGAGACGCGCTGCAGCGCTGCCGTGACACCGCTGAGCGAGAACTCATAGGCGGTGGCAATGCCATCGCTTGTCGTGCCGGTGACACGCATGGTCGAGCCACGTCGCATTTCCCGGATCAGTGACGGCTCGTCGCTCAGATTGTCGAGAAAGCCTTCCTGCCCGTCGACAAACAGGTCGAAGCGGCTGGAGCCGAGGCGGATTTGCGGTGGGCTGATGGGGCGCAGATCATAGCCAACCAGAAGGCTGGGCTGTTCGGAGACCGAGCCCGACTGCCAGGACGAGACCAGGAAATAGACATTGCCATGGGCATAGGCGAGCGGCGTTGAATCGCGCGGCCGGCTCAGCGTGTAGCAGACCAGCCCGTCATCGCTTGAACGGGTGAAGACCCGCCAATCGCCATACTCGCCGCGAAACTCGGGTTCGCCCTGCGCCATCGCCGGAGCGCCGAGGCCAAACATCATAACGAGGGCAGTCAGACAAAGTCGGATCGTCACGGGGAACACCTCACGAGGCAAAGGGCAACACTATACGCACCCAGATGGCGGTATGATGGCGAGGTTAAGCCGACGCTAAGATTGGCCAGATGACCGAAAATTTATCGTGCGGATCGCGCGTTGAACATGCCATGAGTCGCGAAGAAAACTGGGCGATTGAAATCACGCCTGAGATGGCTCTTCTGGCGGGGTTGTTGGGCGGCGCACTCGAGACTTCGCTGAATCCAACCGACGTTCTAGTTGTTCAGGAAGCGATTCTAGCTGCTCTGCGCGGAGATCGGACAAGAAGACCTTGAGGTCTCTGGTGAGGGTGCTGAGTTTTGTGATAAATTCCACAATCTCTTGGGCGGTGCGCTTTAAGGGCTCGTAATCGCGGCTGTCTTGTCCCTTGAACGTTTCTTTGAACCAGTAGGGACGGAATACGATTTCGGTCGTTATCGTCCCGCTGTTGTTGTTCTTGCTTTCTCGCATAACCTCGCCGTGGGCCAGTTCGTTTCGCTTTTTGGATTCGCGGATCGCCCTGTTGTAGAGGTTTGTCCACCGGGCCTGCAGATGTGGCATCGTTTTCATGGTGTGTCTCATTGCGGCGTTGGTCATATCCAGTTTGCCTTTGAATGAGACTACCTCCCAAAAAGCCCGTGCTGCGGCACCACTTCCGATCCCTGTTGGGTCGACAGCTTGGACAAAAGCATCTTGGATCAATATTTCGACTTTGCCCCATACTGTGGTGGCCATGCCCACGACCATGTGCATGTCAGTTTCTGTCGCATTATTAGGTTTTTTAGCCATGACGGACCCAACCAACAAAGACGAGCGCACCGAAGGAGAATCGGCCTGATTAATGAATATCCACCGTTATCGTCCCGTCGGCATGGACAACGGCGCGCTTCATGCCCGGCGAATTGAAGGGCTGGGCGATATTGCCGTGCCGGTCGACGGCGATCAGCCCGCCCTCACCGCCAAGCGATCCGACATCCGCGATTGCGGCCTGGCAGGCGGTTTCCAGATCAACGCCGCCATAGGCCATCCGCGCCGCAACATCCTTGGCCGTCGCGGTGCGCAGGAAATACTCGCCCTGGCCGGTGCAGGAGATTGCCACCTCGCTGTCAGCCCAGGTGCCCGAGCCGATCACCGGACAATCGCCGATCCGGCCTTCCATCTTGTTCAACGTGCCACCGGTCGAAGTCGCCGCGACCAGATGCCCGGCGCGGTCGAGGGCGACACAGCCGACGGTTCCGGTCGCCATCGCCCGGTCATCGGGCGCCGCGGCGGGGGTGTAATAATCATTGACGCTGTCGACGCGTTCCAGATTTTGTTGCATCGCAAAGGCGTCGGCACCGCGCCCCGCGAGCATGACATGCGGCGTCGTCTCCATCACCGCGCGCGCGGCGAGCACCGGGCTGACGAAACCGGTCAGCGCCGCGATCGAGCCGGCCTTGCGGTCATGGCCGGTCATGATCGCGGCATCGAGTTCATAGCGACCGGCCTTGTTCGGCGAAGCGCCCTTGCCGGCGACATACAGGCCGGAGGCCTCAAGCTGACGCACAATCTCGGTGACGGTGTCGAGCGCGGTCTCGCCCGAGGCCAGCATGGCTTTGCCGAGTTCGGCGAGCTTGCGCATGTGGACGATCTGATCGGGATAGCCGTGATCAGCGAGCACGCCGGCTCCGCCATGGAGAAGAAGGGCATAGGCACCGGTCATGTCAGGTTTCTCCAGGCGAGATTGTGAGGTCAATGCCAGCTCTAACATTGGCCGGGGCGGCAGAGAAGGCGGCAATGCGGCAAGCCGCCCCGCTTGCAGAGGCAGCGGGTTTTCGTTACGCCCCTGAGCAGAGATTTCGATTGGCGATGTGCCAATCCACGCAAGGGAATGAACCGATGAAAATTGACGCTTCCATTGCCGCCATTGTCACGGGCGGCGCTTCCGGGCTTGGCGAAGGCTCGGCCCGCCGTCTTGCCGCCGACGGTGCCAAGGTTGCCATTTTCGACATGAATGCCGATCGCGGCGAAATGATCGCGCAGGAAATCGGCGGCGTCTTCTGTCAGGTCAATGTCGCCGACGAAACCAGTGTCGATGCCGGTTTCGCCAAGGCGCGCGCGGCCCATGGCCAGGAACGTGTTTTCGTCAATTGCGCCGGGATTGGTTGGGCCGAGAAGACGGCGCGCCGCTCCTCCTCGACCGGTGAGATCGCCGCGCACGGATTTGCCGCCTTCACCAAAGTGATCTCAATCAATCTGATCGGCTCCTTCATCTGTGCTGCCAAATCGGCGGCCGGCATGATGTCGCTTGATCCCAAGGGCGGGTCGGGCCGCGGCGTGATCGTCAATACCGCTTCGGTCGCTGCCCAGGACGGTCAGATCGGCCAGGTTGCCTATGCCGCCTCCAAGGGCGGGATTTACGGCATGACCCTGCCGATGGCACGCGACCTGGCGCGCGAAGGCATTCGCGTCAACACGATCCTGCCAGGCTTTTTCGAGACGCCGATCTATCAGCAAATGCCGCCGGAAGTGAAAGTCTCCCTCGCCTCCCACCTGCAATTCCCGCAGCGCTTTGGCACGCCGGCCGAATACGCCGATCTCGTCGCCTTCATGGTCACCAGCGATTACATCAATGCCGAATGCGTCCGCCTCGATGCCGGCGCGCGCATGCCGCCAAAATAGCCGTCTCGGCAGCATGAGACGAAGAAGGCCGGGTTTCGATCCGGCCTTTTTTGTGCGCGTGATCCGCTGAGAATAAAACTGCAACTCATTTGCATTATTACTGGACGGCCCCTGCAATTTCCCGTACCTGCGGATCAGTCGCAATTGCAAAGCATTCAGGGGTCCCCATGCGTATCGCACTTCTATCGGCCACAGCCTTGGCCGCCTTCTCCATGCCGGCCTGGGCCCAGCCCGATGTTTCGGGCAGCGCCCAAATCGAGGTGATCTCGGTCATCGGCCTGACCGGTGACCCCAATTCGATACCCGGGTCGGCAGACCTGCTCAACGCTGAAGACCTCGCCGTCCACGATTATGCCGATATCACGCGGCTGTTGCGGACTGTCGCCGGGGTCAATTTCCAGGAAGAAGATGGCTATGGCCTGCGCCCGAATATCGGAATGCGCGGCACCGGGCTCGACCGCTCCGAGAAAATCACCCTGATGGAGGACGGCGTTCTGATCGCGCCGGCGCCCTATGCCGCGCCTTCGGCCTATTACTTCCCGCACACAGGCCGCATGGCCGGTATCGAAGTGATCAAGGGCGCAGCGGGCGTTCGCTATGGCCCACGCACCCAGGGCGGCTCGCTCAACCTGTTTTCGACCCCGGTTCCCGAGACATTTTCCGGTGAGCTCGACCTGTGGGCCGGCGATGAAGGTATTCGTCGCGGTCATGGCTTTGCCGGTGGCATGACGCAGCTGGACAATGGTGTCCGGATTGGCGGCCTGATCGAGGCCTATCTCGACAGCGCCGACGGGTTCAAGACGATTGACGGCTTCGAGGGGGCCTCGACCGGCTATGAAATCGAAGACTATGTCGGCAAGCTGCGACTGGAATTCTCCACCGCTGGCATCGACCATATGTTCGAGCTGAAGGGCCAGGTCTCCGACGAGGTCTCCGACGAGACCTATCTCGGCCTGACCGACGCAGATTTCGCCGCCGACCCGTTCCGGCGCTATGCCGGCAGCCAGCTTGACCAGATGAATGCCGACCATAGCGAGCTGTCGCTGCGCTATAGCGGCGAGTTTTCCAATGGACTGGTTTTGTCGGCGGTCGCGTATTCAACGCGCTTCAGCCGCGACTGGTTCAAGCTGGACAGTATTGATCCCGACGGTGCCGGTGCGGCCAGCCCGGTTTCGATCTCATCCCTGCTTGAGGACCCGGTTACCTACGCCGACGCGTTTGATGTTGTGCTCGGCGGCGTCGGCTTCGTTTCTGCCGATGATGCCTTACGGGTCAAACACAATAACCGAGATTATTCGGCCGAGGGCATCCAGCTCGAACTGGCCGGCGATCTGACGCTGGGCCGCACCGACAATGCCTGGCGCGTCGGCATGCGCGTGCATCGCGACGACATGGACCGTTATCAGTGGGTTGAGCGCTTCCGGATTGATGACGGCGTGATGGTCCAAACGCGCGTCGATGCACCCGGCTCCGATTCCAACCGGATCGACAGCGCCGAGGCCACCGCGCTGTTCATCCAGGACGAGATCAGTTTCGGCAATTGGATGCTGACGCCCGGCCTGCGCTACGAGCATGTTGAGCTACGGCGTGAGGATTTCGGCAAGGTCGACCCTGACCGGACCGGCGCCGCTCTGACAGTGCGCACCAATACCGTTGAAGCCCTGATTCCCGGATTGGGCGTGCGCTATGATGTCAACGACAGCCTCTCGCTTTTCGGCGGCGTCCATCGCGGCTTTGCGCCACCGGCGCCCGGCTCGACCAGCCAGGAGCCTGAAGATGCCCGCAATTGGGAGCTTGGCGCCCGCTATGGCCAGCCGCATTGGAGCGTCGAGGCGGTGGGTTTCTTCAATCAGTATGAAAACCTGATCGGCAGCTGCACCAATTCCACCGGTGGAGGCTGTACGATTGGCGACCAGTTTGACGGCGGTCAGGTTGATGTCCGCGGTTTGGAATTGACCGCTGACGCCGATCTCGGAGCGATGTTGGGTTGGTCCGTCTCGGTTCCGCTGCGCGGCGCCTATACGTGGACGCAAGCCGAATTCCAGACCGGGTTCAATTCCGGCTATGAGCCTTGGGGCGTCGTCGAAGCGGGCGATCTGGTGCCCTATATTCCTGAACAACAGGGCTTTGTTGCTATCGGACTCGAAGCCGGACGCTATGGCGGCGAGGTCGCGATGTCCTGGGTCGAAGAAGTACGCACTGTCGCTGGCCAAGGCGCGATTGCGCCAGCTCAACGCGTCGAAGGGCACACCGTCGCCGATCTGTCAGCTTGGTATGAAATGCGTGAACAGGTTCGTCTTCGCCTTTCGGTTCGTAATCTCACCGATGAGGTCTATGCCGTCGCACGGCAGCCCGCCGGCCTGCGGCCGGGGGCGCCTCGTGCAGTTCTGCTCGGCGTTTCGATGCAGTTCTGACGTTCCGGCAGCCATCCCGTTTTCTATCGGTGCAAGCGGATCTCGGTCACAGAAATCGTGAAACAGGAAGAGCTGCGACCGTCAAAGCCCGATGCTTCAGCACCCGGCATCATTTCATGCTAGATTTCCGTCAAACAAGGGGGAAGCCTGCCATGATCTACAGAGTCTTCATCGCCACCACTGTGCTGGCCGTTAGCTTTTTTGCTATTTCCAGCGTCGCCGAAGCGCAGCGCCGGACTGCGCAACCGGTTCAGGATCGGCCGCTGTCGCTCTGCCGTGACGCCGAAGCCGGGGAGCGTTGCCGCACACGCACTGGCGAAGTGCGGATCCGGCGTGGTCAGCGCACCGGCGCCGGCATTGAGGCCCCGCAGACCAATAATCTGGGTGGCGGCGATCCTGGTTGGGAAGTGCACGATCAGCGCACCGGGGCTGGCATTGAAGATGGGCAGATCAATAATCTGGGCGGCGGAGATCCCGGTTGGGAGGTTCACGGTGACAAAGCCCCTGAGCCGGAGGCGATGGATTGAGAATAGTGCGCCACTAGCGACGAGGCCTCGGGCCCGGACATTTCCGGACTGCTTCCCGAACAGTATTCCAGTCCTGCCCCTTGTGGCTTCTGATATCGCCTCGACCGGAATCCGGCACCCGCCCGATTGCCATCGCAGAGAATTCCCATTGGAAACAGAGCAATAAAAAATCTCTGGCTCTTTGCCTTAACGCGCCCAAGGCCCGAAGTGCCGGTTTCCACTCCCGTGACAAACGCCTTAGCTGTGAGCATTCATAAGTTTGTTCATTCCGGCTGAAGTTTTAAGACTGGTTGTTGCGACATAATCAGCGACAAGGACCGACCCAATGAAAGTTCTCATCGAGGTCGGACGGAGTGAACACAATCTAAAAAGATCGGGGTCGCGTAACATAAACTGCGGTGGGAAATTAAATCCATCCCGGATAGAAATGCACTGCAATATTGAGAACATTGGATGGAATCCGCGGTGTCAAAAGCTGAGTTCTGGCGCGGTGTTGAAGGCTCAACGATAGGGGGCTCATTCAAACTCAACGTGATCGAGCGCTTCAATTATCAGGTGTGAGCTGGTCGCTATCGGAGGCTCCATGCGAAAGCTGGAGCGGCATCAAGAACCGCGCAACGCTGTTCGAACCGGCGCTACTCTTTATAGTCAGCGTACTCTTTACCTTTTTCGTTTTTTCCAGACCCCCGGTATGTCCCACGGGCGGTGTCGATCCGTCGCGGATGTATCCGCTGCTCAATGGATTCCGTTCTGGGTGGAACTTCGCCTACGACGCGAGATCCACGCGTGGCCCGCCAACGTTTTTGTATATGGGGATGTTCGACGACAATGTTCATCCATCGAGTCTAGAGTTCCATTGTTTGCAGGCGACGATTGTTACCGTCAGCATATATTTTCTGCCGACGCGTTACCTGACGGGCGGCCTCTTCCCCTCCGAGCCACTGGGATGCGCCCACAGCAGGGGTAAGGCCATGCAGGCATCGTTCAGCGACTCGATAGCTGGTCTTCACAACCAAAAAACATAGCCAAGCCGACAGCACTGGGAGAAATCAGTCGTGGATTTCTCCAGGCTCCCGCAAACGGAAATCCTCCCACAACAGCGTCAAATTAGGCGAATAGAAGCGATCCGCTCTGCTGTCCGTCGCCCAACGTTTGAGCATGTATTCTACTTCCTTCTGGAAGCGCATTTTCTTTTCCGGCGAGTCTTCATCACCCCGACTTACCGACTCATGATGGTAGAGCTCCGCGCGCGGCGTCCAGACATTCCGGTATCCGGCTTCGTCTACTTTCAGACAGAAGTCGACGTCGTTGAAGGCAATCCGCAAATCGGCCTCGTTGAGGCCACCCACCTCTTGATAGACAGACTTCCGGACAACCAGGCAGGCCGCCGTCACGGCCGTCACATCATGCACCAACTGAAGGCGAGCGAAATACCCTTGCGCTCCGCGCGGGAGATATTTGTGCGAATGACCGGCGACTCCCCCAATCCCCACAACCACGCCGGCATGTTGAATCGTATCGTTGGGATAGTAGAGCATCGCGCCGACGCAGCCGACATCTTCCCGTGCAGCGAGGACAACCATATTCCAAAGCCAGTCGGCATTGATCACTTCGATATCATTATTGATCAAGCCGACGATATCGCCCTTCGCGTGCGTGACCCCAAAATTGTTGATCGAGGAGAAATTGAATTCGTCATCATATTTCAAAACCCGGACACGCGGGTCTTCGGTGAGCTCGTCAAATAGAATAAGGGTTTCCATCTCGCGCGACTGATTGTCGATGATGATGATCTCATAGTCGGGGTAGGCCGTTTTTTCGATAATGGAGTTAACGCACACTCGCACCAGACCGGCCCGGTCCCGTGTGGGAATGACCAACGATACCTTCGGCGCCGGATGCGGCAACGCCCAGCTCACCTGGTAATATGGATACCCGGGTGTCCGTCCGACCACCACGGCCTGACCTGTTCGCTCAAAGTGGTCATGCAGAGCTCGCTTGCCCGCCTCCCAAGCGTAGGATTTTTCGGCCACATCAACCGCTGTCGAACCGGCAACCGCGCGCCAATGGTAGAGAATTTTCGGGATATGAACGATTTTCTCGGGCTCGACCATTTCGATGATACGCAAATTGAGGTCGAAATCCTGGCTGCCCTCATAGCCTAGTTGCCAGCCGCCAGCCTCGCGAACATTTTCGGCTTTGTGGACAGTGAGGTGATTGAAGTAATTTTGCCCGTACAGTAAAAATTGCGAATATTCGGGCTTGAAGTAGGGACCGTAACGCGCACCGGTGTGGTCCAGCTTGTCTTCATCGGAATAGATCAGTTCCGCATCGGGGTGCTCGACGAGGGTCAAGGCAATTTCCGCCAAAGCGTGCGGGCGAAGCTCATCATCATGGTCGAGCAGAGCCATCCACTCCCCTTCGACCAAAGCGAAGGCCGTGTTTGTGGCGGCTGAAATATTGCCGTTTATCTTGCGCGTTTCAAACTTGATACGCGAGTCTCTCTTCCTCCAATAGTCGAGACGGGCGGTGAGCGCCCTGTCTCCAGAGGCGTCATCCGCAATGCACAATTCCCAATTCGTGTAGAGCTGCGCGCGAACTGACTCGATGGCCTTGTCCAGCAGATCGAGTGGCGTTTTGTAGACTGGCATCACCACTGAGATAAGCGGCTTGCACTTGAGCGTATTCAGGCGGTCAATATACCCGGCGTCGTCGCGCGCCGGATCATAGTCGAAAGCCTCCACCCAATCTAGGTACCCAACAGCTTCGCGAGCTAGGTGCTCCAACCCCTCTTCCGGAAACAGGGGCATCGGCCAGTGGCCTCCCTTGAGAGGCATGCAGGTGAGATGATGGAGGACTTGACGGTTTCGGCGTTCAGCCTGGATAATCCGCGCCACAGAAGGTCTGAACACTTCATGGATCGGCGCCGCGCACCTGGACATGCTGAGGCGTTGGAAATTTCCAGTTTCACCCAAACGGCACACAGGGTCAAAACGCAGCCTGTGTACAGGTTGGCCTATGCGTACATATCCTATGAACTGTCCCAAGCGGCGGGGCACTAGAATCGCTGATTCGTGTTCGAAATAATCTCCGTCGTGATCAAAATATATCCGCGGGCGCGCATCCAAGGCGACCGCCATTTGCGCCTCAACCCTCCACCAGCCAGTATTGAGCGGCTCTTCGAGATCGATATGGAGCTGTGGATCCGCCGTATGGGCGAGGAAGAAGCCATTGGGCGCGAAATCGACGCCCTGGACCGAACTGATGTGCGCAGCCACGCGAGCGTCGAGCTGTGATTGTAATGCACCCAAGCCGCCGACATCACCCGTCTCTGCTTCAAACAGCAGGCGTTCACCGGAATGCTTCTGCTGGAACGCTGGCTCGATCCAACAGTTCAGATCCCGCGCTGCGAAGGGTCCGTCGTGGACCTTGAAATCCAGCACTTTAAGGCCGCGCGGCAGGCTAAGCCGCACGCCATTACACTGAGCGGCGGCCCCGTCGATCCGCCAGCGCAGGACAGGTTGGCGCCCACTCTGAAAATCCAAAATGACGGTTGGCTCCAGGACCCGGTCGCATCCCGGCGCATCGATGAACAAAACGATGTCGACATCGTCTTTTCGCAATGCAGACCGAGCCCATGGCGGCAGATGGACACGGACAATTGGCGCGTCTGCAAACACACGTCCCCGCCGCCAGGCCAGTGAGCCATTCAGCAAAACGCAACGCGGTCTCTCGTTCACCCGCCCGCTCCAGATTCCGTCTTGCCGGCCTTCGGAGCGAGACGACGGGACTGCTCGACATCGTCGAGCAGCTGGGTCGCCAGGCCCTGTTGATGGCCGTATTTGAGATAGTGCTGCAAAGGCGAAATGCCGTCCTTGATCAGACTAGCATGCTTCCTAGCGTACCAATTGGCGTCAAACTTATACGATGGCTGGTAGCCAAGCGGCACCCCGTAGAGCTGATAATGGGCAAGCGGATTGCGTCCGCTGCCTGCCACTTCAGGATAGGCAGCAAGGTACCAGCTGGTCGAGAATACCGAATTCGGATTGCGTCCATCCTGTGCGCCATGACGTAAGAAGTGCTCAAGCGGCCCACCCTTATAGCTCGCGGCATCGGGATATGCCGACACATACCACTCGCTGTCGAACAGCCCGCTGAGGAGAATAGTGGCTCGGTCTTCCTCGAACCGGGCCGCAGCATGGCGACGTTCATTGATCCAGCGCCCCAAGCGCAGGGTGATTGTCGCGTAACCCGCATCAAGCACCCGGGAGACCCATTGCCCGGGCCTAGGCAATCGCCTACCGAGAAAACGAGCAATACCCCCATACCGGTAAACCGTGGTGCCACGCACAAGCATCAGGGCTCGCGCATATTCCCCGCGCTCGCGCTCGGCACGTTCCCATTTCGGCAGGATATCCCGCAACGCCAGGTCCTGGAGTGTTACGAGTTCGCGGGCTTCGCGAAGCGCGACCTGCGGCGACTTTTTGACGACGCGAGCGGACTTGGTGGGCGCGCGGGCGGGAGTACCGTGTGCTGGCACACGCGATTTTTTCGCGCCAGCCTTTTGACCGGCGCGATTCCCTGATTCGGCTGCTGTACCCATGCTCACCCTGACCTCCGAATTGTGCCGACAGCATGCCGCCGATACGCTCACACTATTTCAAACTTCGTTGGGTGTTCCAAGCCCGGAATTCTCTTTAGGCGCAATCAATTGCGGTCATCAGTTTCGATGCGTTCCCACCCGCGTGCCGTCATGGTTGAGCAGTGCGGCCCTGCGGGTGATAAGACGTGGCGTCCAGGCCATCGCCCTCAGGATTTGCATGAGCCCGACACGGCGCCCGGCCCGCACCGCCTTGCGTGAGGCCCAGACCTGTTTTCGCCCAGCCCAAGCGGCTGCATAAGCGCGCTTAACGGTCGCCGCATATTCAGCAGTTGGCGACTTCTGCAGAATCCGCAGGTTGAGGGCAATATGCATTGGCAAAAGCAACCAAAGCAGAGGCCCGGGTGTGTTCTTGACGAAAACCCAGACCCGATTGCGGTGCCCATGGAAAACGGTGAAATCGGAATGCCGGCCAGTGGTTCCAGAGCCAGCATGATAGACAACGGCATCGCGCACTTGGACGCAGATGTGCCCAGCAAGGCGTATCCGGAAGCCCAAATCAACATCTTCGCAATAACAAAAGAAATTTTCGTCGAATCCACCCAGGCTCAAAAACATATCGCGCCGATAAAGCGCGGCCGCAGCGCAGGGTGCAAACGTTTCGCCTTCTGGAGGGTTTTCCGAAAGCGGGCGACCTTCGAGCGCTCGCCAAGCGACCCCGGCCGCGTGCCACACATCCCCGGCGCCGTCGAGCACGTCCACCTCATCCAGTCTCAACTGGGTCGATCCAAAGGCCACGGCCTCCGGCCAGCGCTCGACTGCGGCAAGCAGCTCCTCCAACCAGTCAGTTGCAACGCGCGTATCCGCATTCAGCGTCACAATATATGGCGTCGAAACATCGCGTGCGACCAGATTGTTCGCGGCGGCAAAGCCGAGATTCTCCCCGGCATCGTGTATCCGGAAGCGGTCGTCTGGCAGCGCAAGCGACGCAATGGATCCATCGGACGACGCATTGTCGACGACGACCACTTCGAAGTCTGCACAAGTCTGTACGGCAACCGCATCCAGGCAGGGTTGGATAAATGCGCCGGCATTATAGGCGACAATTATGATCGTGACTGGCGGCGAGGCCGCCGCATGGGGATGCATTTGTATCATGGGGTGACAAAATGCTCTGTCGGAGGCAGGGCGCAAAGCCCCCCGTGGACTCCGACCGCATACGCCTGCATCTGCTGCCCACTGGCAACCCAGCCATGCGCAACCCAGCCGGTGGTCAACGCGTCCACGCCTGGGACCGCAGCCATGACATCCGGTCGTGATACAACGGTCCGACCGAGCCCGACCACTTTGCGTTGCGAATCCGTAAGGATCAGCCAGCGCGCGGGAGCCCGATCAATCCACGCCCAACCGCTCGCTCTTATGGCAAACTCAACCGGGCCACTACCGGCACCATCGCGTTGGCCGGGAAGTCTTTCCTGGCTATCAAACGAACCCAAGCACAGGTCATCCGCCATGATCGGTCCCAATGCGTCGATGGACTGCCCCAACCAGTCCATTTGCGGCCGGCGGAACACGCCGAGCCGAAGTCGCCGCATGTGATCGCCCTGCGCGAGAATGTGTTCGGGCACCGGATACACAGCCATCAGACGTTCATAATCCGGAACCCCGGTCATCACTGCTGTCTCAGCGTTACGCATCCGATCATGCTGGGCCCGCGCCAGATCCAGCCCGTGCCCGGCTTCCGTCGCGAGCAGACCCGTGATCGCCATGGCTGTTCCAATCGTGAGGCCGGACTGGTAGGCGGACAGCCGAGCCGACGCCTTATCGGTCCGGCAGGTCAACCCCAACAGAAACAGCGCGGCCCAAAACAACAACACGGGCGTGGCGTAACGTGATGCCAAGGCCTGTGGCGCCCCGAACTCCCATCGACCGAGCGCAGTCATGATCGCTGTCAGGCCGATAAAAACCACAACGCCTGCGAATACGTATACGATCGGCTGCGGCCGACGGCGATAGGTCAGGGTCAACAGGGCGATACTGCAAACAGCACCAAAGGCACCGACCAGCTTCGCCGCCTGAACCGGGTCGGCCAGCAGCGGAACGAGTTCCGTTGCGACACTCCGCGATAACGCGAAGCCTATGGGCCCACCGAGATACACCAGCGCATAATAGACAACCTCGATCGGGTGCCGCAGGCCGTCCGACGGGTTAGAGTGCCCGGCCGGCGAGTGGTAGCCGTAAAAATAAAGCGCAATCACGGCGAGCCCAGCCGCAGCGGTCAAGCCGACCCGGAGTCGGGACTGACCCGCGAAATAGGCCACCAATGCGGCCGAAGGCAAAGCGACAAGGCCGGCAGACAGACTGGCTGCCGACGCCAGGCCGAGAGCGATGACCACGCCGTGTCCAAGAAGCGTATGCGGCGCCGCCACCGCCTGCCAGATGCACATGACCCCAAAGAAGTAGACAAGAACAAACTGGACCTGAAAACCCCAGTAGAAATTCTCCATCTGGTAGGGCGAGACAATCAAAGCCCCCACCAACCCGCCCGCCAAGACGAGATCCCAGAGCGGAAGTCCGGCCCGCATGGCGACCCAGACCAAGCCTCCCCATAGTGCCAACTGAGTGCCGAACACAACAATCAACAAAAACGCGTTGCGACCACCGAACAACGTATTATCGAGCATGAAAAAGAGCCGCGGCAGGGGTATTCGGTGCTCATTATGCTGCGCGAAAAGCCTGCTCCAAATCTCGCCATTGCCGACAAAGTCCCACTGGTCCCAGAAGGGAAGCGGAGAGTATCCGATTAGCGCTCCCTTTAGGCTGAGCAGCCCGCTAACCAGAGCAAGCAGGATCGCGGCAGCAAGCAAGACCGCACGGGAAACACTGAGGGACGGCATGAACAATCCTTAGGCAAGAAAACCGAACAGGAGAATAGCTCCCGCCGCTTGAACGACCAGGGCCACGACCGGGATCGATCTGTGCAAGCGCCCGCTCGCGACAACAAACCCGACCAGAATGGCGATTTGGGGCCACAGACTTCCTTGATGCACGATAGTCGATCCAGGGGCAAACATCGCAACAGTCCACACCAATAGCGAACCCCAGACCGCCAGCGTTAAAACTCTCGTCGAAGCGTGAAGCAAAAGCAGAGGGGAAAGCCACAATATCCAACTCAGCATCCCCAGGCTCGGTGCCCAATGAAAAAATTGCAGGGCGCGAATTTCTCCGGCCGCCCGGTGCCGCTCCTCTGCATCCGGCGCAAAAGCCGCTTGGCCCGCGAGATCAACTAGCCGAGAATTTGGACCGATGATCGTCTCAAGGTTGCTCTTTCTACCCTGGTACCAATCCCAGACTGAAACCTCGTTGAAGCTGACAGCAAGCACCTCCGGCAGGCTCCGCTCATCCGGCGCGATGGCGCCGGCCAAGTGCCATTTGACCAGCCGGTCGCCCGGAGGGTCCGCAAAATGCTGGTAGGCCATCCAGGGCAGATAAACCAAGGTGGCAGCGGCGACTCCGGAGATGAGAAAGCCAGCCCGCGGAAACCGGTGAAGGACCAGGGCAAGACCGGCGAAGGCCGCTATAACGAAAGCTGAGCCACCATGCGCCCCAAGAGCCAGTGCCGCCGCAACCCCTGCAAGGGCGCCTGATTTCCAGGATAAGCGATAAATCGCAAAACGCGGGCTCAACAGAATTGCCGCCGTCGCGCAGAGCAGAGCCGCCGGTAACATCTTCGGCCACACATAGATCGAATTGATCAACGCGAATGGGGCAAACATCACTGTCGCTGCGGCGACAGTCGAGATTGTGCGATCGCCGCCGAGGGCCCGTGCCAGCAGATAACTCCCAGGCACAACCAGTACCTGCAATGCTGTTGCCGTTGATTGATAAACGAGCTCCCCGTCAACTGGTAGCCGGAAAATGAGGAACAACCCCGTCTGCAGTGGCGGCCGGTCGGAGCTTAGCCAGTCACCGATCATTGGAGAGGGAATGTTACCCTGCCGCAGGTGTTCGGCGAAGTACAAAGGGATTGCGTTATCGAGGGGCAGATTGTGGCTCCACCGCGACGCCGCAGTCACGAGTGGTTCCGACAAATCGCTTCCGGCGAACGCCCACAGCATGAGCACAGTGACAACCGGGATGATGCCGACAATGGCCATCAGGTTGTGCCAGACGGCCCTGCGCAATAATCCGACGCGCCATTGGCGGAACAGCATCCATGCCCCCCCGATCAGAACGATGACCCTGAAGACATCGCCGAGCACAGGATTGGCCCAATAAACAAAGAAACCAACCCAGCCAACCAAGGCGAATACGACGAGGCCGATGGCAGTGCTGGTGGAATCATCCCAACCGCGATCCAGAGCCCACGTTGCAGGAACAAGTACCCCGAGCGCGATTACGGTCGCTTGGGCAAACGACAGGGCAAACAAAACCAATAAATCCATGAATCCCCCGTGCCGCGCGGCCCAATACTCGGTCCGGGCCGATCACGCACCGCGGACGTAATACAAGCTTAAAGCGTTCTTGTGCCGACAGCGCAAGCCATAGCACAAGCGACTTATAGGATTGCGTCCAGATCGCGCATTTGCTTTAAGCGGGGTGTGAAGGTGGGGGTGTCATGTCGAAGCGTGTATTTATAACCGGCGCAGCGGGCCTGGTCGGTCAAAATCTGATCCCCATGCTCAAAGCCAAATCCAATCTGACGATCGTGGCTGCGGACAAGCACCCGGCCAACACCGCAACTTTGCGCCGCCTCCATCCGGAGATCGAGGTTATCGAATGCGATCTGTCTGTACCCGGTCCATGGCAAGCCAGATTGGCTGAATGCGATGCTGCGATATTTCTGCACGCGCAAATCGGTGGCCTGGATCAGCGAGAATTCACAGCCAACAATATTACGGCGACCGAGCTTTGCCTTTCCGCGATGAAAGATGGCGAGACCGAATATCTTGTCCATATCAGCTCGTCGGTCGTGAATTCCCAAGCCGTGGATTTCTACACCGAGTCCAAAAAGGCCCAGGAAGCCATAGTGGTGAAGGCTGATATCCGACAAGTCATCCTGAGGCCGACCCTGATGTTTGGTTGGTTCGACCGTAAGCACTTGGGCTGGTTGCGTCGCTTCATGGACAGGAACCCGGTTTTCCCCATCCCCGGATCGGGTCGCTACCGACGCCAGCCGCTGTATGCAGGCGACTTTTCGTCAATCATCTCCGCCTGTCTCGATCAGAAAATAACGGGCACCTACAACATCTCGGGCCGCCAGACTATCGACTACATCGACATGATCCGCGCGATCAAGCGCACGGTATCGGCGCGCACGCGGATCGTCACCTTGCCATACAGCCTGTTCTGGCTAATGCTGAAGACTTACGCTCTCTTCAACTCGAATCCACCGTTCACGACGAGTCAACTCAAAGCGCTCGCCACCCCCGATCTTTTCGAAGTCATCGACTGGCCCGACATTTTCGGGGTCGAAGAAACGCCGTTTGTTGCCGCGTTGGACCTCACCTTCAATCATCCCGAATACGCAAAAATTTCTCTCGAGTTCTGATCCGGACCCTGCCATGGCCAAACCTCCTGAAAAACTCGTCGTTATCGGCGCTGGCCCCATGGGATTGGCCACCGCCTATCACGCCCTCAAACGCGGCTATGCCGTCGAAGTGATTGAAGCAGATGACCGCCCCGGCGGCATGGCGGCGCACTTCGATTTCGACGGCCTGTCGATCGAGCGGTTTTACCATTTCTGCTGCCTGTCCGACGTCGACACACTCGAATTGCTCGACGAATTGGGCATGCCTGATGCCATGAAATGGGTTTCGACAAAGATGGGCTATTATCTGGATGGCCGTCTGATCCGCTGGGGGGACCCTGTATCCCTGCTCATGGCGCCGGGCATCGATCTGATTACGAAAATTCGATACGGGTTACAGATGTTCGTATCGACCAAGCGGTCTGACTGGGAACGCCTGGACAAAATCAGCGCCAAAGACTGGTTCATCGGCTGGTCGGGCGAGAAGGCCTATGACCGCCTCTGGCGCCGGTTGCTGGAGCTCAAATTCTACGAGCTGTCCGACGAAGTGTCGGCGGCGTGGATTTGGCAACGCATCAAACGGTTGGGCAATTCACGTAAATCATTATTTGAGGAACGTCTCGGCTATATCGAGGGCGGAACGGAAACTCTCATGAACGCGCTCGCGGCGGCGATCGAGGCTGGTGGCGGCACTATCCACTATAACGTCCGCGCGGAACACGTGTTGATCGAGGGCGATGCCGTTCGAGGCGTAGAGCTCGCTGATGGGCGTGTGTTTGAGGCCCCAAATGTCATTTCTACGGTCCCCATGCCCTACGTGCCCGGGCTGCTAAGTCAGTGCGACCCGGCCATGCGCGCGCCCTATGAGAAGCTCAAAAACATCGGCGTGGTCTGCGTGCTGCACAAGTTACGGCGCGCGGTCACCGACAATTTTTGGGTCAATGTGTCTGACCCCGACATGCAGATCCCGGGATTCGTCGAGTTTTCGAATCTCCGGCCAACTGGCGATGATCATGTCGTCTATGTGCCCTATTACATGCCCCAGACGAATGCGAAATTCGGCCGTCCGGATGAAGAGTTTATTCAAGAGAGTTTCGCCTATTTGCGCACCGTGAATCCGCAACTCAAGGACTCTGACCGGGTGGCCTCCTTCGTGGCTCGACTGCGTTATGCCCAACCCGTATGCGAAACGGGATTTGCTGACCTAATTCCTGATTTCATTACACCAATTGCCGGTTTGCAGATCGCCGACACGTGTTTCTACTACCCGGAAGATCGGGGCGTTTCAGAAAGTGCCCGGTTCGCCAAAATTATGGTGAACAGCATGGAGAAGGCCCGGCAGGGTCAGGGCACGGTATGAGCCGCGAATTTGTCACATTCGTCGTTGCCGGCGGCGTCGCCGCAGCCGTTAACTGGTTGTCACGCATTGCGCTATCCAGCGTTATGACGCTGGAGCTTTCCGTTGTCATCGCCTATCTGATCGGCATGGTCACGGCGTATGCCCTGAACCGGCTATTTGTGTTTGCGGCGAGTGGCCGAACGGTTTCTGACGAATCCGTCCGGTTTACGTTGGTCAATATCGTCGCGTTGGCCCAGGTCTGGTTGGTGACGATCGGCTTGGTGCGGTTCATTTTACCCGCCATAGGCTGGGACTGGCACGCCGCTTCGATCGCACATGCAGTTGGCGTCGCATCACCCATTCTGACCAGTTATCTTGGGCACCGCCACTTCACCTTCTCAAAAAAGGCCGACGCGGCCGCAAATGGCCAAGAAGAGCCCTGATGACCCAGCACCTGCCCCTCATCGTTGATCTCGACGAAACGCTGCTACTCACCGACACCCTGGCCGAGGGACTGGTCGGGTTGGTCTTGCATCGACCAACCGCTCTGCCAGGCGCCGTCGCAAGTCTGATTCGTGGCGGTCGGCCCGCACTGAAGCGTTTTGTCAGCGCCAAGGCGGACCTTGATCTGGAGGGCCTGCCCGTCCGCGAGGACCTTCTCAGCTACCTCAAAAGCGAGAAAGCCACCGGCCGAACCATCGTTTTGGTGACTGCAGCCGACCAGTCCGTTGCCGATGCGGTGGCCGCTCATTTTGATCTGTTCGATGCCGCCCACGGGTCTTCAGGGTCGACCAACCTCAAGGGCGATGAGAAGCGGGCTTACATCCGGCAACTCTTCCCGGACGGCTATGTCTACGCCGGCGACAGCCGCGCCGACCTTAAAGTCTGGCGCGATGCCGACGGCATCATATTTGCTGGCCCCTCGGCCCATACCCGCAAGGTCGCGGACGGGCTCGGCAAGCCAGTGGAGGCCGATTTTCCCAATTCGGGTGGAGGGCTGAAATCCTGGCGGAAGGCGCTGCGCCTGCACCAATGGGCCAAAAACCTTCTGCTCTTCGCCCCCCTGGGCTTGAGTGGGCGCTTTCTCGAGCCCGAAGCCATCCTGCTTGCAGTCGCCGGATTTCTTCTGCTTGGCGTGGTCGCGTCCGGAACCTACCTTCTCAATGATTTATTGGATCTCTCCGCTGACCGGCGCCACAAGACCAAGCGTTCACGACCGCTGGCTTCGGGCGAACTATCTGTCGTGCATGGATTGCTCGCGGCCCCGTTCCTGATTCTCACTGGGCTGGTGGTCGGGTGGCTGATAGCGCCGTGGCTCGCGGTTGGCCTGGCCTGCTATTTGGTGATCACCATCGCCTACTCGTTCGGACTCAAGCGCGTGCCGATGCTCGACGTCTTTGTCTTGGCAACGTTGTTCACGACACGCATCGCAATCGGTGCCTTGGCTATCGGTGCTCACGTGTCGGAATGGCTAATGACATTCTCGATGTTGTTCTTTTTCTCAATGTCTCTGGCCAAACGACACGTCGAGGTCGTCGAAGCTCCAGCAGGCCTAAGGATTCGCGGACGCGGCTATTTTCCGGAAGACGCCCCTCTCACGCTCTCGCTCGGCCTTTCGAGTGCGGCATCAGCGGTCGTCATCATGATCCTCTATCTGGCAGAGGATGCCTTTCCATCAGGGATATACAGTCAACCGGCAGCCCTCTGGGCTGCGCCACCGCTCATCGCACTCTGGATGATGCGCATTTGGTTACTGGCGCATCGCGGTCAGCTCGACGATGATCCAGTGGCGTTTGCGGTGAAAGACCGGTGGAGCTTGCTGCTCGGCGCGGCATTGTTGACGGCCTTCGTCATCGCCACCCTGGCTTGACACCATGATTCACATGTCTCGCACAAACGCCATCCGTTCCTGGGGTCGGGTTGTAAGGGCCGACCACGTGCTGGCCCGGCCGCATAGCTTGGGGGATGTCGGCGCGGCGTTCGATGCGGCCAAAGCCCGCGACCTGACCATCTTGGGGCATGGCCTCGGCCGATCCTACGGGGACAGCAATCTCAACCCCGACAATATCCTTCTTGCAACCACGGCGCTGAACCGCTTCATCAGCTTCGACCGCGAAACGGGCGTCCTGCGAGCCGAGGCGGGCGTGAGCCTCGACGAGGTCCTTCGCGTCGCGGTTCCGGCTGGATATTTCATCCACACCACACCTGGCACGCGCTACGTGACGCTCGCCGGGGCAATCGCCAATGATGTCCACGGCAAAAATCATCACAGCGCCGGCTCGTTCGGTGAGAATGTGCGGGCATTCGGGCTGGTTCGATCCGATGGCGCGGAATGCGCGGTCGATCCGGAAACGGCACCCGAACAATTTGCGGCCACGATCGGCGGGCTCGGGCTGACTGGATTGATTACGTGGGTTGAGATCCAGCTCGTACCGATTGCCGCCGCCTATATCGATCAAACCCTTATTCCGTTCAGTCATGTGGATGGGTTTTTCGACATCGCCTCAACTGCCGCTGACACGTTCGAGCATACGGTTGCCTGGATCGATTGTACCGCGCGCGGGGCCCAGCTGGGACGCGGCGTATTCTCCGCCGGCAAATGGGCTGCGACCGGCGATCTGATTGCGCATCAGAACGGCGGCCCGACGCTTCCGGTCGATCTGCCAGGTCAAGCTCTCAACCCGCTGACTTTGAAAGCGTTCAACACGCTTTATCGCTGGCGCCAAACCAGCAAACCTGCTGTAAGCCGCAGCCATTATTCAAGTTTCTTTTACCCTCTGGATTCGATTGGTAACTGGAACCGGGCCTACGGCTCCAAGGGCTTCTTTCAATACCAGTGCGTCGTTCCCCACAGCACAGCCCGCGATGCAATTCCGGCTCTGCTTGAGCGCATCGCACGCGCCAATGAAGGCTCCATGTTGGCGGTCCTCAAATCTTTCGGCGACAAACCAGGTCGCGGCCTGCTGTCCTTCCCGATGCCGGGCGCGACGCTAGCGTTGGACTTCCGTAATCGGGGCGCCGCAACGCTGGCGCTCATGGCCGATCTGGATACAATTGTGTGCGATGCTGGGGGCCGTCTCTACCCGGCCAAGGACGGGCGCATTTCCGCGTCTGTATTCCAAGCCGGCTACCCGGATTGGCAGGCGCTGGAAAGCCTGCGAGATCCCCTCATTTCCTCTTCCTTCTGGCGACGGGTTACAAACTCATGACAGCGACGATATCCAGCAAGCACTTCGTAATCCTTGGCGCGGGCTCGGCGAGCGCCATCGCGACTGCCCGGCGGCTGGCGACAGACGGGCACGCCTTGACGCTCCTCGCGCGGCGAGCAGATGTGCTTGCGGAGTCCGCTGCGGACCTGAAGGTCCGTGGTGCGCGGCAGGTGCACGTTATTGCCACCGATCTTGCCGACAATGTCGATCAGAAAGCCATTCTGCTTGATGCGCAGGCCGCCTGCGGCGTCATCGACGGTGTGCTGGTCTTCTATGGCGTCCTGGGTGACCAGGCACGCGCAGAAATCGACCTTTCCCATGCCCGCGAAATCATTGACGTGAACTTCACGAGCGCGGCCTTGTGGGTACTTGCAGCGGCGGAACACCTCGAAACCCACCCAAAACCTGACCAGGTACTTTTGACGATTAGCTCGGTCGCCGGCGACCGGGGCCGGCGCTCCAACTATGTTTATGGCGCGGCCAAGGGCGGGTTATCCGTTCTGGTCCAGGGTCTCGCCCATAAATGGGCCAACAAGACTGGCGCACCCCGCGCGGTCAACATGAAGCTCGGCTTCGTCGACACGCCAATGACCGCCGATATCGAGAAAGGTGGTCCGCTATGGGCGCAGCCGGACGACATCGCACAAGCCGTCTGCAGGGCCATTCAATCAGGTGGCCCGGTCCAATATGCGCCCTGGTTCTGGCGCTGGATCATGCTGGCCATCCGCGCCACGCCGGCATTCATCTTCAACAAGGTCAACCTATAATCCGATGGGGGTGTCGCGGAAGCACCGGATGAGTTTCAGCGATAGCCGTAGTTTCTGGCGACCCGCCTTTGTCATTGCCTTGCTCGTGGTCGTGCTTGCGGGGTCAGTCATTGCGAAGGCGCCTCTGGAAGACTGGGTCGTGCGCTTTCTCACGGTCGACGAAGCCAGCCTCACGCTCGTGCTTTTGGTGGCTCTCTACTTCCTGGTGTCCCAATTGATCATCGTGCCGCTCGGCACTGTGTCCCTGATGCTGGCCGGCGCCTTTGTCGGCTGGTGGAGCGGTTTGATCTACTTCGCCGCAATGTTGGTGGCCGGCGCCGTCCTTTTCGGGTTTGCACGGGCTCATCCGCGGCGGGCACGGCGCTTTGTCTGGCGGTTTGTCAGTGGCGCGGCGCGGCGCGCGGCCACCCGCCTCTTGCGCCACATCCAGAACGACACGCTCACGGCGACCGCCGCCCTCCGACTGTTTCCAGTTATGCCCTCGGCAGGCTGTACGCTGTTGGTCGGAGCCTGTGGTGGCGATTTTCGTGGATTCATGGTCGGAACCGGACTGACCGGCTGGATCCGCCCACTGGCATTTGCGATTTTGGGCGCACAACTGGGCCAACTCGTAGCGAACCCGGCAAGCGCCTCGACCTCGGTTCCACTGATAGCGTTGGTTGCCGCCGGGTCGCTCGGACTTGTCGGGATCATCTACCTGATCTGGCTCAGGCGCGCTCCGCGCCTCGAGCCGCGATGAACGAGCTAGCTGTGCACTTTCATAAGCTTGCTCATTCGGGTTGAAGCCTTGAGACGGGTTGTTGCGAGACAATCAGCGACAGGGAAAGACCCGGGTGAACAACCATAGAAATGCCAGAACGATGCCGTTTTCGCGAGCCCTGATTGTCGAGCGTCGACAGTCGGGCCAGAGCGTTGAGACGATTGGCGCCGCTTTCGGTATATCGGTGCGCACGGTCTACAAATGGATTTCGCGTCACCGGACAGCGCAAGGGCAATCGCTGTGCCGGCCCTGGCTGGAAATGCGTCTACACCGCCATCGACGATGCCACCCGTCTGACCTATGTCGAGGTTCTGTCGGACGACGAGGGTGCGAACACCATCGGCTTCATGGTCCGGGCGCTGCGCTGGTTCAAGGCACGGGGCATCACCGTCGAGCACATCATGACCGATAATGGCAGCGCCGACGTCTCGCGCCCGTTCGCCCAGGCTCTGCGCAGCCTCAAGATCGGCCATATCCGCACCCGGCCTTACACGCCGAGAACCAACAGCAAGGCCGAACGCTTCATCCAAACCCTGCTGCGCGAATAGGCCAACGCTATTGCCTATCGCTCATCGCGCAGCCGAAATCTCGACCTCGATTGATACAATACCGCCAGACCGCACCAGGCTCTCGCCAAGCAATCGCTAGCCAAAAGGCTCAACGACCTGCTGAGCAACGTCTTGAGAAACGACAGCTAGCTGGCACCCGGTCTCATAATTTGCGGCCCGAGATTGGACATCACGTCGCGGGCGTCGAATGCATTGGCATCGTCGGGCTTTGTGCCGTGGCCGAGCAGGATTTCGGCGCTCGCTTCATAGCGGCTGATTTCGCGGTAATTGGTGTCATTCCAGAACGGGTCACCGCCGCCATACCAGCCCCAGCGCGGGTGATAATAGCTGTAATACAGCCCAAAACCCGGTCGGAAAAACGGGTCCGGACCCGAGCCGATGACCCGGGAGTCGACATCCGTCGCCCGCTGCACGACGAGGAAATGATCAAAGCCCTGCTCAAGCGTCAGCTCGGCGGCACGGTAGAGAAAATAGGTCTCCACGGTCTCGCGGTCGGTCAGGGAATTGCCGTTGAAGGAGACCCGGAACCGGTTCGCCTCGATCTGGCTCTCCTGGAAACCCCATTGGGAGCCCTCGGCAGCTTGGTAGGGTGTCGGCGTGGCGCAGGCGGCGAGCAGCGTCATGCCCGCGAGGATTGGAAGGATGCGTTTCATCTGCGTCTCCCTGGTCAATGTCCGGCTCGGGACGGCGGAAGTATGCGCCGTCCAGTCAGGATTTAAAGGGTCGCATGAAAATTATGGAGAGGCCAGCGGTCTGGTGACCCGCTGCCGCAGCTTGTGCCCAGACTAGTTCAGCCGCAATTCGAGATCGACCTTGCGCCAATGTGCCGGGCTGATAACGCCCAGATGGACTACGCGCACCGTGTGGATCACCGCCTCGATCTCCTGCCGCCAGAAATCGAGAAACCGGATCAGACGTGGATATTTCGGCGCCATGTCCTGGGTCTGCCAGACAAAGCTCTGAAGCAGGCTGGGATGGTCTGGCATGTAGTAGAGCACTTCCGCGGTTGTCAGCCGCATCCCCGTCATCTGGGCAGCAAAATCCCGATCGATCTCCGGCATGGCCATCTCCCTGGGCTGGCGCCCAATCCGATCAGGAATGCGGCGCGCGATAATCTCCAGAATAGCGATGAGCGATGAATCTTTCCTGAGCGCCGCGTTTACGGAAGGTCCATCTCCAGGATGACAGTCGCGGGACGAGGTTGGTCAGGCGCAGATCCGTCTTCGGGGAAGAGTGGCCAGGCGGCGTTGGCGACCAGCCAGCCCCGGCCGTCGGCGAGATCGATCAGGGTCGGTTCGGTATCGCCGGCCATGTCCGGATGTCCGCGCAGAACCACATCGACATTCTCGACGGCGCGGCCGGTTTCATCCAGGTCGATCGCCATTACCTGATGCGGCGTGACGCCATTGCGCACGGCGATCAGGCGGCCGTCGCGCGTGTTGAGAAAACCGTCAATTCCGATCAGGCTCTCATCGCCGGGCCGCACTTGCGACACGGAGTGATCGCCCAGATCAATGCGCCAGATTCCCATCGCATAATCGGCGGCGTAGAGAGCGCCATGCGCCAGTGCCAGACCTTGCAGGCTGACGAAACGTGGGTCCTCGACCAGTAATTCCAGCTGGCCGGAAACCGAATTGAGCACATAGATGCGCGGCGCGGCGCCGTCGGAGACGTAGACCGTGCCATCGCGCACGACGAAATCTCCAAGCCGCACGGCTTCGTCAATCTGGTAGCGCCGATAAAGATCGCCCGTCGTCAAATCGAATGCGAACAGGGCGGTACCGGTTTCCTCGCCCTCGGTGAGCGGTGTTTGTGGCACGACGCCAGACGTGGCCCAGACCATGCGCGTGCGGTCATCGACGGCGATACCAAACACCGACCACAGTCCGGACGCGCGGTCAGCGAAGACAATCGGCTCGTTGGGGGCGAATGGCTCAAGCATCAGAATTTCGCGATTGGCGACTGAGGACAGGAAAATCCGGTCGGTCTCGATATCGACGGCGACGCCCTCGATCAGGGCATCGGGCCGGTCGATCACAGCAGCGCGTTCGGCATGGCCGGCTGGCGCCAGATTGGCGGCGAAGCGCAGATTGATCGCAGCGAGCCGGTCGGCATCAGCCTCACCAAGGGTTTCGGCAGTTTCGCTTGTGTCATAGCTGAGCCCGGCATCGGCCATGCGCTCGAGAACATCGAAGACGTCACCGGTCCGATCGGCGGACATGGCGATGCGAAACAGACCGCCCAGAATGGCTGGATGGCCGGGTTTGAGGTCGAGCGCGGCTTCCAGCATCCGCCGGGCGGCCTCAAAGTCTCCGGCCCGCATGGCGGTGTTGGCGCCGCCAAACAATTCCATGGCAATGCTTTGTGGCGTCGGCTCGGCGTCGACGCCCGCCTCTTGGCCGAACGCCGGCAGGGCGAGCAGGGCGGCAAGCCCCGTCGCGGTGAGGAATTTTCGCAGGGTGAAGTGGTTGCGCATCGACATGGCCCCATTCGTGATCCTGGCCCGTGTCAGGAATGGGGCCTGAAGGTGATGTTATTGAGTTTTGCCGCCATGCAAAGTTACAACCGCTGCAGGGGGGGCGCTAGAGGTCCAGCTCGATTTCGCCTTCATCCTCAACCGGGCCGGTGAGGATGACGTGGCCGTCCGTTTCGCGCCATTCGACCTGCAATTCGCCGCCATCTGCCATGATGGAAGCGCTCCGCTCGGCGAGACCGCGCCGGTGAGCTGCGACCAGCGCCGCGCAGGCGCCGGTGCCACAGGCCGGTGTCAGCCCGGCGCCACGTTCCCAGACGCGCAGCCGGATATGGGTCGGGTCATAGATCTGAGCGAAGCCGGCATTGACGTGTTCGGGGAAGGTCGGATCGAATTCAACTTCGCGGCCCAGTTTCTCAATCGGCAGGTTTTCGACATCGCGGACGAAAAATACGGCGTGTGGATTGCCCATGCTGACAGCGCCGGGATTCTCGATCCGGACACCATCGATCTCGGCCCTGAAATCCAGACTGACCGTATCCATCGGCCGCGAGAGTGGAATCTCGTGCCAGTCCAGTTTTGGTGCGCCCATATCGACGCTGACTTGTCCGCCATGACGCCGGCTGGCCAGCAGAATGCCCGCCGCCGTGTCGATCGCCACCGTGTTGCGGCCTGTCTCTTCCATCATCTGCCAAGCTGCGGCACGGGTGCCATTGCCGCAGGCGCCAACCTCCTGGCCGTCGCAATTCCAGATCCGCATGAAGGCATCCGCCCGGTCGGATGCTTCGAGCACAAGCAATTGATCGAAGGGCCAGCGCCGGGCCCAGTCACGGATCCCGTTCGCCGGAATCGCCGTCGGGGCTGGCTTGTCACGCGCATCGGCAAGGATAAAGGCGTTGCCGGCACCGTTCATCAATCGGGCTCTCATCCTGATGCGATAGCGCTGACTGCGCTTTACGTCCAGCACCAGTCCGGGCTTAACTGTGGTCTGAACCGGCTGAAGGGGATTCGACGATGCGTTATATGGCGAACAAATGGATGGCGACGGCGGGGGCCTTGCTGCTTGCGGCATGCACCCAGCCGGCAGCGAATAATGGAGACAGCGTGACACCTGACAACAGCGCCGCCACATCAGGTCGGCAGATCGTCCAGATCGACCCGAATAATGATCCCCGGGCCTGGCTTGAAGAGGTTGAGGGCGAAGACGCGCTCGCCTGGGTCGAGGGACAAAACGAACGCACCTTCGATCGGCTGCAGGGCGATGCGCGCTATCAGGGCATGTTCGACCGGGCGCTGGCGATTTATCAGAGTGAGGACCGGATTCCGGGTGGCGCTTTCTATGGCGGCTTCGTGTGGAATTTCTGGCAGGACGCGACCAATACGCACGGCCTGTGGCGCCGCACGACGATGGACAGCTATCTCACCGACACACCGGAATGGGATGTCGTGCTCGATCTCGACGCGCTGTCGGAATCCGAAGGCAAGAATTGGGTCTGGCGCGGCGCCAATTGCCTCGCCCCGGCCTATGATCAATGCATGATCACCCTGTCCGACGGTGGCTCAGATGCCGCCGTACGCCGGGAATTCTCGGTCTCGGATCGGGCCTTCGTTGAGGGCGGGTTTGAAACGCCCCAAGCCAAGGGCGGCGTCAGCTGGGTCGATGCCGACACGCTTCTGGTCGGCCTTGCGACGAGCGAAGCCGACACCACCGAGTCAGGTTATCCATCGGTCGCTTATCGCTGGCAGCGCGGCACGGCGCTGGCAGACGCGACCGAAGTGGTGCGCGGTGATCGCGAGGATGTCGGCCTGTTTACCTTCCGCGTCGAGGATTTCGACGACGCGGTCTATATGATGGCCTCCCAAGCCGTCACTTTCTACGACACAAATTGGTGGTATCTGCCGGCCGACGCCGCGCCGGTACAAATGCCGCTGCCGGCGAAATCCTCGATCCAGGACATTTTTCACGGCCAGCTGATCTTCACCATTGAAGAGGACTGGACGCCGGTCGAAGGCGGAACCAGCTTCGCCCAAGGCTCGCTCCTGTCGTTTGACATGGCAGCCTTTGCCGCGAGCGGGCAATTGCCCGAGGTTCACACTGTCTATGTTCCGCGCGAGCGCCAGTCGCTCGGTGGCATGGGCTCGACGCGCACGGCCTTCCTGGTCGAGATCGATGAAAATGTCGTCGGTGGACTGGAGGCTTTCCACTTCAATGACGGGGTCTGGTCTTCCGAGACCATCCCGGTTCCGGCCAATATGACGATCGGTCTGGGCAGCACGCAACGCCACGAAGACATCGCCTTCATGACGGCGGAAGGCTTTTTGACCCCCGACACCCTGTCGGTGGTCAATTCGGCCGAATTGACGGTCGAGCCGATCAAATCGGTTCCGGCGCGCTTCAATGCTGATGGCCTGGTGGTCGAGCAGCGTGAAACCGCATCGACCGATGGCACCATGATCCCGTATTTCGTGGTCCGCCGCGCCGACACGGTGATGGACGGCACCACGCCGACCCTGCTCTACGCCTATGGCGGTTTCCAGGTTTCGATCCGGCCCAGCTATTCGGGCAGCCGTGGCCAGCTATGGCTGGAAAATGGCGGCGCCTATGTCGTCGCCAATATTCGTGGCGGCGGTGAATTCGGCCCGGCTTGGCACCAGGCGGGTCTGAAAATGCACCGGCAGATCATCTATGATGATTTGATAGCGGTCGCTGAAAACCTGATTGATACCGGTTTGACCAGCCCGCGCCATCTCGGCGTTTATGGCGGGTCGAATGGCGGCCTGCTGACCGGTGTGATGTACACCCAGCGCCCGGATCTGTGGAATGCCGTCGTTTCCGCCGTGCCCCTGCTCGACATGCTGCGCTACAATGTGCTGCTGGCGGGCAATTCCTGGATGGGCGAATATGGCGATCCGGACGATCCGGATGAAGGCGCGTTCCTGCGTTCGATTTCGCCGTATCACAATGTCGATGCCAATGGCGATTATCCGGAAATCTACCTCTATACCTCGACCAAGGATGACCGGGTCCACCCGGGCCATGCACGCAAGATGGCGCATTTGCTCGAAGAGCTTGGCCATCCTTATCTGTATTATGAGAACACCGCTGGCGGCCATGCCGCTGCCGCCAATCTCGAGGAGTACGCCCGGCGCGACGCCCTGCTCTACACCTTCCTGACGCAAAAGCTGATGGATCCCGATGAGCCGGCGGCGGAGACTGCGCCGGAATAGACGCTTCCACCGCATTGAATGGAAAACCCCGGAGCCTGGCGCCGGGGTTTTTTCATGTCTGGAGGCTGCAGGTCAGCGCGTCTGTGCGTCGCACCGGAAACTGCGGCGCTCCGCATCGGCGCGCGGAAGCATTGATGGATCTTCGACAATCCGTCGATACAGAACGAGACCGGCTTCGGTTGGGCTTTCGGCGGTGATCGTACCGTCCGGGGCCGCTTCGGCGTCGGGCCGGTCGAGCCAGATTGCGGGCGCGCGGCCAAGATCGCGGTCATTCAGGGTGAAGATGTTATTGGTGCGGCTGTCATACACGCTGATCGAGGCATAGCTGCCGCTTCGCGGCCAGCGCGCCTGGATCAGCAGCGGTCCTTGCGACAGGTCAAACGGGCAAATTGAATACAAAATGTCCGGGCTCGGCCGGACGACATTGCGGCTGGCTTCGGTGATCGGCGGCGCGTGCATGGCTGCGTTGGTGACGGCACCGCTACTTTCCATCTTCTCCATCGCCCGCGACATGATGAAGCCAGGTGTCCAGTTCAGCGTCAGCCAGAAGCCGAGCAGGCCGGCGAGCAAAGCCGCGGCGATCGGTAGGGCGCGGCGCATCATGCTTCACCCCTACAGGACAGACGCTCGATCAGCGGCAAGGCCGCCGAAGCCGGGCTGGCGCTGATCGACGCATCCGGCTGGTAGAGCCGAAGCGTCAGCGCGAAGCGGCCGGCATTGTGTGAGCTCATCCAGTAGGTGGGCGTTCCGGGCTGCGACGCGGCGATGGTCACCGTCATCGGGTCTTCGGCACTGGCTGCGGCGTGTTCGGCGGTGATCGAATGGGCATTATCGCCATTGACCGCCAGAAAATCATCGTCGGCATAGAGGGTCAGGCTCCACCAGCGCGCATCCGGTTCGCGCTCGAAGCTGACCTGGTAGATACATTCCTCGCGCAGGCGTTCGCCGTTCTCGTCGCTGGTCGCGTTGAAATAGATGGCTTCCGAACGGTTGAGCGCTAGTAAACCACGCCGGGCGATGGCGGCGCGCACGACGGCGCTGGCTGAGGGGTCACCGATCAGAAGATTGGTTTTCCAGGGCCCCGCTTGCGTGCCGCCGATCTCAAGCGGACCGAACACCAGCAGCAAGGCCAAGGCCGCGCCACATGCCAGTCCCGCCAATGCCGCCAATCCGGTTTTGATCCACATGCAAAAAGCCTAGACGTGGCGCTGTGGCTTGGAAAGGTTCGCGGCGGTCGTCAGACCGCGGAGCGGTCTCATGCAGCGTTAGCGCGCGGCGCCATCTGGATCAGCATGGCCTGGATCTGTTGCAGCTTGGCCTTGCCGTCATCGGTCTTGGCCTCGCTCATGCCGCCTGCGGATTTGAGATGGCGCACGGCGCGCGCCTGGGCATCGGAGCAGCACTGGCCAACTGGCAAGGCGCCGGCCGTCGCCAAGCGCAGCAATCCGGTCGCCTTGTCGAGGGCGGGACGTTCGCCCGCCTCGACCGCGTTGAGGATTTTGCTCTCATCGATAACTTTCATGCCGAGCGCGTCGATCGCGCTCGCCAATTCAGCTTTTTCCCGGGCAGGGTATTGCCCCTTCAGCACCCGGCGCTGATGTGCGGTCAATGAAGCGAGCCGTTCGAGCGGCTTGTTCGGCCCGCGCAAATACCAGGAGAGGGCATTTTGTGAGCCCAGCATGCCATGGGCATAGCCAGCGAGCTTTTGCTTGTTGGCCTCGCCGACAATGTTTTCCTCCAACGCCAGCAAGAGCTCGAGTTCCTCGTCCGGATCGCGGGCGCTTTTGAGCAATTCGTCGATCGTTTCCGGATGCAACAGACGAGCGGAGCGCGCCGCAAACGCCTTGATCAGAGCATCGGTCGGCAACAGGGAGTTCGGGCTCATCACCAGCTTTTGTGCCAATTCCCGCGCCAAGCGGACTTCCTCGAACAGGCTGGTCGGACGCAGGCGTTTGGGTCGTTGCAATTCAGTCAGAAGGCTTTGAGCGATGACGGTGCGGCAGGCATCCATTTCGCCGGTGCTGATCTGGCGCGTCAGCCGTTTGCAGATGCTCGGCGCGTAGTTGATCGCGTCTGCAGTGTCGTCGCCATCGAACAGACAAGTCAGCCGTTCCAGCGTTTCGCCGAGATCACGGCAAGGTCCCAGCAGGGCCTGCATGCCGGCGTCGAAGCTGATGACTTCGGCGGCATAGCTGTCGATTTCGGCGATCGCGAATACTCGCGTCTCGCCTTCGAGCTTTAATGTGTCCGCCATTTCCATCAAGGCATCGAGCTTGTCGCTGTATCTCTTGGCCGATTTCAGACGATTCGCCATCGCGGCGCGCAATTGATAGGCGCGCCTGTCGCTGGCATGGATTTCGGTGACAATGTCATGGAAAGGCTTGGAATCGGGGTAGTTTGGAAGGCGCTCGGCGCGCGCATCCTGGTAGATCCGTGTCAGGGCTTGTTGAATCAGCTCGTTCAGCTGCTTGACGAAACCGTGGACATTCGCGTCGCTATCCTTGGCGCTGGCGATTGCGACTTTTTGCACCGCATGCTGGAGATCGGTGCCGGAGGCTTCGAGCGTCTCGACCAGATCAGGCCGGTGCAACAATTCCATCGGCAGCACCTGCAGCCGCTCGAACCAGGCGGTCAGAACGCGCCGGATGGTGTCTCGGGCATGGGGTTTGGACAAATCGTCCGGTGCCAGGCATGGCAGGCTTGCGGTGCCTGTCTTCTCCTCCTCGCCGGCGAATTTCTCTTCACCAAGCTCGCAAATGGGCACCGAGCGGAACGTGCGCGCTTCCTCATCATAGCGCTCCTTGGTGACCCGGACCGAGCCAATCTTGTTGTTGGCGTAGAGTTCGTGCGCGAGTCGGATGGCGATTTCCCGATCATCACGCGCTTCGTACAAGGTCCAGGCGGCCTTGCGGTTCTTCTTCAAGAAGACTTCGTAATGGATTTCGCTGGTCATTCTCAGCCTCGTGAAATTGCAACCAGATTGGCGCAATAGGCTTAAAAGCATATGAACTCGCCGCATTCTGGCGGTTCATGCTTGGCGTGTGGGCCATGCCGCGTCTATTCTCCAAGTCGAAAGTAATATTCGGCACCCGGTTGGCGGTGCAATGGGTGGAGATGGCATGGCTACTATTGCGCTCGTCGATGACGATGAGAACATCATCACCTCGGTTTCGATTTTTCTCGAGGGCGAGGGATATAATGTCCGGACCTATAATGACGGCGCCTCCGCGCTGGCCGCATTGACCGACGATCCACCGGATCTCGGCATCTTTGATATCAAGATGCCGCGCATGGACGGTTTGGAGCTATTGCGTCGCCTGCGACAGTCCTCAAACCTTCCCGTCATCTTCCTGACTTCGAAAGATGACGAGTTTGACGAAGCGCTCGGGCTCAATCTCGGGGCCGATGATTATATCGCCAAACCTTTCTCCCAGCGCCTGCTGGGCGAACGGGTCAAAGCGGTTTTGCGCCGCGCCAGACTGTCTTCGGAACCGTTGACGCTGACCGGCGGCGAGCCCGGCGACGCCAAACCGCTGGACCGGGGCAAGCTGTTGCTGGATTCCAATCGCCATGCCTGTTCCTGGGTTGGCGAGCCTGTCCGCCTGACCGTGACGGAATTTCTGATCCTGCAGGCGCTGGCGACGCGGCCCGGCTATGTGAAGAGCCGCGACAATCTGATGGACGCTGCCTACGACGATCAGGTTTATGTCGACGACCGGACGATCGACAGCCATATCAAGCGGATCCGCAAGAAGTTCCGGGAAGTGGACCAGGAGTTCGATTCCATCGAAACCCTCTACGGCGTGGGTTACCGGTACAAGGAAGATTGACGTAACGGATATGCGCGAGACCGTCCGGCGAGTACGCGCGTTTCTTCGTGGCTTGACGCCACGAGCCTCGTCGCGTTTGGCGCAATGGATCCTGATGGCCAATTTCGTGGCCTTGGGTGTGCTGGTCCTTGGCATGTTGGCGCTGACCGAAACCCGCCAGGGTTTGGTCAACGCCAAGCTCGATTCCCTGCGTAGCCAGGGTGAGCTGATCGCCAATGTGCTGGCCGAGGGCGCGTCGGTCGGGAGCCCGGCCCCGGCGCTGCGTAATTCCGATGCCCGCGCTCTGTTGCGTCAACTCTATGTGCCAGCCGAAGCCCGGGTTCTTGTGTTCGACAAGGGCGGCGCCATGGTTGCCGACAGCCATCTGCTCGCAGATGTGTTCGAGACCACCGTGCTACCACCCGCTGGGGCGGACCCGGATGGCGCCGCCGAAACCGCGCGGAGCCTGCCGCTTCGCTTGCTCGACGGTTTTGCCAATATATTGCGTTCGCCCGAGGAGCGCTTGGCCCTGAACCGTGACTTGCAGGATGAGGTTCGCCAAGCCATTGCCGGCGAGATCATTGCCGGCGTCCGGCGCGAATCCGATGGCCGCCGGGTGGTGTCGGTCTCGATTCCGATCCAGCCTGTCCGCGCGATCATCGGCGTTGTCACCATCGAGTCCTATGATCTCGACCGGCTGATTGATGCAGACCGGCAGGCCCTGCTGCCCTTCATGCTGATTGCCGCGCTCGTGACAGCGATGTCGTCATTGGCGCTAACCGTGTTTATCGCGCGTCCGATCCGCCGCCTGGCAAGAGCGGCACACGAAGCCCGCCGCGCCGGCGGCCGGCGCGTGAAAATGCCCGATCTGCGGGCCCGCAAGGATGAAATTGGCGAGCTGGGCGTGGCGCTCTCGGAAATGACGGACGCCCTGTACGATCGGCTGGATGCGATTGAGAGCTTCGCCGCTGATGTCGCGCACGAGCTGAAAAACCCGCTGACCTCGATCCGCTCAGCGGCTGAAACCCTGCCCAAAGCCAAGGATGATGTTCGTCGTGATCGATTGCTGGCCGTTATCACCGCCGACGTCACCCGGCTCGACCGGCTGATCACCGACATATCCCGCGCCTCACGGGTCGATGCCGAGCTGGCGCGGGAGGATGTCTCCCCGTTTGATCTCGGCGGCCTGCTGCAGAGCTTGGCCGAAACCTATAATGACACACCGGCCAACAGCACTCCGGTGATCTTTGAAAGCCAGGTCCGCAACAGCCATGTCTTGGGCCGCGAAGGGCCGCTGGGGCAGGTTTTCCGCAACTTGATTGATAATGCGATCACCTTCAGCCCCGTGGGAGGCAAGGTGTATGTAACCGCCATGCGGGGGCAGCGCGAACCGCACACGACCCTGCTCATCACCGTCGATGATGATGGCCCCGGAATTCCGGCGGACAATCTGGAAGCGGTGTTTGACCGATTCTATACCGAGCGCCCGGCTGGCGCTGCCTTCGGCACCCATTCCGGCCTCGGCCTGGCGATTTCACGCCAGATCGCAAAGGCCCATGGCGGGCGCATCACGGCGAGCAACAGGCTTGATGCAACAGGGGCCTGCCTTGGCGCACGCTTCACTGTTGAACTGCCCGCGGCGCCGGCTCACTGACAATCCTGCTGCGTATGTTGCAAAAAGACGCTTTCCTGACGAGCCAAGCCGCGATTAGATGGTCGACATGATAGGAGTTGTCGTCGTCAGTCATGGCCGCTTGGCCGATGAATTCGTGGCCGCCACAGAACATGTGGTTGGGCCAATGGATGCGTTTCTGGCTGTTTGCATTGGACCCGACGACGATATGGAGAAGCGCCGCGGCGATATCCGGCAGGCGATTGCCGATGCAGATCGCGGCGAAGGTGTCCTCATCCTGACCGACATGTTTGGCGGCACACCGTCCAATCTGGCGATTTCCCTGCTCGAAGCCGGCAAGGTGGAAGTCATCGCTGGCGTCAATCTGCCCATGCTGATCAAGTTGGCGGAGGCACGCTCGCGCGCCGATCTCGACAGTCTGGCCCGCATGGGCGAGGACGCCGGCAAGCGTTATATTGCCATCGCTTCCAATGTGCTTGAAGGCTCAAGCAAGTGAGTCTGGCCCAGCGCCGCGTGACGATCTGCAATAATCGGGGCTTGCACGCCCGCGCCGCCGCGAAATTTGTTGAGCTGGCGCAAGGCTATGACGCCGTGATCCACGTCTCGCGTGATGGCGAGACCGTGAATGCGGATTCGATCATGGAATTATTGATGCTGGCGGCGGGCAAAGGCTCGGAAATCGGCATCGAAGCCTCAGGCCAGCAAGCCGCCGAGGTCGCCGATGCGCTGGCAGACCTCGTTGAGGCTGGGTTTCACGAAGACGACTGAAGCCCAGGCGCGGGAGCGAAGGCTAGGCGACCACCTATTCCGCTCGCTCTTGATCCAATTCGATCTCCGGTGCCCCCGGGGCAAAGTCGCCGGACGCCTTCGCCACCATAGGATCGCTATCATCGCCGATCAGCGGATCGTCGATTTCGGCTGACGGGGCGGGCACGGCAGAGTCGGTGACGTCGTCATCTCCTGTGAGGACAGTTTCATCGACTTCGAGCGTCGGTGCGACCATGGCTCCTGCTGTCCCGTCCTCCTCCGTAGAGACCGGCAGCGGTGTGGCAATCAGAGTTTCAGTAACGAGCTGCTCATCGGCAGGTTGACCGTCCTCGGCAACCGGCTCCGGCGCTGCACCGACCGGCGGGGCGGGGCTCTCGGCAGCCATGACTTCGAGAGTTGCCGGCATGGGCGGCGGCGCCGCTACGGCCATGGTGCGCTCGTCATCGAGTGCCGTCGCTGAGTTTCCAGACGGGCCTGTCCGCTCGACATTGCTCAGTGCTGCGGCTGCAGCTACCGCTTCCAAGCTTGGCAGATCGTCATCATCGGTCTCCGCTTGGCCCACTTGTGGCCCTGCCGGGATAGACCTCTCGTCCGCTGGCTCAGCCTCATCCGCAGTCTCGGCGGCAACTTCACCATTGGAGCCGGATTCAGCAGGCTCGGCTGGTGAGGTCTCGTCCCCGACGGCCTCTGCTGCAGCCTCTGAATCATCACCGTCGGCGGCGATTTCCCCATTGGGGGCACTCTCGGCCGGATTGTCGGTGGTTGCTGGTGTGTCGTCGGTAGAGGCGGCGTCCTGCGCAACTCCCGAATCGTCACCTTCGGCGACGGCAGATGCGGCCTCGATGGCCGTCGCCGCGGCTGCGGCAGCGAGCGGTTCGGGGGCGATTGTCCCGGTCCGGACGGGTTCGGATGTCCTGACACCTTCCTCTGGCGGATGACGCAGAACATATTCTGCAAGCCGTTCGATACGGGCATTGAACCGGCCGCCATCGCGAACCCGGTTGATGAAACCACCAATCACGAACAGGAGGACAGCGCCGCCAATCATGGCCAGACTGACAACCGGATTGCCCAGGATCGCACCAGCGAAGACGCACAACAAAGCCAGCGCCGGCACATAGACCAGACGCCAAGAGCGGGCGAAGAAGGCGATCAAGGCCATCCCGGTGACCGCGAACACCAAGCCCCACTCGGTGAGTTGTTCCATCGGAACGAAGCCGAGTGCGGCAATGCCGTCAAACAGTCCCGGCGAGAGCGCCGTTTCCAGACGCCAATTCGCGAGTTCGGGTAAGGGCGCACCCAGTTGGGCATAAATATCAAAGGCTGGCAGGCCCGACATCATCGCGCCATTCAACTCGGTGAGAAAGCTGTGCAGGCTGGGCCAGGCGACCGCGATGGCGACCAGCGCCAGCGCGAGCACGGACAGCCACCAATTCAAGGTCCGTGTGACCCCGGAACGCGCCAGTATCGAGGTCGCGTCCGGCGCGGCACGCATCCACAAGGCACGGGAATGATTGATGATCGCGACCGGGCGTGAGCGCCGGTTGGGCCCTGACTGGACACGTAGAACTGTTGCGCTATCGCCCTTTGCGAGCGCGCTGGTGCGCTCGAGCAAGCGGACATCATGATCGACGCCATCGCCGTCCGTGATCCGGCCGGAGCCGGCGTCGGAAGTGGAGACTTCTCCGGAGACTGTGAAGAAGTCGATTCGACGCGATCCGAAGGACTGACCGGCATGGGCGGTTGGCAACAGGGACATAACTCGACGCACCTCGTAAAACGCTTGGCGGACAGGGCTTGTGCCAATCCGGACCATTTGGCGGTATCTCTCGGGGAAGCTTACAAGTTCGGGGCCGCAATTAGAACCTCTGTTATGATGAAGTTTGTTACAGGCTCGGCTCGCAACACGGCATGATCCTGGTCGCGACCTTTGCCGCTGCGTGGGATGATTGCTTCGGTCCGGCGGCGCATTAGCCTGTCGCGCATGACACGCGTTATCCTCGCCCTCGCTTGCCTCTCACTGACTGCTTGCTCATCGCTACCCGACCGTTGGGTGCCTGATGCGCTATCGGACGCACGGGGCCCGTTCAGACCGGTCAGCGATTACCCGACTCCACCCAATGTCGATCTGATGATTGGACCAGAAGATTGCCGTGGATCGACACTGGCAGCGCTAGAGGCACCGGACCCGACCTATCCGGGCGCTGCCTGGTCCCATGGCCGCCAGGGCTGGGTCGTGGTCCGCTTTAATGTGGATGCCGATGGCCGTGTCGACCGCGCCCGTGTCGCCCGCGCCGTCCCGGACGGCCCCTTCAACCGCGCCGCTCTGCGCGCGGTTTCAGACTGGCGCTTTCGCCCGCTCGACGGCGTCGATGTGCTGGAGAACTGTGTTGTGATGTTCGAGTTCCGGGCCGGCGAAGTGCAGATCCGTTAGGCATCAAACGGCGTGCCCGCACTGGATTATCCCCGGCTAATACGATTTTCTGCACCGATATTTCTCGCGCTTTTCCGGGTATTAGATAAGTTATTAAGAGATTTGCGGCTGCAGGCATCGCCCGCGAGTCCCGGCATGGTTATCATGGTGATTCGTGCGGGCCTTGAAATTTGGGGAGAGGCCGGCCGCAGGGCGAGATTGATGACCGGACAGACCTTCCAGATCGTGACCCTGATCGTCACACTCGGTGCCGTTGCTTTTGCGTTCGCGACCGGTATGTGGGCCTACCGGCTGACAGCCGGTGCCCGTGCCGCCCAGACCCTCTGGCGCCGGCGCACCTCAGACCTGGAAGACAAAATTTCTCGTGCCGACAGCGTGTTCGGGGCCCATCCGGGCCTGGTTCTGGTCTGGGACGAGCCGCCTTTCGACGAATCCGACACCGGTTGGGGCCACCCACGAATTTTCGGCTCCCCTGTCGCGCTGGCGTCCCTGCTGCGCTTTGCCGAAGCGAGCGACGGACCGGATCCGGCCAGCACGCTGATGGAAGGCTTGGCCGATTACGAAGCGCGTTCAGCCGGCGGTGGTGAGACGACCTTGCGCCTTCGCTTCCAGGATCTGATGCAGCAGGGCAGCCCCTTCTCATTGACCATTCTCGGCCCTGGTGGCCGTTTCCTGGAAGTCGATGGCCGCGCGGCCGGGACCCAGTTGGTGGTCTGGCTGTCGGATTCGACGATCCGTGGTCTTGAGGAATCCGGCGCCCGCGGACGCGTCGAAGAAGCGCAACGCTTGGTGAACAAGGACCCGCTGGCTTTTCTCGACATGCTGGGCCGCGCGCCCTTCCCGGCCTGGCGCATGAATGCGACCGGCCGCTTGGAATGGGCCAACCAGGCCTATGTCAAGGCCGTCGAGGCCGACCAGATCGACGATGTGCTGCTCAAGCAAACCACGCTCGATGCCGGCATGGCCGAACAGGCGGCCAAGGCAACGGCCAAGTCCGATGTCGTGGCCGATACCCGCGTGATCGTTATCGCAGGCCGCCGCCGGGCGATGCAGTTTCTGGTCTTCCCGGTTTCCGGCGGCGCCGCCGGTTTTGCCGTCGATGTCACCGAGGGCGAGGAAGCAAAATCGGCCCTGTCGCGCTTCCGCCGCGCCCATGACGAAACCCTCAACCACATGGCCGAGGCCGTGGTGGTGTTCGACCATTCCAAGCGCACCTCCTTCCACAACACCGCTTTTTCGAAATTGTTCAAACTCGACGAGGCCTGGCTCAATGACCGTCCGGGTCACGGCCCCCTGCTCGACCGCATGCGTGAAAAGCGTCTGCTGCCGGAACAGGCCGATTTCGCGGCCTGGAAGGCCACCGAGCTGGCGCGCTACGAATCGGCACCAGGCGACGAAACGCCAGACGAATTATGGCCGATGCCCGATGGACGCACGCTGCGCGTTGCGCGCCAGCGTCACCCGCTTGGCGGCCTGATGCTGATCTTCGAAGACAAGACCGACGAGCTGGCCCTGCGCGCCCGTTACAACACGCTGATCAATGTCCAGCGCGCCACGCTCGACAAGCTGCACGAGGCCGTCGCAGTGTTTGGCGCCAATGGCCGGCTGCAGCTCAATAATAACGCCTTCGAGCAATTATGGGGGTTCGACGCCGAGGAACTCGACGGACAACCGGATTTCGAGACCGTCGCGGAAACCTGTGCCGTGTTGTATGCCGACGACCGGGTCTGGAATGATATTCGCGGCCGTGTCACCGATCCAAGCCCGCAGGCGCGCAAACAGGTCACCGGCGAAATGCACCGTTCCGATGAGCGCGTCCTGACCTATCTCACACGGCCCCTGCCTGATGGCGCGACGCTGATCTGCTGGGATGATGTCACCGATAGCCGCCGCATCGAAGAAGCTTTGCGTGAGCGCGCTGAGGCGCTGGAAACCTCCGAGCGGATCAAGACCGAATTCGTCGAGCATGTGAGCTATCAATTGCGCACGCCGCTGACGACGATTGGCGGCTATGCCGACCTGCTCGCCCAAGGCTTTGCCGGCGAGCTGACCGACCGCCAGAAAGAGCCGATGGCGGCGATCCAGTCTGCCTCCTCGCATCTGGCCAAGCTGATCGATGATATCCTCGATATTGCCGCGATCGATGCCGGCCAGCTCGAACTCGATCTGGGTGATGTCAATCTCGAGGATGTGGTCCGCGAGGCGGCCGAACTGGTTGCAGCCCGCGCCGACCATCATTCGATCAAGCTCGACACGCGTATCGAAGGCGATCTCGGCCTGTTGCGGGCCGACCGCAATCGGCTGAAACAGGTCGCGATGAATCTGTTGTCCAATGCCCTGCGTCATGTGCAGCCGGGCGGCAGCATCACGATTGGTGCCCGCCGTGACGGCGATCAGCTCACCTTGTGGGTCAATGATGATGGCGAAGGCATCGCACCGGAAAAGCAGGCCAGCGTGTTCGACCGCTTTGCCCGCGGCGAGCGCGGCGGTGCCGGTCTCGGCCTGGCTCTGGTGAAGGATATCGCCCTGCTGCATGGCGGCTGGGTCGAGCTGAAATCAGAACGTGGCGAAGGCACACTCGTCGCCTGCCATCTCCCCGCCGAAGCGCGCAGCGTCGGGACGCCCAAGGAACTCGACCTCAAAGGCGTGCTGGTCGAGGACATGCTGGCCAATGACGCACGGATCGCTTCGGAAAGCTGACCGGTTTCGCCGGCCTTAGCCCTGGTGTTTCGGCATCCGGACGATCAGCCCGTCGAGCGCGTCGGTAACTTTGATCTGGCAGGACAGGCGCGAGGTTTCCGTCACGCCGTCAGCAAAATCGAGCATCGAGTCTTCCATCGCTTCGCGCGAGCCGGTCTTCTCGAACCAAGCGTCATCGACAAACACATGGCAGGTCGCGCAGGCGCAAGCGCCGCCACAATCGGCATCAATGCCGGGGACCATATTGCGGACCGCACCCTCCATCACCGACAGGCCATTGGCGACCTCGATGCTGTGTTCGGTTCCGTTATGTTCGATATAGGTAATCTTGGCCATGCGACGCTCCGGTTCTGCGGTTTGGAAATGAACAGCGTTCACAGCGATGTCAAGTTCAGCTTCACTGCTTGCGGTCGCGGGCGCGCTTCGTTAAGCGCGTTGCATGACTCAATCACGCAGCCTTTCCTTGACGGGCCTCGCTGACACGGCAGCCTTCGGCCACAGTCTGGCGATGGTCCTGAAAGCGCGCGACGTGGTGTTTCTGGTCGGCGATCTCGGCGCCGGCAAGACGACGCTGGCGCGGCAGATCATCGCCGATCTGTGCGGCATCGATGATGCCCCCAGCCCGACCTACACTCTGGTTCAGCTCTATGAGACCAATGCCGGCGTGCCGCTCTGGCATGTCGACCTTTACCGGATCGAGGCTGCCGACGAGCTTGAGGAGCTGGGACTGGACGATGCTTTTGATGAGGCGATCACGCTGATTGAATGGCCGGAACGGTTGGGCGCTGCGTTGCCCGCTGACCGGCTGGAAATTTCCATAGCCATGTCCGGCGCAGGCGTGGACACTGTCCGCAAGGCTCGGGTCACAGGGTTTGGAAATTGGAAGGATCGTCTTGATGAGTTCTGATCGCGACCAGGCGCGCTTTGCCTTTCTCGAACGGGCCGGATGGGGCGGCGTTGATCCTGTCGCTTTGCCGGGCGACGCCTCCACCCGCCAGTATTTCCGGCTCGCGCGCGGCGATGAGCGCGCCATGTTGATGGACGCACCGGCCCGCGCCGAAGCGCCGTGTTGCCCGCCGGACGCCACCGAGGAACAGCGCTCGACGCTCGGTTATAATGCGCAGGCGCGGCTGGCCGGATCGAACCTCGTCGCCTTTGCCGGCCTTGCGCAAGCTCTGGCCGAGCGCGGGTTTTCCGCCCCGCGCATTCTGGCCAGCGATGCCGATCAGGGTTTTTTGCTGCTCGAAGACCTTGGCGATGCGCTCTATGCCCGGCTCTTGCCGGGCCAGATGCATGAGGGCCGGCTCTATACCCAGGCCGTCGATGCGTTGGCGGCGATCTACCGCTGCTCGTTTTCAGACCGCGTCACACTGGATGGTCAGGAATGGCCGCTTCTGCCCTATGATGCCGTCGCACTGACGGCGGAGGCAGACCTCTTCCTCGACTGGTTTATCGGCCGCTATGCCGGCGTGACGATTGATGCGGTCGCCCGGGCCGAGTGGACCGAGATCTGGACGCGCGCCTTCCAGCGACTGGAAAACTGTGCGCCGGGTCTGGTGCTGCGCGATTTCCACGCTGAAAACCTGATTCATCTGCCCGAGCGTGAGGGGCATGGCTGTGTCGGCCTGCTCGATTTCCAGGACGCGGTGATCGGGCATCCGGCCTATGATCTCGTCTCGCTGATCGAGGATGCGCGCCGCAGTGTCGACCATAATCTGGCGATCCCGCTGAAGGCCCGTTTCATCGAGAAGGCCGGGATTGAGGATGCCGCCGGATTTGACGCTGCCTATGCGGTGCTCGGTGCCCAACGGAATGCGAAAATTCTCGGCATATTTGTTCGTCTCGCCGTGCGAGACGGCAAGCAACGCTATCTCGACCTGCTCCCGCGTGTGGCGCGCCACTACGTCACCAATCTGCAGCACCCCGCTTTGATGCCGCTTTTGATGTGGACCAAGGCGCATGCTCCGGCCGTCTTCGCGGAAGCGCACAAATGACCCGCATCGTGACCGGCATGGCGCTCGCCGCCGGGCTGGGCACACGGATGCGTCCCCTGACCAATGACCGGCCCAAGGCGCTGGTCGAGGTCGGCGGCAAGGTTTTGCTCGACTGGGCCCTCGACCGGTTCGGGGCGGCCGGGGTGGAGCGTACCATCATCAATGTGCATCATTTCGCCGACGCGATGGAGGCGCATATCGGCGCTCATCCGCGTGCGGCAAGCCTCACAGTGTCTGATGAGCGCGACTGTGTGCTGGAGACCGGCGGCGGCGTTGTGAAGGCTCTGCCCCTGCTCGGTGAGGACCCGGTTTTCATCTCCAATATCGACGCGATCTGGGTCGATGGCCCCGAGCCGGAACTGGAGCGGATGCGCACCGCTTGGGATCCGGAGCGGATGGATGTTCTCCTCTTGCTCGCCCCGATGCAGGCGACGCTCGGCTTCCATGGGGCTGGCGATTTCTTCCTTGGTGATGATGGCCGTGTTGCCTGGCGCGGTGAGGCGGAGCGCGCGCCCTTTGCCTATGCAGGCGTTCAGATCATGAAGCCCTCCATCATGGCGGGCCGGGCGGCGACCCGCTTCTCCATGACCGAGGTCTGGCGCGATCTGGTTCCGCGCGGCCGGGTGTTTGGCCTGCCGATGCAGAGCTTCTGGATGCATGTCGGTGATCCGGCGGCGGTGGCGGCGGCCGAGGCGCGTCTGACCGGATGAGCGAGAGCCTGTTCGATACGCCGGCCCCACGCCTCTTCACCCTGCCACCCCAGGCCGACTTTCTGCGATCCATCGCCCGCCGCCTGCGGCTTGAATTCAACGTCGAGGCTCATCCCGATGCGCTGACCCGTGTCCTGATCCTGACCCCGACCCGCCGTGCCGCCAAGGCACTCGGTGACGCCTTCGCCGAAGAGGCGGGCAATGGCGTTGCCCTGCTGCCGATGATCCGGCCGCTCGGCGATATCGATGTCGATGATCCGCCGTTTGAGCCGGGCGAGCTGGCCGGGATTGCGCCGCCAGCCGTCTCCAGTTCGCGCCGCCGGTTTGAGCTGGCGCGCCTGATTCTCGCCAAGGAAGCGGTGCTGGGGCGAGAGATCGGCATTGGCGGCGCGCTCGCCCTGGCCGAACCACTCGGCGCCCTGCTCGACGATCTGGCGACCGAGGATGTGAAGGATTTTTCGGTTCTCGATGAGGCACTGCAGGAGCATTTGCCAGCCGACCGCCGCGAGGCGGTGGAGTTTCTCAATATCGTCGGCGAGATCTGGCCGCAGCGTTTGGCCGAGCTCGGCCTGGTCGATAGCGCTGCACGGCGTTCGATTGTGCTTGGAGCCTTGGTCGAGCGCTGGCAGACACAGCCGCCATCGCACCCGGTTCTGGTCGTCGGTTCGACCGGCTCGATCCCGGCAGCGCGCGATGTGATGCGCTGTGTCGCGCAATTGCCGCAGGGCGCCGTTGTCCTGCCGGGCTTCGATTGGGATGCCGATGACAAGGCGTGGGAGCATATCGATGATTCCCACCCGCAGTGGGCGATGAAGGCTTTCGTCAGTGATTTCGGCATGCATCGCAAGCATGTCGGGCAATGGCTGGGCTCGGCGGAGGAGGCGCCGGCGCGGGCCCGGCGTCGCGTCATCGCCGAATCCCTGCGCCCCGCCAAGGCAACCGATGACTGGCTCGACCGCGTCGAGCAGCTCAAGCTGCAATATGGCGATGACTATTTCGCCCGTGGCCTCGACCGCCTCTCCCTGATAGAGGCGCCTGACCTGCTGGCCGAGGCCCGTATCTGCGCCCTCTTGCTGCGCGAGACCCTCGATACACCGGACAAGACCGCCATTCTCGTGACGCCGGATCGCGGTCTGGCGCGGCGCGTTGCTGCCGAGATGGACCGCTTTGGCGTCCGGCTCGATGATTCCGGCGGCGCGTCGCTGGCGGAAACCCATGCCGGGGCCTTCCTGCTGCGTCTGCTCGATGTCGCCGAAGATGCCGGCAGTGTCGTGGCGCTGTCGGCGCTGTGGGGCTCGCCGCTGTTTGCCGCTGGGCTGGAGCGCGGGCTGGTGCATGGCGTGCTCGGGAAATTCGAGGCCGAGGCGCTGCGTGGTGTCCGGCCCGGGCGCGACCTGGCATCGGTACGCGCGCGGCTGGACGGCAAATATGTCAAGCTGTTCGATGATGACCGCACCGCCATCGAGGCGATCCTGACGCAGATGGAGGCGGCTATGGCGCCGCTGGGCGCTGACGAGTTGCTCCCGGCTTCCGTCTGGGCCGAACGTCATGCCCGCGCCGCCGAAGCGCTGGCCTCGAGCGCGGATCGCGACGGGGCTGTACGGCTCTGGTCGGGCGAGGGCGGCGAGGCGGCGGCTGGCGTGTTGCGCGAATTGCTCGGCGAGACCGAAAGCCTGCCGCCGATGCGCCTGTTTGATTATGCCGGTGCCTTTCGGGAACTGGTGCGGGCGCGCCGCGTGCCGCCGCGTCTGGGCGTGCATCCACGTCTGCAAGTGCTCGGTCCGCTCGAGGCGCGCCTGATCCATGCCGACCGGATTGTGCTGGCAGGCCTCAATGAAGGCGTCTGGCCAGCGGGGCTCGGGGTTGATCCCTGGCTCTCGGCGGGCATGCGCGAAGCCTTGAAACTGGGCGCGCCGGAACGCCGCCATGGTCTGGCAGCGCATGATTTCGCCCAGCTGGCCTGCGGCGGCGAGGTCTTTCTGACCCGCGCCACCAAGGCCGATGGTGCTCCAACCGTCGCCTCACGCTGGGTCTGGCGGCTGAAAACGCTGGTTGAGGGCGCGATGGGGCGCGAGGCGGCGGATATCGCTTTGAAGCCGTCCGAGCCCTATGCCGCCATCGCCCGCGATCTCAACGCCCCCGGTCTCGGCCCAAAACCGGCGCCAAAGCCCGAGCCGCGGCCCCGTGTCAGCGCCCGGCCCCGCCGGCTGTCGATCACCGAAATCCGCACCTGGGTGCGTGACCCCTATTCCATCTATGCCCGCCGCATTCTCGGCATTGACCGGCTCGACCCGGCCGACATGCCGATCGGCGGTCGCGAGCGCGGCACAGCCTTGCACGACGCGCTGGAAGAAGCCTTCACGGACTGGCTGGAGGTCTTGCCGGAAGACGCCGAAGCGCAATTGGTCGCGGTGTCGCGGCGGCACCTCGTCAAGGCCGGCTTCGCGCCCGAGGAGCTGGTGGTCGAACTGCCACGCTTTGCCCGCGCCGCGCGCTGGCTGATCGCCTGGGAGCGCGCCCGCCGCGCTGAAGGCATCACCATCGCCAAGCTGGAAATCAGAGGCGAGTTGACGCTCGACGTGCCGGGCGGCGACTGGGTGCTCAATGGCCGCTCCGACCGCTTCGATCGCCATCGCGATGGCCGCATCGACGTGATCGATTACAAAACTGGCGGCGCGGCAACGGCGAAGGAAGTGGCGGCTGGTTTCGACCCGCAATTGCCGCTCACTGCTGCGATGGCGCGCAAGCCTGGCGCGTTCAAGGATTTCACCGGCGATCCGGCCGGGCTGTATTATGTGCGCCTGCCGGGCAATGCCATCGGCGGCGAAGAGACGCGGATCGACGAGGCAGGGCCCAAAAAGTCCCCGACGCCGAGCGCCGCCGAGATGGCCGATCAGGCGATTGCCGATTTGCGCGAATGGATCACTCGTTTCGATAACGAAACGGAACCCTATCTCTCCCAGCCGCGTGCAAAATACGTCAATGACTACAGCGATTACGACCATCTCGCCCGGCGCGGCGAATGGGCCAGTGCGCCCGGTGGCAGCGAAGAGGGGGGCGGCGAGACATGAGCGAGCCCGGCTTCGATCCCGCCATCATCAAGAGCGCCACCCTCGAGCAGGACCGCGCCGCCGATCCGGCCGCCAGCGTCTTCGTCGAGGCCAATGCCGGCTCCGGCAAGACCCGCGTTCTGGTCAACCGGGTGATCAATATCCTGCTCGACGAAACGCCGCCGGACCGGATCCTGTGCGTCACCTATACCAAGGCGGCCGCGGCGGAGATGAAGCAACGCCTGTTCGACCGGCTCGGTCACTGGTCGGTGATGCCCGACGACAAGCTGCGCGATGCGCTCACAGAGCTGGGACGCGACCAGCTTGACCCGGCCTCGCTCGCATCGGCGCGCAAGCTGTTCGCGATGGCGCTGGAAACGCCGGGCGGGCTGAAGATCCAGACGATCCACGCTTTCTGCGAAAACCTGCTGCGCCGATTCCCGCTCGAGGCTGGCGCGCCGCCGGGTTTCAAGACGCTCGATGAGAGCGAGGCAGCGAAAGTGGTCGAGCACGCGCGGCGGCGTACGCTGCAGGGTCTGGACCGCGACACGGTTGATATCCTGCTACAGGCCGGCGGACCCGACGCGCTGGGCAATATCCTGCGCTGGACCCGCTTCAATCGCCACAAGCTGCGCGATGCGCTCGAACAGGCCGGTGATGCGGATGCGCTCACCGGTCAGATGTATGCGCTGTTCGATCTGGCGTCCGGCACGACGTCGGCAGAACTGAAAGCGCAGGCGTGGGCCGCTGCACCGCATGCCCATCTCGCCGAAGCGGTGATCGTCTTGCGCAATTACGGCACGACCAACGATCACAAGATGGCGGTCATATTGGGTGCGGCGCTGAAGGCAGCCTCGCCCGACTTGGCCTTCGACACCTGCCTGCCTGCCTACTTCACCGCCAAGGGTGAGCGCAAACAGGCGAAATCGCTCGTTACCCAGACTTGTGCCAAGGCTGCGACGAGCTTGCCCGGTCTGCTCGAATCTGAAGCCGAGCGTCTGGAACTGGCCCGCGACCGCGTCCGTGCCGCCCAGGTCGCCGAAGCGAGCGCGGCAGCCTTGCGGGTCGCGACCCTGTTTCTCGAAGCCTATGAGGCCGAGATGCTGCGCCGGCGGGCACTCGATTTTGACGATCTGATCGTGCTGTCGGGGCATTTGTTGAGTGAGGCCAACCCGTTTTCCGGCTGGGTCGGCTACAAGCTCGATGGCCGGCTGGCGCATGCGCTCGTTGACGAGGCCCAGGACACGGCGCCCCGGCAATGGGACATGATCGCTTCGCTGACAGCGGAATTCTTTGCCGGCAAGGGCGCCAATGAAGACGCGCGCACCCTGTTCATCGTCGGCGATGAGAAGCAGTCGATCTACTCCTTCCAGGGCGCTGAACCGGCGCGCTTTATCGCCGAGGGTGATGCGCTGGGCGAGCGCAGCGATGCGGCGGGCCTGAAATTCGCCCGGCCCGGGCTGGATGTCAGCTTCCGCTCGGCGCCGGAGATTTTGCACGCCGTCGACCAGGCTTTCGCACCAATTGCGGCGACCGCGCCGGAAACCAAATTTCTCAATACCAATCCGGCCCGCCCCTTTGCTTTCTACCATAATCACAAGGCAGCCCGCGCCGGCACGCCGGGCTGTGTCGAGTTCTGGCCGGCCGTGCCGAAGCCGGAAACGGTCGAGGAAAACTCGATCTTCGATCCGGTTGATGCGCCCGGACGCGGCTCGGCCCGCGATATCCTGGCCCAGACCATCGCTGCGGAAATTCGCGCCATGCTCGATCGCGGTGATGCCGTCTGGCAGGAGATGCCGGGCCGCCGCTTCGAACAGCGGCCGGTGCAGCCCAAGGACATCGCCATCCTGGTCTGGCGCCGCACGGGCGGCTTCTTCGAGGAAGTGATCCGCCAGCTCAAACTGGCACGCGTGCCCGTCGCCGGCGCTGACCGCATGGTGCTGCGCGAACAGACCGTGGTGAAGGATTTGCTGGCGTTGGGGCGGCTGGCGATCACACCGGGTGATGATCTCGCGCTGGCTGAATTGCTCAAATCACCCTTCTTCGACCCGGTCGCCAGCACGGTGCCGCCGATTGATGATGCGGCCCTGTTTGATCTTGCCGAGAGCCGCCGCAACACCAATCGCGGCGCGCTGTGGAATGCGCTCTTCACCTCGAGCGATCCGCGCTTTGCCGAGGCCAAGACGGCGCTGACCGACTGGCGCAACAAGGCCGACAGCATAGGGCTGTATGATGTCTATTGCGGCTTCCTCAATGGCCGCAGCGCGACCGGCGAGAGCCGCTGGGCGCGCTTGCTGGCGCGACTGGGCGAAGAGGCGCGCGATCCGGCTGAGGTCTTCCTCGGGCGGGCACTGGAGCATGAGCGCGAGCATGGCGGCGCGATGGCGAGCTTCATCGCGGCGCTGCAAGGCGAAGAGACCCAGCTCAAGCGCGAGATGAGTACCGACCGTGACGAGGTCCAGGTGATGACTGTTCACGCCTCCAAGGGGCTGGAGCGGCCGGTAATCATCCTGCCGGACACGACGCGCTCACCGTCCACCGGCAAGGGCGAACCGATTTTCAGCCATCCCGAGGCCGGCCTGATCTGGTCGCAGCGCAAGGCCGAGGACCCGCCCGTGGTCGCGCAGCTGCGCGAGCTGGCGGCGGCCAAGGTGCAGGCCGAGCATGGCCGCCTGCTCTATGTCGCCCTGACCCGGGCACGCGACCGGTTGATCGTTTGCGGTTGGCGCCAAGGCAATGGTCAAGGCGGCTCGGTGGCGAAGGATAGCTGGTACACCCAATTGGCGGCGCAATGGACCGGCGAAGACTGGGCCGAATTTGACACCCCGCTCTCGGCGCGCGTCGAGGGGATTGGTGACGGCGTGCGCCTGGGCGAGGCACCAGCCGCGATGGGCGCGTATGATCGCGATGCGCAGCCCGCCGCCGCGATACCGGGCTGGGCGATTGAACCGGCGCTTGCCGAAGCGGGCGCTTTGCGCGCCATCGCGCCGTCACGCCTGCTGGATGATGAGGGCGGGTCCGAGGCGGTGATTTCTCCCCTGCTTGATCCGGGCGGCCAGCGCTTCCGGCGCGGCGAGGTGATTCACAAATTGCTTGAGACCCTGCCCGATCTCGATCCGGCCCGCCGCCGTGAGGCCGCGACCCGCTTTGTTGCGGCACAGCCCGATCTCGATCCTGCGATGCAGTCGGTCATAATCGAGGAAACCCTGGGCATTCTCGATCATCCGGCCTTTGCCGCCCTGTTCGGACCGGGCAGCCGGGCCGAGGTGGCGCTGACCGGCACCGCGCCGGGATTGCCACCGGGCACCAAGGTGCGCGGCCAGGTCGACCGGCTGGTGGTGACCGATCACGAAGTTCTGATCATCGACTACAAGACCAACCGCCCGCCACCGATTGATGTCAGCGGCGTTGCGCGGGTCTATCTCGGCCAAATGGCAGCCTACCGGGCCCTGCTGCGCAGTCTGCATCCCGGCAAGACGGTGCGTTGCGCGCTGTTATGGACGGATGCGGCACGGCTGATGGAGCTCCCCCCAGAGTTGATGGACGGCCTCCTGTCAGGTGCAAACGCTTGACGATTGCCCCGGCGCTGCTTACCTCCGCCTCATCCAATGAGTTCACAATAGTCGAACTCGTCCCGAACAAAGGAGTAGCCCATGGCGACGAAAGCGGTCAGCGATGATTCCTTCGAGTCTGATGTCCTCAATGCGGATCGTCCCGTTCTTGTCGATTTCTGGGCCGAATGGTGTGGCCCGTGCAAACAGATTGCACCCGCACTTGAAGAATTGGCCGAGGAAATGGCCGGCGAACTCACCATTGCCAAGGTGAATATCGACGATCATCCGATGACGCCGGGCAAATACGGCGTTCGCGGCATCCCGACCCTGATGATTTTCAAGGGCGGCCAGGTCGCTTCCACCAAGATCGGTGCGATGGCCAAGGGCAAGATCACCGAATGGGTTCGCGAGACACTTTCCGCGTAATCCAGATACGGCTGACAATATGAGAAGCGGGCCGCCCTTTCGGACGGCCCGCTTTTTTGTGCGCGGATTTTGTGGCGGATGCTTACTGGCGCGCCAGCTCGAGGGCGGTGTCCATCGCCTCGGCAGCATTGGCATCCACGTCCGGAATCACGCCATGGCCTTCGATCCGGCCATTCGCGAGTGAATAAAAGTCGGCGATCGGCAGGTAGAGCTGAAACCCGCCCGGCATGTCATAAACCCTCTGGGACAGCATCTGCCCGGCAGAGCGATGCCCGATCAAGGTTGCGCGGCCTGAGGCCTGCAGCGCATCGGCGGCGATCTCCGCCGCACTCGCTGTGCGTTCGCTGATCAGGACATAGACGGGACCCGCATAATGCACGTCGTCCGGATTGAGGCGGGCCAGGGTGAGGTCATTGGCCTGGGCTGAATCCCAGAAATCACGGATCGACCAGCCGGTCCATGGCTCAAGGCCCACGATATCCTGCGGCCCGGGCGCGCGATCCATGTGGGCGTTCCAGCCCTGCGAAACGAAGACCCCGATATCCAGCGGGGCATCGAGCACATGTTCCACAAGCGGTTTGAAGGCAAACATGCCACCGCGATTCGCACGCAGGTCGATGATCAGAGCCGCGGTGTCGCGAGCCGAGATATCATCATAGGCCGCATCGATCTGCTCGATCGTATCAATTCCCATCATCGTATTCACGGTGAGCACGGCGATATCGCCATCCCAACTCAATGCGGCTCCCTGACCGACGCGCAGCTGGTCGACCCAGTCTGTGATGGCCTCGGCATTGCGATCTTCGTGCCGCAGATCGACGTGCGAGAACGGGCCGGTTTCCCAGATGGCCTCGAAACCGTCTTTGAACGCCTCATCGTTCGTGGCCGTCTCAGCCAGATCCCGCACGGCGCTTTCGACAGCGGCGTAGGCCGGGGTGTCCAGCTCGGCGGGATTGTAGTGGTGGGCGTGCATGGTTGTGTCGATGGCGTCGGCCAGGGCGACATAGTCAGTGATCACAGGGGCCGTCTGTCCGAACGCTGGCGTGGCGAGTGCGAGGACCATGAGGGAGGCGGCAAAAAGTGGTGTGTGGGGCATCAGAAATCCTGTCCGGGCTGTCAAAGCGATAGACTTGGGATGCCTCTGGCTCGGAAATCGGATGCGGCCGGACTGCTAATGCCGGTGTGAACTGATCAGCCCGGCGTCTGGTGCGGCGCCGCGCCGCCCAGCGCCAGCGCTTCGCCGGCGAGATAGAGCGAGCCACCGATCAGGATGCGCGGTGCGGGCACTTCCTTGGCGGCATTCTTCATCGCCTGCAGCAGGCTGGTGGCAACTTCCGCCTTCAGGCCCACCGCATTGGAGCAGGCCGCGACATGTTCGGCCGGCTGCGAGCCGCCGCGCCCGGATTTGAACTCGACCGCGATCAGGCGGCGCGCCAGTCCGGCGAATTGGGAACACCAGCCCTCGACATCCTTGTGCGGCGAGAAGCCGGCGATGATCACCAGCGGGCGGTCTTCGCGCTCGTCCATGTCGGCGAAGGCGTGTGAGAGGACGGCAGCGGCGGCGGGATTATGGCCGCCATCAAGCCAGAGCTCGGCATTGTGGGCCTTTGCGATCTCGCCGAGCGGGCCGCGTGTGATGTTCTGCAGCCGGGCCGGCCAAGAGGTGTGGGCGATGCCGTCGGCGACACATTTTTCCGGCCATTGCAGCACGGCGGCGCAGGCGGCGGCGGCACCGGCATTCTCGACCTGGTGCGGCCCGATCAGGCTCGGGCGGGGCAGATCCCAGACGCGGCTCTCGTCTTCATACGTCAGGCGGCCATGCTGCTGATAGGCGCGAAAATCTTGGCCCCAGAGATAGGTCAGCGCGCCGACACGGCGGGCCTCCTTGAGCAGGGCTTCCTCGGCTTCCGGATCCTGACGCCCGATGATGGTCGGAACGCCGAATTTGCAAATCCCGGCCTTCTCGCGCGCGATCATGCCGATCTCGGCGCCGAGATATTCCTGATGGTCCAGGCTGATGGCGGTGATGACGCACAGGATCGGCTTGGCGATCACATTGGTGGCGTCGAACCGGCCGCCCAGTCCAACCTCGAGAATCAGCAGATCGGCCGGGTGCTCGCTGAACAGCAGGAAGGCCGCCGCTGTGGTGATCTCAAAGAAGGTGACCGGTTCGCCGAAATTGGCCGCTTCGCAACGCGCGAAGGCTTCGATCAGCGCCTGATCGCCGACCGGCTGGCTGTCGATCTGGATGCGTTCGTTGAAATCGACCAGATGCGGCGAGGTATAGACATGAACTTTTTTGCCGTTGGCGCGCGCCATCTGGGCCAGGTAGGCGCAGGTCGAGCCTTTGCCATTGGTGCCAGCGACATGGATCGTCGGCGGCAGCTGGTCCTGGGGGTTTCCGAGCGCCGCAAGCAGGCGCTGAAGGCGTCCCAGCGACAGGTCGATCGTCTTGGGGTGCAGCCGCGCGAGCCGCGTCAGCGCATCGTCAACGTCCTGGCGTCGGGCGCTCATGCGATCCTCCGTCCGCCGCCACATGATCGGGCGAGGGCGGTGCCAGCCGGGCCGGTGTCGAGCCGCTGGGCCGCTTCATCAAAACGCGCAGCATGCGCGCCAGGGTGGCCGGGATTTCGTGGCGGTGGACGACCTGGTCGATCATGCCTTTTTCCAGCAGGTATTCGGCGCGCTGGAAGCCTTCGGGAAGTTTCTCGCGGATGGTCTGCTCGATCACACGCGGGCCGGCAAAGCCGATCAGGGCGCCGGGTTCGGCAATCTGGACATCGCCGAGCATGGCATAGGAGGCGGTGACGCCGCCCGTGGTCGGATCGGTCAATACGACGACATAGGGCAGGCTCGCCTCGCGCAGCATCTCGACGGCAATCGTGGTGCGCGGCATTTGCATCAGCGAGAGGGCGCCTTCCTGCATGCGGGCACCGCCCGCTGCGGTGAAGACGATCAGCGGCGCGCGTTTGGCGATCGCGGTCTCGGCCGCCTTGATGAAGCTCTCGCCGGCCGCCATGCCGAGCGAGCCGCCCATGAAGGCGAAATTCTGTACCAGAACAACGGATTCGACGCCGCCAATACGGCCAACGGCAATCGCCATCGCATCGTCGCGCCCGGTCTTCTTGCGCGCCGCAGCGATCTTGGAGACGTAGGTTTTCTCGTCGCGGAATTTGAGTGGATCCTTGGGCACTTCCGGCGTGCTCAATTCCTCGAACGCATCATCAAAGGTGAACTGGAAGCGCCAGGCCGGTCCGATCCGCATGTGATGGCCGGCAGGCGTCACGAATTGGCCAGCCTCCAGATCCTTCTGGAACACCATCTCGCCCGAGATGGGACATTTGACCCAGAGATTATCGGGCGTCTCCCGCTTGGAGAAAATTTTCGACATCCCCGGAGGGGTGATCTTGGAGAGCCAGTTCATTTCCGAATCCCGATCCCTCATTGCCCAAATCTCATCGCTTCACGCCGTGTGTGGCGGCCGACAAGGTTTTCACCAATTTTACCGCGCCCGCAACACCGCCATCATGCATCGCATCTACAATCGCCGAACCCACGACCACCGCATCGGCGCATTGGGCGATAGCCTTGGCCTGTTCCGGCGTGCGAACACCGAAGCCGACCACGACCGGCAAGCCGCTCGCCGCCTTGACGCGCGCCACCGCATTGCCAACATCGGTGACCGCACCGGAGCCGGTCCCCGTCACGCCCGTCGTCGAGACGTAATAGACGAAGCCCGACGTGTTTTCGACCACTGTTGCCAGCCGCTTGTCGTCCGTCGTCGGGGTGGCGAGGCGGATCATCGAGATGCCGAGCTTGGCCAAATGCGGCCGCAAGACGCTGTCTTCCTCGGGCGGCAGGTCGACACAGATTAGCCCGTCAACACCGGCCTTGGCGGCCGCCTTGGCGAATTTCTCCCAGCCCAGGGAATGGATCGGATTGGCATAGCCCATCAGCACGATCGGGGTGGTCTTGTTCTGTTTGCGAAATTCGCGCACTTGTTCGAGTGTGCCGTTCAGCGTCATGCCAGCATCAAGTGAGCGCAGCGCCGCCGCCTGGATCGAGGCGCCATCGGCCATCGGATCGGTGAAGGGCATGCCCAGCTCGATTACATCGGCGCCGGCATCAGGGAGCGCCGCCAGCAGGCCGGCGCTGTCGCCATCGCCGGCCATGATATAGGCGACGAAACCGGGGCGGCCCCAGGCTTCCAGCTCGGAGAAACGGGTGGTCAGGCGGTTCTTCATGTCAGACGTCTGCTCCTGCGGGCGTTGGCCGATACCCTCTCATATCCTGAAAACTCACGCCTCACCCTTCTTCATCGCATCGACATAGGCGCGCAGGGCGGCGTTCATCCGTGTCTGGTAGCCTTTACCGCTTTCCTTGAAGAAGGCGATGATGTCCTCGTCAAGCCGCAAGGTGAGCTGCTTCTTGGACGGAGGTGTCCAGAGCACAGCCTTGGCGAACCAGGCCTCATCGAGTTCGGGGATGTCGGAATAATCGATATCCTCATCGGGCATGGCCGCGATCTCACGGATGCGGGCGCGTTGGGCATCAGTCAGTGGCGGCAGGTCCTCAAGTTTCACGCGCTTCAAAGCCATGGGATATCTCCCTTTCACGCCGGCTCGCCGGTCGGGCCGAGATCAGCCTTGTCCGACCCTCACGGTCCGTGTGCACGACGGCAACGACCAACAAGTCCTCGATCCGGCCGATCGTCAGGCTCCGGGCCTCTGTGCCAACACTTCGGGCGGGCAAGGTGAGGCACTGGCCGCTGAAGGCGCGCACGGCCAGCTCAAAGCCGAAGCCATGCTTGCGCCGGTTTGCGTCATCCTTCGCCGGATCCCAATCGAATTCCATGGATTGTAGCTACAGCTGTAGTCTCCATCAAGCATTTCCTTTTGTCAGAATACGATTGTGAGAACAAGCTACAATCAAAAGTTGCTATAGCTCAACCCCCAGCATCTCCGCCACCTGCGGCACGTCCTTGTCGCCGCGGCCGCACATATTCATCAGGATCATGCCCTTGGGGCCCAGCTCCTTGGCCAGATCGCGGACGCGGGCCAGGGCGTGGGCCGGTTCCAGCGCCGGGATGATGCCTTCGAGTTTGGAGCAGATCTGGAACATTTCCAGCGCTTCGACGTCCGTGGCCGAGAGGTATTCGGCGCGTTTCATGTCGTGCAGGAAGGCGTGCTCCGGGCCGATGCCGGGATAGTCCAGCCCGGCGGAGATTGAGTGGGCGTCGATGATCTGACCGTCATCATCTTGCAGGAGATAGGTGCGGTTGCCGTGCAAAATGCCGGGGCGTCCGCCCTTGAGGCTGGCGGCGTGCTTGTCGGTGTCCAGACCGAGGCCGGCGGCCTCGACGCCAATCAGGCGGACATCCTCATCATCGATGAAGGGATGAAACAGCCCCATCGCATTGGAGCCGCCACCGATACAGGCGACGCAGGCATCGGGCAGCCGTCCGGTGCGCTCGAGGATCTGGGCGCGGGCCTCGCGGCCGATGATCGACTGGAAATCGCGCACCATGGCCGGATAAGGGTGCGGGCCGGCGACGGTGCCAATGACGTAGAAAGTGTCATGCACATTGGTGACCCAGTCGCGCAGGGCTTCATTCATCGCATCCTTCAGCGTGCCAGTGCCGGATTTGACGGGCACAACTTCGGCGCCGAGCAATTTCATGCGGAACACATTGGGCGATTGCCTCGCGACATCGGTGGCGCCCATGAAAACCGTGCAGGGCAGGCCGAAACGGGCCGCGACCGTGGCTGTCGCGACGCCATGCTGGCCTGCACCAGTCTCGGCGATGATGCGGGTCTTGCCCATGCGCAAGGCAAGCAGCACTTGGCCGAGGCAATTATTGATCTTGTGGCTGCCGGTATGATTGAGCTCATCCCGCTTGAGCCAGACCTGGGCACCGCCAAAGGCTTCGGTCAGCCGTGCGGCATGATAGAGCGGGCTCGGCTTGCCGACATAATCGCGCAGGAATTCATCCATCGTTGCGATGAATTCGGGATCGACCTTGGCCGCTTCGTAAGCCGTTTCCAGTTCGAGGATGAGCGGCATCAGCGTCTCGGCGACATAGCGGCCACCGAAATCGCCGAAACGGCCGTTCTTGTCCGGCCAGGCCGAGAGCGAATTGGGTCGGGTGTCGACGGGCGCAGTCTCGCTCATGGCGCTCTCCTTCAGATCAGACCGGGCGCTGGGCTGCCAGCGCATCGGCAAAGGCTTGTATCCGTGCCGCATCCTTGACGCCGGGCGCCGATTCAATGCCCGAGGACACGTCGACCGCCTTGGCACCGCTGGCTGCGACAGCGGCGGCGACATTGCTGGCATCAAGCCCGCCGGACAAGAGCCAGGGCACAGAAAGCTCCAGATTTTTCAGCAGGGCATAATCATAGCCCTCACCCCAGCCGCCGGGCCGGTCGGCGCCTTTGGGTGCTTTGGCGTCAAACAGCAGCATGTCGGCGATGCGGTCATAGACGCGCACAGCATCGAGATCGGAGGCCGTCGCGACGGGGATCGACTTGATGATGCCGCGGCGCGCATAGGCCCGTGCCTGCACCACACGCTGCGGGCTTTCCGACCCGTGCAGCTGGATCCAGTCGGGCTGCATCGCATCGCGGATTTGAGCCAGCAGATCGTCATCAGGATCAACCATCACCGCCACAGTCTGCGTCCCCTTGGCCAGATGCGCCAATTCACCGGCCAAGCTGGGCGAGACGTGGCGCGGGCTGGCGGGGAAAATCACATAGCCGGTCCAGCGCGCGCCAGCCGCTTTGGCGGCGGCAACATCACGCCCGGTCTTCAGGCCACAGAATTTGATCTCGGTCATGACGATGGAGTTAGCGCCTCGCCGCCTTGAGGGAAAGCGGGTTGTGGGCGGTTGAGGCAGAAGGCCATCGGCTGGAACAGCATCCATTGCACAAAAGCCGCGATCTTGGCCTCCTTGGCGCGAGCCTTGTCGAACACCAGCCAGTGGCCCTCGCCATGGCCGGTCTCGTGGGCGAAGGGTTGAATCAGACTGCCGGCGGCAATCTGTTCGGCGAAATAGAGCGGCGAGACCATGACGGCGGCATCGCCAGCGGCAATCGCGGCAGCGACCTCCATGGTTTGGGTCTCCAGCTCCAGATGCGGGCGTTCCGGCAGACGAGACGCGTCGCCACCCGCTCCGGAAAGCCAGTCGCGCCACCAACTCATCGGTCCGATCAGGCGAAGACGCAGCAGATCGCCTGGCGTGGTGAAGGGGCCATACCGTTTGGCAGTGCGAGCCGGCACGAGCGCCGTCGCCGTGTCAGAGAACAGCCGGCGCGCTTCCAGCCCGGGCCAGTTTCCCGTGCCGAGACGGATGCCGATATCCGCATCCCCGGCCCGGATATCGACCAGCTCCGGACGGCTGTCGATCCGCACGGCGAGTGCCGGATTATCCACTTGGAAGGAGCCGATGCGCGGCACCAGCCAGTTGGAGCAAAAAGTCGGCAGGGCAGTGATCGTCAACACCGAGTCGCGGGCCTCGCGGACATCGCGGAATGTCCGCTCCAGCAGACGGAAAGCCTCCGACGTGCCGCGCGCCAATTGGGCACCGCGGGGCGTCAATTCGACATGGCGCGGCTTGCGCTCGAACACGGCAAAGCCGAGCCGGTCCTCCAACTGCTTGATCTGATAGCTGACGGCGGCCTGGGTCATCCCCAGCGCATCGCCGGTGCGGGTGAAATTGCCCAATCGGGCCGCGGTCTCGAAGACCCGGATGGCATTGATCGGCGGCAGACGGGAGACGTTACCCATAAAGACCACTTATGGCAGACCATTGAATACCCGTTGGTCAATGGCGCATTTCTCCCGCTATAGCAAGGTCACACTGATGATGGAGGGCGAGATGACGCTCTATGAATTGATACATGAAACCCAACCCACCCGGCCGCTGGACGCCAAGGCTCTGCGCTGGAAAATCGCTGGTGGCTGGATTGGCTGGTTCGAGCGCCTGCTCGCAGAGCTCGGCGACAATGCCGATTACCACCGCAAGGTTTAGGCGTTCACCCGAATACCCGGCGATGCCCGATGCCGATGTGCATTGGCCGGGTATGCGGTGCGATCCGGGGATGGGGATGTCCCGTTGCCGGAGGGCTCATCTCCCCCCTGTCCAATTGCGGTCAGGGCTTGAGCCTGCGAACCGTCAGTGACTGCGTTGTCACTGACGGTTCGCCCGCCGCGTTGGTGCGTCCGAGTGGTGTCCTATCGACACCCAGTCCTATAGCTCGTCATGGCCGACGACGACGAAGGCGTTTTCGTACCCCGCATATTGGCTGTTCGAGGAAATGATGAATTTGACGATGTCGAACCAGCCATAGACATCGGTATTGTATTGCTCGAACTGGTAATCGAACAGCGTCCAGCCGAATTTTGACGGGCGCGCCGGGGCGGAGTTCTGGCCGAAAAATCCGATCAGATCGCCCATGACATAGACCCCGATGACGCCATACCAGGTCGCGCTGGCGAAATTCAGCACAACGTCATAATTGGGCGCCTGGGTGAATGCGGCCGTTACGAGATTGAGTTTGTAGCTGGTGGCGCCGAATGTCGGCAGACCGTTATATTGATCCTGAACGTAGATGGAGTAGTTCCGATTGGAGTTATGGTAGGCGACACTGCCAGGCGTACTGTCCTGCCAAGCCATCGGAGCGCCGAGCTGGATGTCGTTATTGATCCGGTTGAGCAGCACGATCTTTGAGCGGACGGCGCCCAGCGTCTGCATATTTGAGGATGATGTCACAGGATAGTTGGCGAGCAACGCCTTGAGGGCGTTGAAAACGGCCGTCGGATCGTTGTTATTGCCGTTCCAGTCATCAATCTTCAGCGACATGATGACGAATTCCGAGGCATTGGCACCAAGGAAGGCCTTGCACTCGTCCAATAGTGACGGAAAGGACTGATATTCATTGACGCCCGAGCCGCTCCCGAGGTCCCCATGGCAGGTCATGAAAGTGTAGTCGCCTCCCGATTTCATAACCTTCAGACGGACATCGAGGAGACGGACGCCTCCTGTGAGCTGGTCCGTGATCGAAAACCGGTGACAGGCATAGGGCGTGTGGATCGTCGTGTTGATCGCGGCAGAATCATGGGTTCCGGGCAGATTGATTTGGCCAATTGGAAGCGAGTCTGGCAGAGCCGCGAGCCAATTCGATTCACCGACGCTGGCTGGATGCAAATCGACGATGGCGTAGCGCATGAACACTTGGGAAAAGCCACCCGACAGCGTCATGACAATCTCATTATCGCCGGCTCTCAGCATGGACGCCGGAACGGACCAGACCATGTCGTAGAAGCTCGTAATATGAGGGTCGAAGCCACTGACAAGAAGTGTGTCGTTGACTGTGATGTTGATCGGGCAGTTGGTGGTGCCGTTCACAAGGGAGCTGCACAATTGGAAGATCAGATTGACCCCCTGCTGCTGATCCAGCCGAAGGTTAAATTTGAAATACCCACCGACCGTTGCGATCGTCCAACAGGTATAGGGCGGGTTGAATCCACAGCCGACATATTGCGGCAATGAATAATTGGCCGTCGCCGCCGGGTCTGGGGTGGTAAAATTGATCGTTTGTTTCATATCCACGGGAAGTCTCCTCACTCCGCTCCCCAAAGGGAAGATCGGTGCCTGAGCAGCTATGGCTGAGATGCAACAGGCAGCCCCGACCCCAAGCGGATCTGACCCTGAAGCAGGCTCGTGCACGGGCTGTCCTGGTCTGTAGGGCACCCTCTCATGCCACGCTCTCTGAAGGAGAGCATATCGAGAACCCTTTAGGTTGTCTATATCCATCAAGTTCCCTTAGCGTGCATTGTGGGTGTCACATATGCACCAGATCAGCGCTGTTGCTAAAGGGATGTGCGGTTGGGGATGTCCGTGACAGGCATTATGGCGGGACCGGTATATCCACAGGCCCAGTGGAAAACATTCCCGAGTGCCGCCCGTCTCATCGCGGTCCGAACACGGTGCGGAAGATCAGACTCCAGCGCGGTGGCTTGCCAAGACGGCCATACACAAGACGGCCACACAACAGAGCGCACGCCCAGCCAAGCTGATTACCGCAATTCGTTCAGGGAAAGCGGGCAAGAGCCAGCGGCCAATGCACGGCATCAATCGGGCTTGTCAGGTAGCAAGCTGAGCACGTCACCCTCAAGATAAGACGCACATCAGTTTCTAACTCCGCGAAGCGTCGACGCGCTCGCGCAATTCCTTGCCGGTCTTGAAGAAGGGTACGTGCTTTTCCTTGACGGCAACACTGTCGCCGGTGCGCGGATTGCGACCGACGCGGGCCGGACGGTGACGCACCGAAAAAGCGCCAAAGCCGCGAAGCTCAACGCGTTCGCCGCGAGCCAGGGCCTCGGTAATATCATCGAGAATGGTATTGACGACCCGTTCGACATCCCGGTGGTAGAGATGGGGATTGGCTTCGGCAAGTTTGTCGATCAACTCGGATTTGATCATGCGACATCTCCACGCCTGAAAGATCAAACTTGACGCTTGCACGCGCCCGCGTCAATGCGCCAGATTCAAAAAAAAGCGGCCAGAGCTAGAAGCCCTGGCCGCAATTTCTACGCAACCCCTAAGGGTTTGGCTGATTTACTCGCCTTTATCGGCATCCTTCTCGCGCATCGCTGCACCGAGAATGTCACCGAGCGAAGCGCCGGCATCGGATGAACCGTATTGCTGGACCGCATCGCGCTCATCGGCGATTTCAAGCGCCTTGACCGAAAGCGAGACACGGCGCGAGGCCTTGTCGATATTGGTGATGCGGGCATCAACCTTGTCGCCAACCGCAAAACGTTCCGGACGCTGCTCGGCACGATCGCGCGACAGGTCGGACTTGCGGATGAAGGCTTTGACGCCGGCATCGTCGCCGAAGGTAACCTCGATACCGCCCGAGGTGATTTCAGTGACCGTACAGGTCACGGTGTCACCGCGATTGGCACCGGTGGAATCCATCGGATCGCCAGCCAGTTGCTTGATGCCGAGGGAGACGCGTTCCTTGTCGATATCGACATCGAGAACTTTCGCATCGACCATGTCGCCCTTCTTGAAGGCTTCGATGGCTTGCTCGCCTGATTGATCCCACGAGATGTCGGACAGGTGAACCATGCCGTCGATTTCGCCTTCCAGGCCAACGAACAGACCGAATTCGGTGATGTTCTTGACTTCGCCCTGGATCTGCGAGCCCGAAGGATAATTCTCGGCAAACACTTCCCAAGGATTACGCTGGGTCTGTTTGACACCCAGCGAGATGCGGCGCTTGTCGGCGTCGACATCGAGAACCATGACTTCGACTTCCTGGGAGGTCGAGAGGATCTTGCCTGGGTGGATATTCTTCTTGGTCCAGCTCATTTCGGACACGTGGACCAGGCCTTCAACGCCTTCCTCGAGTTCAACGAAGGCACCGTATTCGGCGATATTGGTCACGCGGCCCTTGAAGGTGGCGCCGACCGGGTATTTGGCGGCAACGCCTTCCCATGGATCGGACATCAGCTGCTTCATGCCGAGCGAGATACGCTGGGTCTCTTTGTTGATCTTGATGATCTGAACTTTGACGTTCTGACCGACTTCAACGACTTCGGATGGATGACCAACGCGGCTCCACGACATATCGGTGACGTGCAGCAGGCCGTCAATACCGCCGAGATCGACGAATGCGCCGTAATCGGTGATGTTCTTGACGATACCGTCACGGGCTTCGCCCTCGGCCAGCTGGCCGACGAGTTCAGCACGCTGTTCGGCACGTGATTCTTCAAGCACGGCACGACGCGAAACGACGATATTGCCGCGCGGACGGTCCATTTTGAGAACGGCGAAAGGCTGTTCCTGGTTCATCAACGGGCCGACATCGCGCACGGGGCGGATATCGACTTGCGAACCTGGCAGGAAGGCGCTGGCGCCGCCCAGATCGACCGTGAAACCACCCTTGACGCGGCCGACGATGGCACCGTTGACAGGTTCTTTCTTTTCGAAGGACTGCTCGAGGCGATCCCAGCTTTCTTCGCGGCGAGCTTTGTCGCGCGACAGCATGGCTTCACCGAGGGCGTTTTCAATGCGCTCGAGGAAGACTTCGACTTCATCGCCCACTTTGGGGGCTTTGGAACCAGGACCGGTAAATTCGCGGACCGGAATACGGCCTTCGGTCTTGAGACCTACGTCGACAACGACGGCATCATTTTCAACTGCAGTGACAATGCCTTTGATGACTTGGCCTTCGGCAAGGTCGCGGCCGGCCAGGCTCGCTTCGAGCATGGCGGCAAAATCGTCGGTCGTCGGGGTAAGGGTTTCGGTAGACATGTAAGAGGTTGCTCCAGAATGCGATGCGAGCCGCAAAATGCGGGATAAGTCGCATCGCTGGGCCAGTTTGGCCCGGCAAGGGGTTTTTCCATGGGCACCCACCTCAAGGCCCGCAGCGATGGTAAAATCGCGCGCAATTTGAAGTCGGTAAGCCCGGTTTGATGACCGTCAAAGCCCTTGTGGATCACGCGTTCTGAGCGTTTTCCACAATGCGTATGGCCGCAGCGATCGCCGCGTCTATACTCAAGGACGAGGTATCAAGCAAGGTTGCGTCGTCGGCAGGGCGCAGGGGGGCGTCGGCCCGGCCGGTATCGCGACTATCGCGTTCGCGGGTCTGGTCGAGCACGGTTTGATAGCTGATCGGATCGCCCTGCGCCGTCAATTCGCGCCAACGCCGGTCGGCGCGGGTCTCGGCATTGGCGGTGACGTAGAGCTTCACGTCGGCATCGGGACAGATCACCGTGCCGATATCGCGGCCGTCGAGAATGGCGCCGCCAGGCCGCAGGGCAAATTCACGCTGCAAGTCGTAGAGCGCTGCACGCACGGCCGGCAGCGCGGCGACACGCGAGGCCATGGCGCCGGCCTCTGCGGTGCGGATGCGGTCCTCATCGATCGCGGTGATATCCAACGCGCGGGCCGCGCCCGCTGCTGCCCCAGCATCGGCCGGGTCAATCTTCGCGTCGATCACGGCGATGGCTGTCGCGCGGTAGAGCGCGCCGGTGTCGAGATGCGGCAGGCCGAAATGGCGTGCCAGCGCCTTGGCAATCGTGCCCTTGCCCGAGGCGAGCGGACCATCAACGGCGATCATCATGTCAGGCGGGCTCCAGTGTCGCGCCAAGCGCTCTCATATCGTCGGCAAAACCGGGATAGCTGGTCGCGATCATTGATGCATCGTCGATGGTCACCGGCTGCTGCGCCGCAAGCCCCAGCACCAGCGCGCTCATCGCCAAGCGGTGATCATGATGGGTCGCGACCGTCCCGCCGCCGCGCACCATGCCCGCGCCTTTGCCATAAACGGTCAGACTGTCTTCGCCCGCCTCGACACTGACGCCATTGCGGCTCAGCAGATCCGCGGTGCCGGCGAGCCGGTCGCTCTCCTTGGCCTTCAGCTCGGCCAGCCCGGCCATGCTGGTCGTTCCGCTGGCAAAAGCGGCCGCGACGCCGAGGACGGGATATTCGTCAATCATCGACGGCGCACGGCTAGCCGGCACATCGACGCCATGCAGCTGGGAATAGCGGGCGATGATATCCATCGTCCGTTCACCAGCCATTATTGGGCCTGGGGTAATCTCGAGATCGGCCCCCATCTCCTTGAGCGTTTCGATCAGGCCGGTGCGCGAGGGATTATCCATTACGCCGGTGATATGGACTTCCGAGCCGGGCAGGATGAGCGCCGCGACAAGGGCGAAGCTGATCGAGGACGGATCGCCCGGCACGGTGACGTCCTGCGCTTTCAGGCTTTGCTGACCGGGAAGCCGGATCTGCACGCCGTCATCGCCCTGCGTGACCTCCAGCTTGACGCCGAACGCCCGTAGCATCGTCTCGGTATGATCGCGCGTCGCATGACGCTCGGTGATGATGGTTTCGCCGCTTGCGCCGAGACCGGCCAACAACAGGGCCGACTTGACCTGGGCAGAAGCAATCGGAGGCGTGTAGGCGATGCCATGCAAGTCTGACGGCTCAAGCGTGACAGGCAGGCGGCCCTCGGTGCTGGAGAGGCGCGCGCCCATCGCTTCGAGCGGATCGGTGACGCGGCGCATCGGACGCGATGACAGGCTGGTATCCCCCGTAAACACGGCGCCAGCACCGCTGCCGGCGATGGCACCCATCATCAGGCGGACACCGGTGCCGGAATTGCCGAAATCGAGTGGCTCGCCCGGTGTCGCGAATCGTCCGCCCGTACCGGTCACGCGCCAACGGCCTGGGCCGAGCCGCTCGACCCGGGCTCCGAGCGCTGCAACTGCCTTGGCAGTGTTCAACACATCCCCGCTCTCGAGCAGACCTTCGATTTGACTTGCGCCTTGGGCCAGTGCTGCAAAGATCAAGGCGCGGTGTGAAATCGACTTGTCGGCAGGGGCGGCGAGCGTGCCGCGCAGCGGTCCACACGGGCGTGCCGAAAACGGGCCTTGCAATTGGGTGGCAAGCTGGGTCATCAACGAAAATTCAACGATTGAAGTGAGAAGACGGGGATGAGGTTTTGACAGAGCGTGATGATCGTGGCAACGGGTCGCGCCGAAAAACAAAACCGGTTGTGAAGGGATGTCATGGCCAAACTTGAACTGGGCTCCAAGCGCACTTGTCCCAAGTGCGCAGCCAAATTTTACGATCTGGGCCGACGCCCGGCGCGGTGTCCGAAGTGCGAGCACGAGTTCGACCCCGAACTGGTACGCGCGCCTTTGAAAACGGCTGCGCCCTTGCCCGATGATGATGACGAGTTGCCGGTCAAGGCCAAGCCCGTCGAGGCCGACGGATTCGAAGACGAAGTCGACGACACGCCAGAGGTTGGCGACGCCGGCGATGACATCGTGGTCGATGATGAGGATGACGACGATGAGGGCTCGGGCCTCAGCGACGATATTCCTGATGGTTTTGAGGAAGATGACGGCGAAGAGACGGTCGACGAGGACGATAATACGGTCCTGCTCGACGACGATGAAGACGATGATTTCGCCGAATTCACCAAGGGTGAAGACGAGGACCTTTGACCGCGCCAACGCGATGCTGCACAAGGTGCTGCGTTGAGGCTTGATCCGCGTGAAAAGCGGGACTAGTTTCCGCGCCTCTCGCCGCACCCCATCGCGGCGCAAGGATAGTGGGGGCCATAGCTCAGTTGGGAGAGCGCTTGCATGGCATGCAAGAGGTCGTCGGTTCGATTCCGTCTGGCTCCACCATTCTTCGCTCGCTGCGCGAGCTGCGGCCAGGCAGGCCCAACACTCATTCGAGCGAAGAATGTCCCGCCGTAGCCTTGGCGAAGGCGGACTGCACCGCCGGTTTTCCAGCTCTCACGACACCTCGCAGCGAAAAAAAGGCCCGCCGGATCACTGGCGGGTCTTTTTATTATGATTGCGGTCCTTCCGGGTCCGGTGGCAGGTCGCCCTCATCGCGCAGCCGGCGGCGCTGCTCCTCCAAGCTTTGTGGGTATTCGCCGACATCGCCATATTCAAGGAAGCCATCATAGCGCCTGTGCGTGCCGGCGAGCCGCTCGGCGTGCTTGATCGGGCACCAGTATTGTTCGGTCCGGGAGGCGATTTCGTGGACATAGGCGATCACGCCATTGGCGTAGGCGCAATAGAAGCAGTTCACCTTCTGGATCAGATTGAGATAGGGCAGCCTGTGGCGGTCGAACACGACATAGGCGCGCCGCTTGACCTGGTCGACGCCATACACCCGGAAACACACCGCCTGATACAGGCTCGCCACCACATCGAGGGCGAAGACCGGGATCGCGACGGCATAGATGAAGGGGGCTGTCAGGATCGTCAGCACGCCGCTATCGATCAGATAGTGGCGCAACCCGACCTTCAGTGCTGCCTGCCGTTCACGCGCCTCCCGGGTGATGAACAGGCGGCCCTGCTCGAGCTTGTAGCCATAACTGCGCCGCCGTTCGGCCAGCTGGATTTCCAGCTCGCCTTCCAGCGTCCGGACCTTCTCGAGCAGCTCATTGATCTGGGTTCTCATGTTTTGGCTCCTGCAGCGGGGGCTCTCCCCGCGTCCACCGTACACGAAATCCGCAGCTGCAGGGGCCGGCGTCAGGTCGTCGATGTCGGACGGGCAGGCTCCGCTCAGGCGGCGTCGGTGGCGGGCTCTCCGGCCAGGACAGCGTAGATGGCGGCGGCATCCGGTGCCGCACGCAAGCGGCGGCGCACATCGTCGCGTCGCAGCATGCGCGAGACCCGGGCCAGCGCTTTGAGGTGTTCGGCGCTGGCATCTTCTGGCGCCAGCAGCAGGAAAATCAGGTCGGTCGGTTGGCCATCGATCGATTCGAAATCAATCGGCGTGCGCAAGCGCATGAAGAAACCGGTGACTTCCTTGATCCCCGGCAAACGGGCATGCGGGATCGCGACGCCTTGGCCGACACCGGTCGAGCCAAGGCGTTCACGCTGCAGCACAGCTTCAAAAATCGTACGTGCGTTCAGACCCGTCGCGTTCGCGGCCGTCTCCGACATGGCCTGCAGGGCCTGTTTTCGACTGGATGCACCGAAATCGACGGTCGCGCCGCCGCTTGGGATCAAATCTTCTAATGCCATGTCAAAACAACTCTATTTTCGGCCTGAATTCCAAGCGTGTCAGGCCGGCGCTACGCGGGAGGGGTCAAGCCAACCGATATGGCCATCTGGACGCCGGTAGACAATGTTCAGCCCGCCATTAGCGGCATTTCGGAACATCAGGAAGGGCGAATCAGCAGCGTCGAGTTCCAGCGAAGCCATGCCAACCGTGAGCGTACGTACTTCGCCGGGGTGTTCGGCGATGACGATCGGCTCGGGGACATCGGACTGGCTTTCCTCGACTTGATCCTCGTCTTCTTCGGAATAGGTGTCGCGCATGCCCTTGAGCACGAAGATCGGCAGCGATTCGGCTGGAAGTTCCGACCGCTGGCCCTGGCGATGATTTTTGAGTTTGCGCTTGTAGCGGCGAAGCCGCTTTTCCAGCTTGATGACGGTTCCGTCGGCTGCCTTGTAGGCGTCATCGGCGCTGTCATGGGCCTGCAACATCATGCCCGAGGGCAGGTGCAGGGAGCAGTCGATGCGGAAGCCGTCACCTTCGCGCGCGATTGAGACATAGGCTTCGCCCGGACGGCTGAAATATTTCGAAACGCCGTCCTCGACCCGGTCGAGGATCTTGGCTCTCAGGCTATCGCTGACATCGATACCCTTGTTTGCGATTTGAATGTGCATGCGCTCCTTCCCGCTGGCCATACACCAGCTTGTGAGGCGTCAAAAACTGTTCCACCTCCCCCCGGATTGCGGGCGGACCCTAGGCGGGGGCTGTGGCGAGAGTCAATCGTATGCGATGGTTGCTTTCCAACCACATGGGGCGTGACAGAAGTATCACCTTCATGCGCTGACCGTCCCGTCTCTAGCTGGCACGTTTCAACATGCGGCGGCGCTGGACCGATGAGGGGATATTAAGCGCTTCACGGTATTTGGCCACAGTCCGGCGGGCGATTTCAATCCCCTCACCACGCAATAGTTCGACAAGCTTGTCGTCGGACAGCACATCGTCGGCGGTTTCCTGTTGGATCAGGAGCTTGATTTTGTGCCTGACAGCCTCTGCCGAGTGGGATTCGCCGCCGCCGGCCGAAGGGATGGAAGACGTGAAAAAATATTTCAATTCGAACATGCCGCGTGGCGTCGAGACGTATTTGTTAGAGGTCACCCGGCTGACGGTCGATTCGTGCATGCCAATGGCGTCGGCGACAGTTTTCAGATTCAACGGTCGCAGATAGGCCACACCATGCACGAGGAAGAGATCCTGCTGCCGCACGATTTCGCTCGAAACTTTCAGGATGGTGCGGGCGCGCTGATCGAGGCTTTTGACCAGCCAGCTGGCATTCTGGCTGCACTCGGTGATGAAGCTGCGCTCAGAATCATTGCGGGCTGCGGCGTTGATTTCATTGTAGTAGCGATTGTTGACCAGGACGCGCGGCAAGGTCTCGGTATTGAGCTCCACATGCCAGCCGCCATCGGGCGCTTGGCGGATATAGACGTCGGGCTCGACGGCTCGGGTCGATTCGATGCCGAAGGCGAGGCCCGGTTTGGGCGTCAGGGCCTTGATTTCATCGATCATGTCGTCGAGGTCTTCGCCATCGACGCCGCACAGGGCTTTTAGCGTGCCGTAATCATGCTTGGCCAAGCGTTCGAGATTGTCGAGCAGCGTCGCCATCGCCGGGTCGAGCCGGTCTTTTTCCTTCAATTGCAGCGCCAGGCACTCGGCCAGATCACGCGCCATGACGCCGGCGGGCTCAAATGTCTGAGTGAGGGCCAGCACGGCTTCGATCCGGGCCCGCTCCAGGCCCAGGCGCTCGGCGATCTCATCGAGATCGGCACGCAGATAGCCGTCCTCATCGCCCAGATCGATCAGATGGCCACCGATCAGGCGGTCGATCGGATCGGAGGTCGCGGTCGATAATTGTTCGTGCAGGTGTTCGGCCAGTGAGACATCGCGCGTGGAGTTGGCGATGGCATCGTATTCTTCGCCATTGAACGATCCGCCGGCGCTGCCGGTCGAGGACCAGGTGCTGGCGCCCATCCCAACCGAATCGCCGGCCTGCGCGGTTTCAACGCCCGACAGGTCGGATTTGGAATCCTCGCCATGCAGCATGTCAGAATCGGCATCGATCGCATCGGCGGCATCGCCGTTCGCGGCTGTGAATTCCAGCTCGCGCGGCTCGTTATCACTTTCCTGACGCGTTGATTCGGTGCTTTCGCCGCGGTCGTCGCGTTCAAGCAGGGGGTTCTGTTCAAGTTCGTGCTCGACGAACTCGGCCAGCTCGATATTCGAGAGCTGCAACAGTTTGATGGCTTGTTGTAGCTGGGGCGTCATCACCAGGGATTGACCCTGGCGCATCTCCAGCTTTTGCATCAGTCCGGCCATGAACGCCTCTGCGTGGTGGTTTACCGCAGAAGTTAATCAGGCAAAGCTTTCCCCGAGATAAACGCGGCGGACATCGGGATCGGCACGGATCTCTCCGGGCGAGCCTTCAAACAGCACTTCGCCCTCATGGATAATGGTCGCGCGGTCTGTAATCTCAAGGGTTTCCCGGACATTATGGTCGGTGATGAGAATGCCGATGCCCCGGTTTTTCAAAAACCGGATCAGGTCGCGAATATCGGCAATCGCCAACGGATCGATGCCGGCGAAGGGCTCGTCGAGCAGCATGAATGAGGGCCGTGTCGCCAGGGCCCGGGCGATCTCGACGCGGCGGCGCTCGCCGCCCGACAGCGAGGGTGCCGGCGCGTCGGCCAAGTGGGAAATCCGCAATTCCTCGAGCAATTGATCAACCAGCTCGTGGCGCTGCTTGCGGTTTTTCTCGACCACTTCGGCGACGGCGAGGATATTCTCGCGCACACTCATGCCCTGGAAGATGGATTTTTCCTGCGGCAGATATCCGATGCCGAGGCGCGCGCGCTGATACATCGGCAGCCGCGTGATATCTTCGCCATCGAGCAGGATACGGCCGTAATCGACCTCGACCAGGCCGGTGATCATGTAGAAACAGGTAGTCTTGCCAGCGCCATTCGGGCCAAGCAGGCCCGCCACTTCGCCGCGCTGCAGTGAGAGCGAGACGCCCTTGACGACAGATCGCTTGCGATAGGTCTTGCCGATCGCCTCAACCACCAGTCCCGTGCCAATGGCGGACGGGGCCGCTGCGAGGGTGTCGGTTATTGCCATGGTCAAATTACTCTCAATCGGAAGTCTAGCGGCCGCCGGCGCCGCCGCCATTGTCGGTGGGCGGGGTTTCGGAACCGCGTGGATAGATCACGGCCCGGACGGGCGTGCTATTGCCTTCCTCACCGAAGTTGGAATTGCCGGAGGTCAGGTTGGACACGAAGCGGGTCGTGGTAATGACGTTCTCGCCCTGTGTGATGACGACATCACCCGTCAGTGTTATCGTGTCGGAGCCCATTTCATAGACACCGCGATCGCCAGTGGCGTTCTGGAGCGGCGAGAAATAACGCACCTGACCGGTGGCAATGACACGTTCGATATCGCCTCGACCGCCATTCGCGGGCTGGGTCCAGACCAGTTCAACCCGGTCGGCCATGATGCGGCGATCACCTTGGGTGATATCAACATTTCCGCTCAGGATGGTGCGGCCCTCACTGTCGAGGTTTTCGATCCGCTCGGCGATGGTGTCGAGCGGTTGCGACGGATCACCGATCTGGGCGCTGGCTGTCGAAATCGGCGCCAACAGAAGGCAGGACAGGGCAGTCAGTGTGGCAAGCAGGCGGATCATTGATCCTCTCCATCGCTGGGGGCGGTTCGGTCTTGTACAATACGCGCGTGCACATTGCCTTCAAAAATAACGCGATTGCCGCCCTCATGAATTTCATAGCGGTCCGCGGAGATCGTTCCGACCGGTCCTGAGCCGGTCACAGGCGATTCGCCGGAGACGCGTTCCTCACGCAAAAAGATGCGAGCATGCTGGGAGGAGAAGCTGTAACCATTGTCGGTATTCAGGTTCACATCCGAAAAGAGGTCGAGAATTCGGGTCGCCGGGTCAAACGTCCCGGTCTGCGCCAGAACCTCGGATGCGTTGGTTCCGGTATTGAGGAAATCATAGTCCAGGCGTGGACGTTCCAGCTCGGTCAGCCCGCTGGAATCGTCGCGTCGGCGAACCGCGACGTCGGCGGTCAGCGCGTAGGGGGTGAGATGCTCGTCCCGGCCGGTAATGCGTGGATTGACCATGCGCACATCGGTGCTGACGGCCTCGGAAGGCGCTGGCGCCCCGCCGGCGGCGCCGAGGAAGAGCTGTACCGCCAGTAGCGCAATGATCGCGGCAATTGCGGTCAGGAAGATGAAGCGCAACAGGCGCACGAAAGCCGTCCGGCGGCGGGCAGCGCTGAGCGTCAAGGCGCGTCGCGGTTCCCATCTGCCATGCATTGTGGGCTGAAGCAGCTCCAGACCGGGGGTGGCACTCGTACTCATCGGCAGATTATCATCTCGCAATCGGCAGGCACAGCGATGCCGCGCAACAAAGACCAGCCTTTGCCGACCTTTTCAAGGCACCCCCGCTCAGGCGTGGGCGAAAATATCGGTGTCTGGCCAGCCGGCCAGGTCGAGTTTGGCGCGGGTTGGCAGAAAATCGAAACAGGCTTTCGCCAACTCCATCCGGCCTTCGCGTTCGAGCATCACGGTCAACCGCTCGCGCAATTGATGCAGGTGGAGCACGTCGGAGGCGGCATAGTCCAGCTGCGCTTTCGACAATTCGTCGGCGCCCCAATCCGAGCTTTGCTGCTGCTTGTTCATGTCGATGCCGATCAGCTCGCGCGTCACATCCTTCAGCCCGTGGCGGTCTGTATAGGTGCGGCACAGTTTCGAGGCGATTTTGGTGCAGAAGACTGGGGCCAGTGTGACGCCGAGGCTGCGCTCAACCATCGCGACATCGAAGCGGGCGAAGTGGAGGATTTTCTCGACGCCCGGATTGGCCAGCATGGCTTTCAGATTGGGGCAGTCATAATCGGCGCGGTTCAGCTGCACGACATGGGCATCGCCATCGCCGGAGGAGAGTTGCACGACGCAAAGCGGATCGCGTGTCAGCGACAGGCCCAGGGTCTCGGTGTCGATGGCCACCAGCGGGCCCAGATCGATATCGGCGGGCAAATCGCCGCGGTGGTAATGTACGGTCATCGGTCAATCCTGTTTTTCGGCCTGAAACTGTGGCCACACTCTCTGGCACGCGTCCTAACGCCCGGCGCGGCCGGGCGCAATGCGGCTGATCTTGTCTTCAAGGCTGCGCCGGTCATCGCGATTGAGGAATTGCGGCGTCTCGACCTCGGCTTGCGGGCCGGCAGCCTCAAGGGCATCGAAGAGTTCGGTTGCGGTTTGGCCATCGGCCGTTGCCAGCCAGTCTTGGCGGCGCGCCCGGATGGCATCGGCGCTGGTAGCCAGATTGTCCGGCTCAAGCCGAAGGCCTGATACGCCGTCTAGCTGGCCATCTTCGCCGCGCATCGTGTCGAGCATGGCTTGGCCGATATGCGGCAGATAATGCGAGGGTTCGTAGAAATTGACGTGAGCGATTGTCTGTTCAGGACCAGGCGCCGGCAGGGTCGCGAACTCACGAAAGCCGGAGAAATCCCACAACTGGGCGGCGCCGCCTTCGATACAGGCATTGTCGGTCGTCGCGGCCGCATGGCGGTCGAAAACTTGAGTCAGCGCTTGGCGCATCTGGAAATAGGTCTCGCTGCGGCCTGAGCGGAACATCGCTTCCTCGCGCCAGGCATGTAGCGGGTGAATGAAGCCGATTACCTGGATGCCGTTGGTCGTCAACGCGTCGAGTGCGTGTTCGAACAGGGCGACGCGGTCAGGGTCGAAATTATAGCCCAGATAGAAGCCGTAGATTCCGCGCACACCGCTTTCATAGCGCTCGCGCTGGGCCCCGGCCGGATAGGTGTCGGCCCAGGGCACGCGCGGCGAACCGCCGCCGAGATTGTCGGCCATCAGCTGCAGCGAGGCGGCGAATGTGTTGGGCGACAGCCCGACCCGGGTCAGCGAGAGCCAGCGATTGCCATCATTCAGCGCCGACAGCCAATAGGTCGCCTTGGCCTTGGAATGGGTGCCGAATTCGTCGAGATCGAGCCCGATCACGACGCAGCGCAATTGCGGGTTTCGTGCCGCCAGCACCATCGCTTGGGTCAGCTCGAAGATGTTGGTGCCGCGCATGCCGGCATTATAGATACCGCCCGGCCAGCCGGTGGGATCGTGCGCGAATCCGTCGACGGTTCGTGAGGAGCCGAGCAGGATTGAGGCGTCACCGCCGCGTGCCAGACGCTCGGCGACATGCACCCGGCCGCCATCCTCGAACAGCCGCGTATCGCGCGCCGTCAGGCCGGGAATGTCGGGTGCGCCGGTGACATCGAACGGATCGATCAGGGCGTTGAAGGCAGAAAAGCCCAGCAGCCCGGCGAACAGGGCAATCAGCAATGTTCTGGCGTAGTGCTTCATGCGGTCAGCCCCCAATTGCCGCGACGCTAGCGGCGCTCACCCGCCACCGCAAGGCGAGGCTGCACGCGGGCGGAGCGGCACCTCCTCACAGCTTGCTCGTGTTGCGGGGCCGATAGAAGACGGTCAATTCCTTGCCCGCGAGTGTGCCGGTGTGGCGGGGGCGATAGCCGAGCTTGCCAGCGAGATGGATCGAGGCGGTGTTGACGGGGTCGATGATGCAGCAGGTTTCCGGCCGGTCGAGCCGGGTATCGGCCCAGTCGAGCACGGCTCGCATCGCCTCGCTGGCCAAGCCGCGTCCATGCACCGCCGGGTCCAGGGCCCAGCCGCTCTCGGGCACCTCGCCCAGGGGCGGTGAGAGTTCGCGCTTCAGGTCCGCCAGTCCAGCCTCGCCGAGAAAGCGGCCATCGCTGCGGTCGGTGATCGCCCAATAGCCATAGCCCAACATCGCCCACATCCCGGCATAGCGCAGCAGGCGTTGCCAGACCTCGTTTTCGCTTGATGCGCGGCCGCCAATAAAGCGGATCACGCCAGGATCGGTCCATAGCGCCAGGCTGCCGGCAAAATCATGCCGGGTATGGCCGCGCAGAACGAGGCGTTCGGTGACCAGGGTCGGGATTGTCATGGCTTGGGGCAAGGACATGCCGGCTTCACCGCAAGGACGCGACGCGGGATCTGCGTCTCGCTCGCGAGCTAAACCCGGTGCTGGCCGTAGCGCAACTCGTCTCAGCGGGGAGCCTGCCGGTTTCGCGTCCGGCCTACACAAAACCCACCCGACCCGATCCAGGGCAGGCGATGGTGATCAGTCATGCAGGAGGTCCAATGGTGCCCGGAGAGGCGTCGACTTAGTCATATAGTCATTTGATTTAGCGGAGTAAAATATTTCAGCAAATTGGATATACCAACAAAAAGACCAACAATCTGTGCTGTCTAGGGAACATCTGTCAGCGCCCTTCGAAGGGGGCGGTCTCTCGTCCCAGCTATTGTAGCCGCTGACCGATTTGACGGCCACTGCCCGTATGGCACCAACGGCAGATTCGGTGGGGTTTGACAGGCCGCGGTCTTTGCGGGAGCTGCGAACGGTTACTCCCACAAAGACCTGACGTGCCATTGGCTAGGCTGGCGACCGATCCGGACCAGAACCCTGGCTATGCGGTGCGAACCACTTGTAGACCGCTGGCAGCACCAACAAGGTCAGCACTGTCGATGTCACCAAGCCGCCGATCACCACGGCAGCGAGGGGCCGTTGCACCTCTGAACCAATCCCGGACGCGAACATGAGTGGCATGAGCCCGAGGCCTGTCGTGGTCGCGGTCATCAGCACCGGTTGAACGCGGCGCACGGCGGCCTCGACCGAGAAGACATCAATGTCCAGTCGCTCCTTGGCGAGGCGGTCCAGGAATGAGACCAGAACCATGCCATTGCCGAGGGCGATGCCGAACAGGGCGATGAACCCGACCGTCGCCGGCACCGACAGATTCTGACCGGTCAGCCAGAGAGCTGCGATGCCGCCGACCAAGGCCAATGGCACGTTCGCCATGATCAGAAGCGCACTTTTCAACCGGCCAAAGCTGAACAGCAACAACAGGAAGACTACCCCGAGTGTGATCGGGATCACAACCGCGAACCGGGCGTTCGCTTGTTGTTGAAGCTCGAACTGTCCGCCCCACTCGATGAAGTATCCTGGCGGAAGCTCGATATTGGCAGCCACGGCTCGTTGGCCGTCTTCAACGAAGGACCCGATATCACGTTCACGCACATTGGTTTGCGTGGTGATGTAACGCTGGCCGTTCTCACGGGTGATCTGACGCGGCCCTTCGATCCGTTCGACTAACGCGACCCGGCTGAGCGGAATTGTCACATCGCCAGGGCCATTGAGAACGATCCGGCTGATCCGCTCTGCGCTCAATCGGTCTTCTTCGCGATATCGCACGATGATGTCGAAACGCCGCACGCCTTCAAACACCTGACCGGCTTGAGAGCCACCAATCGCTGTTCGCACAACGGCGAGCACATCCTCGACGTTCAGGCCAAATCGGCTGATTGCGTCGCGGTCTACCGAAATCCGCAACTGCGGGGCGCCGGTGACCTGGTCGGTTTGGACGTCAGCCGCGCCGGGGACATCGCGGATCACATTCGCAATCTGTGCCGCATACTGCTCCAGGACAGCCATATCCTCACCGAACAATTTGATCGCGAGGTCTGCCTTCGTGCCCGTCAACAACTCATCGGTTGCCGCAGCAATCGGTTGCGTGAAATTGAACCGGGCAGCAGGGAATGACTCAAAACTCTCACTCATCATCGCGAGCAATTCATCCTGGGATCGTGCCGAAACCCATTGGTCGCGAGGCGCCAGCGCCACGAAGGCTTCAGCGCTATTGACGGGGTCGGCATGAGCACCAACCTCGCCGCGGCCAATTCGGGTGACAATTCGCTCTACCTCCGGAAAGCTGGAGAGCAATTGTCGTTCGAACCGCGTGACCGTTTCTCGTGCCTCCGGCAACGAGATCGACGGCGCCATGGTGAGTCGAACCAGCAGGTCGCCCTCATTCATTCGCGGCGTAAACTCTGATCCCAATCGAGGGAAGATCGCCCCGCCCACGAGTAGCATGACACCCGCCAGCGTGAGCGCAGCCCATCGCTTGTGAACGAAAAACCGGATCAGTGGCGCAAAATAGCGGTCGTAGAAGTCAGGCCCGCCCGAACTCGCCGAGCTACGGCCCAATTTGAGCCCGGCCATCGAGGCAGCCGGGGCCAGCAGAACCGCAAAAACCAGCGAGCCCGCCATCGCGAAGACCACAGCGAAAGCCAGCGGCCTGAAGGTTTTTCCTTCCACGCCTTGCAGCGTCAAAATTGGCACAAACACGATCACGACGATCAGGATTGCAAAGATAAGCGGCTGAAGAACTTCAGCACACGCCTTGGCGATGAGTGTTCGTTTGTCGGCCTTGTCATCCGTTGAACTCAAGATACGGTTGACGTTTTCCACGATGACAACGGCACCATCCACCATCATCCCGATGGCGATTGCGATTCCACCCAGCGACATCAGGTTGGCAGAGACACCGAAGGCCTGCATGGCTAGAAGTGCAAAACCGACAGAGAATGGGATGGAAGCCACGACGATGAGACTTGGTCGCCATCCCCGCAGGAAGAAGAACAAGATCGCCGCGACGAGCAGTGCGCCTTGCCACAGCGCCGTGGTCACAGTCCCAACCGCAGCCTCGACGAGTTCCGACTGGTCGTAGTAGGGAACGGCCGTGACGCCGGGCGGCAGCGATTCATTGATACGCTCCAGCCGTTCATGCACGCTCGCGATCACCTCATTGGTGTTTGCCCCGAGTAGTTTGAGCACGAGCCCGGCGACCACTTCGCCTTGCCCGTTCATCGTTGCCATGCCCTGCCGGGGAGCTCCACCAAGTTCAATGGATGCGATGTCCCTCACGCGGACCGGAACGCCATCTTCAACCTTGACGATGATCTCGGACAAATCATGAATGCCCTGTGCCAGGCCCACCGCCCGGACAGTGTATTGCTCGCCATTCTCGACGAGGAATTGGGCGCCGGCATTGGCATTATTGTTCTCAACGGCAGTGACGATCTCTTCAATCGCAAGACCATATCTCAGCAGGGCCTCTGGCCTGACGTTGATCTGGTATTGCTGCTCGAAGCCGCCAAGGGACAAAACTTCGGTCACACCGCGTACGGTCTGAAGGTTGAGCTTGATTTGCCAGTCTTGCAGGGTTCTTAGCTGTATCCCGTCAAGCGTCTCATCGTCGGTTTCCAGGAAGTAGAAGAGAATTTGACCGAGCCCGGTCGTAATCGGGCCCATGCCTGGATCGCCGAAGCCTTGCGGTATCTCTTCACGCGCTTGTTGCAGGCGTTCTCCTACCAGCTGGCGCGCCCAGTAGATATCGGCCCCGTCTTCAAAATAGATATTGACCACCGACAGTCCGAAATTCGAGGTCGAGCGAACTTCGCGTAGACGAGGCAGGCCGTTCATTGATGTTTCGATGGGAAAGGTGACGTATCGCTCGACCTCTTCAGGCGCGAGGCCCTCGGTTTCGGTAAACACTTGAACAAGCGTCGGCGTCACATCGGGAAAGGCATCGACGGGCATCGACCGAAAGGTAATGATGCCGCCGATCAGGACGAGTGCAAATGCAAGCGCCGCAAGAAGCCGTCCGCCCGCAATGCGATGCAGGAGGGTCGTCAAGCCGCTGACAGGTTGGGTTTCTTTAGTGTGCGTGTCCATCGTCGAACTCCCCTTTCTGCAATTCTGCTTTCAACGAAAATGTTCCTGTGATGGCGATCAGTTCGCCGCGCGAAACACCCGACAGAATTTCCGCAAACTGTTCGGAGCGGCGGCCAAGCTGAACGCTTCTGACCTCAAAGCCGTCATCACTGCGGACGAAAACCACGGATTCGCCGTCTATGGTCTGCAGGGCCGAAACCGGCACCCGGACCACCGCAACAGCATCCGAAGCCGCTGCGAGCACAGTCACGAACATGCCCGGGCGAAGCCGGTCGCCGGGGTTGTCGATTACGACGCGGGCTCTGCCGGTTCGCGTTCGCTCGCCGATTTGTGGGCTCACGAAATCGATGGTGGATTCAATCGGGGCCACGCCATCACCTGGATCAATCGAAACCGCAGCACCGGCCCGTAAACGTCCTAAATCCCCACCGTAGATGGCTGCATCAACCCAGACCGAGCTGGTATTCGCGATGATGAAAGCAGGCGGTTGGCCGCCTTCTTCCAGCACTTCGCCAAGCACGGCATGCCGCTCAATGATGGTCCCGGCGATGGGCGCCGCCAGTTCGTATCGAGTCAGCGACAGGTTTGTCGTGGCGTTGACCCGGGGAAGAGTGCTCGCGTCTACCCCAAGGGCATCAAGCTGCTGGCCAGCGCTTCTGACAACGATTCGCGCCTCCTCCAGCGCTTGCCGGGCGTTGAGAAAATCCTGCTCTGCGGAGATTTGCCGTTCCCACAATCGCTCCTCACGTTGATAGGAGCTTTCCGCGAGTTCCAATCTTGCCCGTGCGGACAGGAATGCGGCTTTTGCGTCAGCGAGCGGTCGACTGTTCAGAATCGCGAGAATGTCGCCGGCTTCGACCCGGTCGCCCTCTGCAACACTGACGCTTTGAACCACACCGGAAACCCGGGGCGACACGTGGGCCAGATGGTTTTGGTCGAACCCGACTTCACCAGGCAGTTCCAAAACGCCATCGACGGCACCAGTTGTGACCGCTTCAACCGTAATGCCCAGGGCACTGAATTGATCTTCGCCGAGATGGACCTCAGGGTTTGCGCCACGGCCGCCCGGCTCCTCATGGCTGTCTTCAAGGTTGCCCTCATGTTGGGCGCCATCAGTGTCTGAGTGTGGCGCGGCACCGATTGAGTGCTGATCTCTGTCTTGATTGCCCGGTGAGCACGCGGCCAAAGCAAGCATGCTGACCGTTACCGCTAGAAGATTGGTTTTGAACAGTGTCATTGTGCTGCCTCCGTGGAGTTTGGCGCGGCCAATTGGTTGAGTTGCGGCGTTCCGGCGAGAGCATCCAGTTCGATGGCGGCACTCGCGAGTTCGGCGCGTGCGGAAATCAGATTGATGCGTGCGTCAAAATAGGATCGCTGGATATCGAGTAAATTGAGCACATCAAGCGCCCCTTCCCGGTAGGCAAATTGAGCGCCGTCCAGGGCTGTTTGGGTGGCGGGCAGGATGTTCTCGTCGAGCAGGGAGAATGTGGTTCGTGCCCGTTCCAGTCGCCCCGCTGCAGCGGCGAACCGGGCCATCAGCGTGCGGCGAGCAGCGTCTTCGTCAAAACGGGCACCGTTCTCACGCGATGCCGCCGCGGCAATGCCGCCCTGATTGCGATTGAGCACCGGGATCGGCATTTCCACCGTCGCGATGAAGGCAGATTCGTCAGTCCCACCATAACGACGCCAGCCAGCGCCAATGGTTAGATCGGGAATGGCTTCCGCCCGTTCTCGTCGAATTTCCTGGCTTCGAGCGAGGGTCACCGCCCGCAGGCCTACAAGCTCCGGATTATTGGAAATCCAGTCGGCCGGCGCTGCCGTGCGATAATTGATCACATCGAGCGATTGCAATGGCGATCCAAGAGCGACGTCGACCTCGTCGCCAGACCAGATCGCGTAGAGACGGTTGCGAGCCTGCCGTTGGGCGGTCTCTGCGTCCTGGGCGGCAATTGTCGCCAGGCCAACGAGTATTTCCGCCCTGCTGCGCTCGATTGGTGATGCCCGCCCGGCCTCGACACGGGCAAGAATCGCGCTTGAAGAATTATTGGCGAGTTCCAGTAATTCCTGGCGAACAGCCAAGGTTTCTGATGCGGCGAACGTCGCAATATAGGCCTGTGCGGTGCTGGCCAGAAGGTCACTACGCGTTTGAGCAAGATTGGCTCGGGCCGCTTGAGCCCAGGCCGTGGCAACGTCGCGGGCACGCGCCCGGTCTCCGCCTACGGGGATTGTCTGTCTGACCGAAAGCGTCGTGTCGGCATCACCGATGGCCCTTCGATCACCGCCGAAATCTTCGAAGTCCGCACCAACTGTCGGATTGTCCCACAGGCCGGCCTGTCGGGATTCGGCTTCAATCGCACTGAGTTCGGCGTTCGCGGCCTCGATTGTCGGGTTGTTGTCCAACGCGAGCTGCAGTGCTTGAGATAGGTTCATATGCGTTGCTGTAGCGTCCTGCGCTCCAGCAGATTCTATGGAGATCGCGGCCAGCATAATCGCAGCCACGGCGCTCCGACCCAGCCAAATTGGCCAGGCGTCACTGATTGGATTCATGAAATTGGATTCCGATTGTTGGTTTCAGTTGGACGGGTTGTTCAGACTGAAATTCAAATCGGCGGCTGGTAGGGCGGTTCGGTCGCGGATGGGGGGGCACGGTCAGAATAGGCCGGATGGGCACCCAAGTGACGTTCGACTGGAGGCGTAATCGCTCCAAGGCGAAGATCAACGGCATGGTGGCAGGCGCCGCAGGCATGGAGGGCATGCTGACCATGGTCGGATTGCGGCTCATCGTCCCTGTCGAGGGAAACGATTTCATGGTGGTCCAGATTTGGCGTCGCGGCCACACCAGCTTCACTCGCGAATGCCACGAGAAAGAGTGCCGCTATGATTGCCCGAAGATAGACCATATCCGCAGTTACAATGTCCCGTGTTGCGATACAAGCGCTGCGCCGGTTATGACGAAAATGACATATGGGGTGTCACTCGTGGCAGCTTAGTCGCGCGAGTGCGTCGCGAAGCGACCGGGCTAGGTCGGCGTCCGACGACGCAGCGCTCTTGGAGTCAGGCCTGCCAAGCTGCCTCAATATCTCCGCCTGCCGATGACTCGACACACTTCCATAGCTGGTGAACGTGGTCAGTACGTGCTCATGGCCGAGATTCTGGCTCCAGGCCTTGAAAGCCTCGGGCGTGGTGCAGATCGTTTCGCCGAGCCGGGCCAGTGTCTTGCGGAATGAGTGCGGGTTGAAGTAGGGCAGGCCAGCCGCTTCGAAGGTCGTCTTGAAGATGCGGCGAATCGGGTCGGCATTTGACCAGGCCTTGTGGTCGAGGCCGAGGGCGGCGAAGCGCTTGTTCGCGTCCTGGCCAACTTTTGTCGCGGGAAACAGGGGATCGTCGGCACCGAACAGGCAGTCGGTCCTCAGGTGCTCGATCCACTCGACGACAATCGCTTCGATTTCAGGCCCTACCGGGAAAAACCATGAGGGGAAGGTCTTGCGGTTTTTGGTGCGCACGGTGCGGGCGTCCTGAAACACCTTGCGGCCTTCAAGATCGATATCGCGGATCGCGAGCGAAGCAATGGCATCATCGCGCGCGCCGGTCAGGATGGCAAAGGCGATCAGCGCCCGGTCGCGCTTTTGCAGCGTGGTCTCGTGCGGCATTTGCGCAAGCACGTGCTTGATCTGCGCCAGGTCGGGCGCGGGCCTTTCCCGCTTCGCCGTCGCGATCCGGCTGTCATTGGCGGAGGGGTTGAAGTAATCGCTGTCGGCATAGCGGATTTTCGACTTGTAACCCGGCTCACCAGCCAGCCAGTTGAAGAAGGCCTTCACCGCCATCAGCCGGGAATGGATCGTCGCCCTGGCCAGCGGCTTGTCTGTCTTCTCGTGTTTGGCGTCGTCAAGTTCGCGCTTGAAGCGCCGCGCCTGTTCGATGTGGAAGGCGGCAAAATCCTTATGTCCGGTCGACGCCTCGAACAGCGAGAGGGCGGCGGCAGCCTGGTCGACGCTGCTCGATGCCATGCGCTTGGCTTCCTCCAGATAGGCGAAGTAGCGGTGCTTGGTGCGTTCGTTCTTGGCATGGTGCTTAGGCATGGGTTTCTGGCTCCTGGGGATTGTGTGCATTTGAACAGGGTGGGTGGCTCTTGCTTATGTGTCCGTCCGCCTGCACGGCGCCGACCGTCAAAATCCGCCGTATGCGCTCCAGACCATCCGCCGAGACGCGCTTGTTCATGGTCGCCGAGCACTCGCTGCACAGGCCGGTGATCATGCCGCCGCCGCTCTGTTGAAGCCGGACCTCCACCTCGTCGAATGCGGGCCGTCTCGGTGTGCGGCAGGCCAGGCAAAAGCACTCCTCCAGCCGGCATGTCTGTTTCGCGGGAATACGGGCCTTGAGGAAGGCGATCAGCGCCTCGCCGAGGAATCAGGGCAGGCTTTTGTTCCGTGAGGGCTGGAAGGCCGGTCTTGATCCACCGGCGCACGGTGGCCTTGCAGATGCCCAGCGCCCTGGAGGCTTCGTCGACCGTGTAATTCCGATGCCGCCGCACCGACCTCCAGCTTGCCTTGCGCGCCATCTCAGCAAGGCCCGTTTTCAATCAGCGCGCGGATATCCTCGATGCGCCAGACCGTGATCCGGGAGCCGAGCTTGAGCGGTTTGGGAAAGCGGCCATCCTTGATCCCTGCCCACCAGGTGGATTTGCTGACCGGGATCGGCCCGTGCGGGGCGATGATCGAGCGAAGGCGAAGAAAGCCGGTCGCCGGGAGTGCGGGTTTGTCGTCCATTGCGTCACCTCGTGTTGCCAAGTACGAGGTGGATTTAGGAAGGTTTACAGTGCAGTAGGCCGAATTCGGTTTCGGCTAAACCGAATTCGGTTTCGACGGTTTCAGTCGGGTAGCAGTTCGCGGGCTTCCGCCAGGTATTTCCGGATGGTGTCCTCGTCGAGCGATAGTCCAACAAGCCTCAAATCGCTGGCGATTTCGCTCGCGGTCCCAGTCCGGCTGGCCTTTGGGTTGTGTCCATATCCTTTGACTGCCATACCGATCACGAGTTTGAGCAAGCTGGTGCGAGCCAGTTCACCAAGTGGCTTGGCCACCGAGTCGGTCGGCGTCGGCGATGCCCCTGTTTCAAGTTGACTGATTCTCGCCTCAAGCCGTGAGACCAGTTCGGTTTGCTGATCGTACAAGGTTTTCCAGTCCGCGACTTGGACCCCCTGAAGCTGGATCGCCGCCGCGAGGCCCTCCGGAATGGACAGCCGGTTCCGTCCAGCCCACGCCAAGAAGAATCCCGGCAAGTTCCGATGCGCCAGCTGATTCATGGCTACAGCACGCGTTGCAAGGTCATGCAGATCAAGAAACTGCCGTGCGGTCTTCGATATCGACGCGTAGGGCTTTACCGTCTGCAGACCGACCTTTCGCGGGTGACGTGCAACCATGAGCGCGCAGGCTTCTTCCACGGTCCAAAAAGCGGCCTTAGAATAAAAATCGTACGCTGCCGCATCCGCCACATGTTGGTTCAGTGGCAGCGCCGCCTCGCGTTTGGCCTCTTCCTCGACCAGCCTTGTTTTCCACCTTGCGTCCAAGTCCGCGTCTGAAAGCGAAACCAATTCGTCATGGCACACGCGGGCAGCGATGACTTCCTCGCTAGCCAAATCTTGCTCCGGCGCTGTGAGAAAGAGGCCCTCAGGTCGAAACTTGGCGATACCGGCGATGCAAAAATCCGGGAACTTGGCGCCGAAGATCACCCATTGACGGTGTATGCGTGTCTGTTCTGGTGTCCAATCGGGTTGCGCCACTCTGATCACCTCGCGGTAGAATCATCATCTAGAGCGTGCAACCTTAATCGCTCCACCTCAGTTGCCCACCACTCTGTCATACGCTCGCGCTCGTCCCAATATGCGGCGCGATGGTAGGCGCGCCGCACCTCTTCAGACCCGACATGTCCAAGTTCGGCCTCGACGGCGTCGGGATGCCATTTCCCACTTTCATTGAGCAGGCTGGACGCGGTCGCGCGAAAGCCGTGCGAGGTGGCTTCGTGATTTTTGAATCCCAGCCGCCGGAGCGCGCCGTTCATAGTGTTCTCGCTCATCGGGCGTATCAGGGAACTGACAGACGCGAATACGAGCTTTTGCGATTGGGTCATTTCCCGGACATTGCGCAGGATTGCCACCGCCGCCTTCGATATAGGCTTTCGGTGTTCGCGCCGCATCTTTGTGCGTTCTGCCGGGATGATCCAGATGCCAGCATCTAGATCGAACTCTGCCCATTCCGCGTGCCGCAATTCGCCGGGCCTCGGATAGAGAAGCGCCATAACCTGGAGGGCCGCACGGGTTTCCAACGTGCCGTCATACGTCCAGATGGCGCGGAACAGCGCGCCGACCTTGGCCTGATCGGGGATCGCCGCGCGATGGGTGACAATCGGGGCGGTGAGAGCACCCTTGAGGCCCTGGGTCGGATCGTGGGTGGCTCTGGCCGAGGCGATGGCGAAGCGCATCACCTGCCCGATGGTCGAGCGAAGACGGCGCGCGGTTTCGAGGTTTCCGGCAGCCTCGACCTTGCGCAGCGGGATCAGGACATCGCCTGCAGTGATCTCGGTGATCGGGCGGTCGCCGAGGTCGACATTGGCAAGATCGACCATCCAGCGGATTTTCTTCATCGTCGCTTTCGCGCGGCCTTCCTTTTCGACCTTCACCACGTATTCTGCGGCGATGGCCTTGAAGGTGTCTTGCCGGATGGCCTTGATCGCCCGCTTGGCGGCCTTGGCGTGGGCCGATGGGTCGACGCCCTCGGCGAGCCGGGCCTTGGCCTCATCCCGTCTTTGCCGCGCCAATGCGAGAGAAACAGCGGGATATGCCCCCAGCGCGAGTGTTTTCTGCTTTCCGTCAAAGCGATAGGCGAGGCGCCAGAGCTTGCCGCCGCTAGGGGATAGCAACAGGTGAAGGCCGCCGCCATCGCTGCGCTTGTAGGCGCTCGCGGCGGGTTTGAAGGCCTTGATCTGGATATCTGTGATGGCCATTCGCCAGCCTTGCGTCTAAACGCACTCGAATTGAAAGTACCAACAAAAGTACCAACAATTCGGCTGGATGCCAACAATCTTCGTCGGACGACCCCGGACAGGTCATTAGCGGATTCGCCAGTAAATCAACGGGTTTCCGGCAAAAGCCGGATTTCACAGGACGACAAAAATCGGAGTAATGGTGCCCAGGAGAAGAGTAGGGGGAAATTCTACCGCCCTTCAAACTGGTGTTATTTCAATGTGTTAGTCTGACCTTCAAATTTGGTACATGGCGCGTTGATGATCTCCATGTACCAAACCGTGGCGCGGTGCTGGCGTCAAGTCCTGGGACTGGCTGAGCCTTGGCCAGGCGCTTCGTGTGCTTGCCTGAGAGCGATCGCAAACAGCCAATCGAAGACCTTCGCGCGGGCCTCGCCGTCTGTGAGGATGATGTTCGACATCTCCTGGTCCCGTTGGAAAGCCTGAATGATCTCTGGGAACACAGCCTTCACAAAGGCGCCACGTGAGACGTCCGGCGGATTGTTGCGGAGGGTCGCCTGCATGGCAGGGCTCTCCATTACCCGCTCAGAAGCCGCAACGAAGCGCAGATAGTCTTCCTGAGTGAAAGTCGTTCCGTGCCGCTCGTTGAACGCGTCGATGATCTCCTGGAGGGTCTTCGCTTCCTTCTCCGTGAAGGGTTTTGCCGCAAACTCGCTGATAGGTTTCAGCTCAGTGGTTTCCCCTGCGGACAAGGATGCTGAACCTTCCGCTTTTCGCTCCACCTTGAAGGCCGCGAGCCGCAGCATATCGTCGGTGATGTCGGGGTCTTCCGGTTGTTCCCGGTCGGGGAGCTTGCGGTCCAGCCAACTTGCGTAGACGTACAGTTTCTCCAGCCAGCTATCCCCGAGCGACATGATTTGGGCGAGGAAGACGTAGAAGCGCTGATAGCTCTTCAGCAGCTGGCGAAACTCCTCCTGGCGGCCCTCGTCGCTTTCAGCACTCCAGCGGCCCACTGCGTTGCTGACAATGGCTTCCAGGCTAGGGCGGTCCGCCGTGGTGACGCCTTCGGGTTTGAAATAGATCTCGGCGAAGCGATCAATCTCGGCCTTATCTATGAAGCCGTAGCCAATGATTTTCTGTTCAAGCTCGTAGATCTGATTGGGGTCAGAACGCTCTTCCAGGGTGGTCGTCTCAAAGAAGGGCTTGAAGGCTTCCTGGATGTCCTCAATGGAGTTCTGGAAATCCAGGACGAATGTGTGCTGCTTGCCAGACTTGGTGCGGTTGAGGCGAGAGAGCGTCTGCACGGCCTGCAAGCCCGCGAGCTTGCGATCCACATACATGGCGCACAGTTTCGGCTGGTCAAAGCCGGTCTGGTACTTCTCCGCCACGATAAGGAGATGGTAGCCAGGGCCGTCAAACTTGTCGGGCAATTCCGTCTCGGAAAAGCCGTTGAGATCCGGTTCGGTTACTTCGCCTCCAGCGCCATCAGGCATTGCGCCTGAGAAGGCAACCAGGACACCCATTTCGGAATAGTTCTTCGAAGCAAGGTAGCGCTCCACCCCCCGGAAATACTTGAGGGCGGCGTCGCGGCTGGCTGTCACGATCATCGCCTTGGCCTCTCCGCCTAGCTCGTACATCACGTGGCGCCGGAAATGCTCGACGATCACCTCGACCTTTTGGTCAATGGCATCGTCGTGGAGGTGGGCGAACTTGGCGACCTTGCGCTGCGCTTTCGAACCTTCAAAGCGAGGGTCATCCTCAATGGTCTTCTCAAGCTGGTAGTAGGCCTTGTAGGTCGAGTAATTTTTGAGGACGTCGAGGATGAAACCTTCCTCGATCGCCTGCCGCATCGAGTACAGATGGAAAGACTGTGGCTTGCCGTCTGGGCTCGCCATGCCGAACCGTTCCAGCGTCACATTGCGAGGGGTCGCGGTGAAGGCGAAGTAAGAGATATTGGGCTGTGGACCACGCTCGTTTTGCTGGGCCAGAATAATGTCTTCCAGCGACCCGCCAGCCTCTTCCGTTTCCTTCGCTGTCAGTGCCTTTGAGACGGCTTCAGCCGCCTTGCCTGACTGAGAGCTGTGGGCCTCATCCATGATCACGGCAAACCGCTTGTGCGCCTGGGCCGAGAGCGCCGCCAGATGATCCGTTCCGAACTTCTGGATCGTTGAGACAATGATCTTTGCCCCCGCCTCAAGGGCTTCCTTGAGTTGACGCGAAGTGCCGTCGATGGCTCGCACCACGCCCGGTGTCTGCTCCAGCTCTCTAACGGTGTTCTGGAGCTGCCGGTCGAGCACCCGGCGGTCGGTCAGGATGATGGCGGTGTCGAACACCGACTCATCGCCTTCTGTATGAAGCTTGATCGCCTGGTGTGCAGTCCAGCCGATCGTGTTCGACTTCCCTGACCCTGCGGAATGCTGGATGAGGTAGTTCTGACCGCACCCATGCGCTCGGGCATGGGCCATGAGCTTGCGCACCGTATCGAGCTGCTGGAAGCGCGGGAAGATCATCACCCCGTCTTCATTGAGGTGGATGAAGCGACCGATAATGTCGAGCAACACCTCCCGCGAAAAGATCGCCTTGCCGCTGGGGAGGTCGCGATAGAGATAGGCGATCCGGAACTCGTCAGATCCATCCTCAAGTCTCACATCAGGGTTTCCAGAGCCGCCATCACGCCCCCGATTGAAAGGCAGGAAGTAGGTCTGTCCGTTGGCGAGGCGCGTTGCCATCGAGACATAATCCTGGTCGAGCGCAAAATGGACGAGAGCACCCCGCTTGAAGGTCAGGAGAGGCTCCCCAGCGGGCGATCGATCCTTCTTGTACTGCTTCTCGGCTGTCTTGTAGTTCGACCCTGTGAGCGTGTTTTTGAACTCGAATGTCGCGACCGGAATGCCGTTCACGTAGAGGACGGTATCGATCCGGTTTCCATTCTTTGTCGAGTATTCGACTTCCTGGATCACCGAAAGGATATTGGCGTCGTAGAGTCTTACCAGGTCGGGATTGATCGAAGAGGCTGGCTGGAAAGCGCAGAGCTGGAACTTGATGTTTGGGACCAGCTTGATCCCTTGTCGGAACACCACCAGCGCCCCGAAGGTCTTGAGGTCCTTGGAAAGCTTGTCAATTACGGTGCGCTGAGCCGAGCCAGGATACTGCGCTTCCAACGCCGTCCAGGCATCTGGCTGGGACGTCTTTAAGAACTCGCACACCAATTCGATGTCGAGCGCGAGAGGCCTGTCGTGGTGCTCAGGACGGCGCTCGCAGTAGCCTTGGTGTTCGGCCAATTGCTGGACGAAATGTTCCTGGACGGCGATCTCGCGATGGAGGGAGGAAGCGCTAGCCCTCATTTTTGTCCTCCTCGGGTGGGCATCGGGCTGGCAGCCTGAGCTTTCCCACCTGGCAATCGGCTGGCCTGGTTCTGTTCCAAGTGTAGTAGAACGTACACAAATTTTCTCGGTGCCATTTCTTGATCGCCTTCATCAACCGGCTGCTTGGCCGGAACCCATCGACCAGCTCGCAATTGTCGATGCGGAATGATGCATTAACTTCTTGATGGAGGATGTGAAAATGCGGTGGCGGGTGTTCGTCGGAGAATATCTCAACTTTGGTCCCCGGGACGAACATCACCATGTGTTTGATAATCGGGTGTTCGGCGAAGTCCTCATCAGCAGCACGATCCAATGCGTTCCGAAGCTCTGAAACTGCGGATCGATCCATCTCACAACGCGCCAGGGGCTGTGCTCCCATCAAGCTTCCTCCGGCACCACTGCCCACATCCGCTGCAGGCGTAGCTTCGCCTTCATTTCGTCCGACAGGTCGTCAAAAACATCGAAGAGCTCATCGAGGACTTCCTCGCGACCCCAGAGACGGATGCGGAAGTAAAGCTCGTTGATGCGGGACCGCACAGTCGACTTGAACCCTGACCAGCAGACGAGAAGCCCCTGATCCGCATGGGCATCCTGAACACTGCCGATAAGGCTCTGTAGGGTCGGTTGATCGCCAACGATGTCGCCGGACTTCACTTGGACAACCAAGCGTGGAGAGTCGAAACCCAAGGCGCCTTTGCCAGCAACGATGTCGATGCCGCGATCTGCACCCGGCAAAGTGACTTCCGTCCGATACCCTTGAGCTTCCAGGATTGCGGCGATCAGGTGGGTGAATTCATGTCCCGCGAAGTTCGCTGAGATGTGTTCCTCGATTTGTTGGCGGGCGATCTCGGCAAGGTCGAGTTGGACGTCTACCTCTGCGTCTTCGCCTTCGGCTGCATCGCCTTTATTCATAGTTGGCATGTGCCGCGCGAGCGACGGACCAGGATCCCGCCGCGACCGAGCCAGTTCGGCGAAACGGTCTGCAGCATTGTTGCGAGAGATGCGGCAGATCGTTTGGGATGCTCCCAAGGAATAGAGAAGGTCCTGCTTCACGGCTTGCCGGGGAAGGTCTGTAACAAGCCAGATCACTTCGCGGCCAGGATGCTTGCCATCGACCATCATGAAGCCGCCCTTCACCCTGCCAATGGCGATCTCACCAGAGGTTTTCAGGGGCAGTACGACGAGATCATTCGGCTCGACCTGATGCTTGAGCTGATTGATCTGGACGGCCCAGTTCTGAATTGTGCCTTGCTTCTGGCTGGGGTAGCACGGCTCCAAATAGGCGAGGATCTCTTCGCGCGATGAGCAAGTTTCCAATTCCCGCGAGAGATCCCAGCCAGTCGCCAGTTTGCCGTCCTGCAGCGCTCGCGGTTCGTTCTCGCCATACTTACCCAAGCGGATCATCCAGACATTGGTCATTTGATCAGCCCCAGTGCCACGAAAGCCGCGCGGGCCTCTGGCTTTAAAGTGAACCCGCTGGTCTTCTTGTCGTAAGTTGTGAGCAGACCGCAGTAGAATGTGGCCGCTTCGCCACTCGGCTGCTTTCGATGTTCTGAGGGCGGCGCTGGCCAGAGATAGGCTTGACGGTCTTTGGCCATCATCCCGAAATGCATCTGCCAGGTGAGGCCTTCCCATCGGAGTGCCGAACTAAGCTGCCCCGCCGTACCTCCAGGGGTCTCTGCGATGACCTTGATGAGGTTCACTTGGGTGTCGGTCGGCGGAACCCGGGTGAAAGCTTCCTTGATTTTCCCGACTTCATCCAGGGAGGACAGGTGGTCATACTCGACGGCTGCGAGGTCCGTTTCGTACTGATCCAGAGCAGCCAGGAAGGCCTCCGCCTGCTCCGATTTCTTCGCGTCTCCGCTCTCTGCCATCTTGCGAGCATTCTCACGCATGGCCGAGCGTTCAGCTGGGGTCTTTTTCGGTAGGCTGTCGATGACCTTTTTCATCCCGCTAGTTCCTCCTGGATCTGGTCAAGGCGGCGATCTGCCTCGCCGTGACGGCTCCAGCGCGTCACATCGATCTGGCCGGTGACAGCCGCCGTGATGAGGGCGGAGCGGTGTTCCTTGAGACGGGCTATGGAAGTGTCTAGCGGGGTTTTCAGATTATCAATCGCGCTCATCCGCGCCCGGAGGTGCCGAACAATTTCTGCTTGGGCCGCCGGTGGGGGCACGACGCCAAAAAGGTGCGCCAGTCTTTCGCTCTTGATTCCCTTGGCGGTTGAGCCCGAGGAATACAGACTTAAAGATCCTTGGAATTCACTGGTCTGCATCATCGCGGCGAGGTAGTCGTTCGAGATCAAATCTGCGCGAGCTTGAAACTTGATAATTCTTTGCGCGAAGGCGACGTCACAACGGTCGACTTGAGCGATCTCGCCCAAGGGAGCCTCGGTCGTCATGAGCACGTCGCCGATTTCGGGCGCACCTCGTTCTTGAAGTTTTGCCCATTCAGCTGCTGATGTGTATTCAGCCGCTCGCTGGTAGTCGATAGCTCCATTTTTGATATTGCGCCCAGTCACTAGAAACACGCCATCATCAAGCTTAACTGGCGTCCTTCCGCGATAATCTACTTTGGAGGAGATCAGGCGTTGGAAGCGACATACCGTCCAATCATGCGGTACGGACCCAAACCAATCCACGCCAGAGGGGACGAGAGCGGTGGCCCCGCCCTCGCGCCCCATCACCACTTGATCAAATACAGCCTGACGCTTCTCCCCCAACAGCGCCACCAGGCGCTGTTTCTTCTCGATTAGCTGGTCGATGCGGGCGGTTTCCCGGTCGAGGAAGGCCGCGATGGCCTTCTGGGTGTTGAGGTCGGGGCGGGTGATCCATTCGTTCGGAAAGTCGGTGAACTTGATAGACTGCCGCACGCCGCCACCCAGCGAGTAATAGTATTTCGCAAGGTCGAGTGCCAGGAGCGCATAGGCCCAGAAACGAGGCTCATCATCGTCTGAAACGTGGAGAGCATCATAGGCCGATGTGATGATGCCTCTCTCGCGCACGAGCCCTTGTCGCAGGCTGCGCTTGTCGTTCTGCAGGTCGGTTAAGCGCATGACGATGTCGCCTCGCTCTACGACTTGATAGGTCTCAAAGCTCTCGGGCAGGAGACCGTCAGCGGTGTTGATGTCCTTGCGCTTTATGCGACCGAAGCTCAGAGAGAGGAGGTTGCGTTCCTGCATGCCAGCATTTTTGTTGCCACGGCGCACCCTCAACGTCTGATGGAGCTTTCCAATCATCCAGCCGTCGGGGCGTGGCGTTCCGTGAACGCGCTCTTGAAGCGTTGTTATGTTCACGCCGCCACCTCCGCCAGCAACGCCGCAATCTCCGCCTCCAGCGTCTTCAACTCGGCATCGATCTCGGCCAGCGGTCTTGGCGGGACGTATTCGTAGAAATAGCGGTTGAAATTGATTTCATAGCCGACCCGGCCCACCTGCTTGTCGCTGGCATCGGTGAAGCCCTCATCGACCCACGCATCGGCGACGAAGGGCGTGACCTCGCGTTCGAGATAGGATTTCCAAGCTTCGCCGAGCGGCACCAGTTCCGTATCGCGCAAATCGCTATCGGGCTCCGGTGTGCCATCCTTGGTGCGGCAGATTTCGGCAGTCTCGTCGCGCTCGGACAAGGCTGTGAGGATCGATTTCTTTGCGGCTGTGGCGAGCTTGATGTTGTGGGCCTTGAGCACCGCGCCGAGCGCTTTCTCGAAAGCCGGGCGCGAGCGCCAAGGTGTGTCCGGCAACTCGTCCAGGGCTGCGAGTAGGGCAGCCTGCTCGGCGTCGGGGAGTTTGGCGAAGGCCTTGTCGTCGCGCAGGGCGCCGAGGTGTTTTGGCGTGACCTGGAAGGCGAGTTTCAGAGGGCGCTCGACCTTGATTTCGCGATATCCGAACTCGGTGCTGTCGAAGACCTTGGAGACCTTTTCATCGGCCTTGTCGAAAGCCTTGTAGAGATTGACGATCGCCTCGCGGGCCTCGTCGGGGATTTCCCGGCGCTTGGAGCCGAGCGATTTGCGCATGGATTTCCAGAAGCCCTCGCCTGAGGCATCGATCAATTGCACCTTGCCGCGGCGCTCCACCGGCTTGCGATTTGAGAGGAGCCAGACATACGTTTGGATGCCGGTATTGTAGAAGAGGTCGGTCGGCAGGGCGATGATCGCCTCGACCCAGTCATTTTCCAGCATCCAGCGTCGGATCTCACTCTCGCCGCCACCGGCACTGCCGGTGAAGAGGGGCGAGCCATTCATGACAATGCCGACGCGCGAGCCGGCCTCGTCATCGCGCATTTTGGAAATCATGTGCTGCAGGAAGAGAAGTTGGCCGTCGGAGACACGCGGTGTGCCGGCACCGAAACGGCCATCATGGCCCATTTCCTTCGCTTCAGCCTCGATCGGTTCGCGATATTTCTTCCAGTCGACGCCATAGGGCGGATTGCAGATCATGTAGTGGAATTTGCGGCCCGGGTGCGCGTCATTGGTGAGCGTATTGCCGAAGGCGATCTGGTCCGGATCATGGCCGGTCACCAGCATGTCGGAGCGGCAGATTGCGAAGGCTTCGGGATTGAGCTCCTGGCCGAAGAGTTCAACGCGGATTTTTGAATTGATGCTGTGGAGGGCTTCCTCGGCGAGTGCCAACATGCCGCCGGTGCCGCAGGCCGGGTCGTATACCTGGCGGATCACGCCCAGCCCGGTGAGCTTGCCCGTATCAGTCTCGACCAGAAGGTCCACGATCAGGCGGATGACTTCGCGCGGCGTGAAATGCTCCCCGGCAGTCTCGTTGGAGATTTCCGAAAAGCGCCGGATCAATTCCTCGAAGAGGTAACCCATCTCGATGTTGGAGACGGTTTTCGGATGAAGATCGATCTCGGTGAAGCGTTCGAACACCTTCCAGAGAAGGCCCGCATCATTGAGGCGCTTGAGCTGGTCGGTCAGCAGGAATTTCTCCAGGAAAACGTCCTGCACATCGGGTGAAAAGCCCATGATGTAGTCGACCAGGTTGGCGTGGAGCTGGCCGGGGTCCTGCTGTTTGAGCTTTGCGAAGGTGAAACGCGAGGTGTTGTAGGCTTTGATGTCACTGCCAACGGCTGCCAGCAAGATCGTCCGTCGCGTCTCGTCATCGATGCCTTCGGGCAGGTTCGCATGGGCCGCCAGGACGGCGTCCTTGGTGGGCTCCAGGATCAGGTCAAGACGGCGCAACACGACGAAGGGCAATACTACCTTGCCGTATTCAAACTGCTTGAAATCCCCCCGCAGCAGCTCGGCGATGGACCAGGCGAAGTTGGCGAGCGACTGCACGTTTGATGGTGTCGGTGTCATGGTTTGGTGTCTCTAAGCCCCGTTGAAGTTGAGTGAACCGCATGCGCTCGCATTGAGCAAGGCGGCGGCACTCAAGAGTTTGAATTTACCCTCGATGCCCGCTTGTGGGGGACCGAATGAGGTGAGCGTAGTCCCGCTGGGGTGACAATAGCTGTCGCGATAAAAACAGATGGGGGCAGCTGGGCTTGTCGGTATTGCTCCCGACGTCAGAAACAAGTCTGTGGGCCGCTAGGCGGTTCGGCGGGATGAAGTCCCTAGCCTCCACTGCTGTTATGGCGTCGGGAGTACATATTCTGCGTTCTACTACACCCCCAATTCCCGGAGATGGGAATCTAAGGCCTCACTGTGGATTGGCTGCTGGCTTGGGTGCATCCCGCCGGACATTGCTGCTGCCTTGGCAGACGCTACGAGGTCTGTCAGGTCTTCAGCGCTCATGCCATTTGCGAGGGCATTGCGCAGCAGGTGGCTGACCAGCGTTTCCAGCGCCGCAATCCTGGCGGCATTTTCGCCAACGCTAACACCTTGCGCTAATTGTCCAATTTTCATGAATGTACCTTTCTGAGGGTGGGAAATCTACCGGCGTCCAATCGCCTAAAGATTGCGATCAATAGTTATGCCCAGATCAGAGAGTCAAACAAGCTTGCCCTAATGACGCCGGGGACCGAGCGTCCGATAAGGCGTCATACAAATCCATATTGACTTTTGACGCTTCAAGCCTCATAGGGTTTAGACCCTAGCAAAGCTTGGAGTGAACCATGATTATTGGATATGCCCGCACCTCTACCGCTGACCAGGAGGCGGGGCTTGCTGCACAGGAACGGGACCTTGCCGCGGTTGGGGCTGAGAAGGTCTTCGCTGAGCAGGCCTCCTCGGTCGCCCGTAGGGACGGCCTAGAGCAGGCGCTGGATTATCTCAGGGAGGGTGACCAGCTCACCGTCACGAAGCTGGACCGCCTGGCCCGGTCAATCCGCGACCTCATGGACATTGTCGAACGGGTCAACGCCAAGGGCGCCAGCTTACGCATCCTGGCGATGGACCTCGATACCGCTTCGGCCACGGGCAAGTTGATGCTGGGCATCCTCGGATCCGTTGCGGAGTTCGAGCGGGAGATCATGCTGGAACGGCAGCGCGAGGGGATCGCTAAGGCGAAGGCGGAGGGCAAGTACAAGGGCCGTGCGCCAACCGCACAACGACAGGCCTCGGAGGTTCTGAGGTTGCTGGGGAGCGGCATGACCGAAGTTGCCGTGGCGGACGCACTCGGCATCAGCCGCTCCAGCGTGCAGCGGATCAAACGCACGCCCGTCGCTTAAGCACCCTACTAATGGATAGGTGGTTGGGGGGGGTATCCTAAGAGGGGCCTTAAGGAACAAGGGTATTCTCAGATACTAGTACCTCCCCTACCACCCCCCACAGGGGGGGGGCATGTCCAAAGGGGGTGACACAGGGACCATTACCCAACGGTCTTACTGACCCTAATGGTCTGCCCTGTGATGCTCCGGTAAGCCTCCCGCATGACGGGTAGTGCAAGAAAGGTCTTGGAGGCCGGAACGAGCACTGCGTCGTGGATCGGGAGCCCCGTAATGCCTGCTTCGATGAGGTCGAGCATTATACGTGTCATTATCTCGCTCTCGATGCCCATGATGCGAGCCCCTGCGCCGGTTCCAAGTAGGGGTGCGATGGCCGGATGCTGACGTGCGACTAGGTCTGCGGCGGACTTCCCCGACAGATGAGCGGGAAAGTGTTCACGCGTTCCCTTCACAAGGCTCCGCCGTTCACGCTCATCCCATAGCAGAGCATTGAAGAAGGCCTTGCGTGTTTTGCGGGGCACGGTCTCCAATCCTGGGATGTCGTAGAGATCGCCCTTTGGGGCCGCTCCGCCAACCAGTGCGTACGCGATGTGAGGGTGAAGCTGTTCAAAATCGAGTTCGACAACTCGCTCGCCATCGATCCGGAGGTGTGCGAACCGATCCGTCTTTGACATCGGGACCCAAAAGCCGCCACCGAAACGCCCGCCATGGTCGAAGCCTTCATCAATGAAACTCCGTACGAGGCGGCGATGGCCGACGTCGACTGTGTCGGCACACTCCGGCGTCACCGAGATGTCAGCCTGCAAAAGCGCGTGATTGATCCGGGTAACCTCCTCGCGGAGTGAATGCGTCTGCGGTGTGTCGACATAGTCGATGATGGAACGCTTCTGGCGGCGTTTCACAGACTTGAGGATGATGACCTCGCCCACCGGCGCTTGGTGGAATGCCGCCGCTTGGAAGTCCGGTTCCCTGAGGTGAGCCAGGAGGACCGGCCCTGCGGTGATGGTTGAACTGTTCCGCTGCTCAGCAGTCGAGGGGGGTGCGATGACCTGTACGATCCAACCAGCCTCGTGAAGTTCATCCAGACGCTGGGGAAAGGCTCCAGTCTCGCCTTCTTGGCGGTACCGGTCGCGTCGCTCCAGATGGACCTTTGAGCGGCTCACGTGGATAGGCGTAGAGTCGCTCCTGAGGGCCGCCTGAGTGGCGTTCGCGACGATGGCGGACACTGCGGCCTCAAATGCACTCTCGTGTCTCTGCTGGCGTCTACGCGCCTTCTTGGAGCGCCTTCTAATGGCATTGGCGTCGGTCATCGCTAGGGCAACCAGCTGGTGCGCTGGCGGGTTGCTCGGACGAAGCGTCCAGTCGAACGGGATGTCGGAGCGCTTCGGCTGGTCTTGGGCGGTTTCATGTAGTGGGAAGTCGTCTGCGCAGTCGAATGCGAGCATGTGGTCTCCTCAAAAAGAAGACGCCCGCCGTCAAAGGACAGCAGGCGCCGTGGTGGCTTGTTTTCGGCATGGTCGGGTTTCTGTTTAGGGGACGCCTAATTGCGGCAAAACGAGGTGCGGCATGCAGATTAGGCCCGGTTTGGGTAGAAAGAGGTGTTGTGCGGGGGTCACCAACGTGCAGGCTAAGCGGCGTTGCCCCAAAAGGCTCTCCCAGATGGTTGAAGGGGTGTGCTAGGGGGACACCTAGAGTTCGCTGCGCAGTGCTCGGGAGGGGGCCGGCTCAGCGTTTAGAGCGGTTGAGGTTAGGGCCATCATCCCAACTTGCGGAATCAGCGCCTTCTGATTTAGCTTTAACGCAGCTAGACGGAGGAGAGCTATGGCACCGGCAATGTGGCAGATTTTGATCACACTTGTGCTGATCGTGGTATTGTACGTCGTTCCAATGTGGAAGATCGCACGCAAGGCGGGCTACGCGGGCTCGTTGAGCTTGCTCATGCTAGTGCCGGGCCTGAACATCGTCCTGCTTTGGTTGTTCGCCCTCGCTGATTGGCCAATAGGTCAGAACAGGGACCGCCCCGCGCGATGATCCTCGCTGGGGCATTGGGGGAAAATGCGGTCGGCGCTGTGTTGAGAGACCCCTCTGATATTCTGGTCAAAATTTTGGCACTCACGGCAGCTCGTCCGGCAGATATTCCGTCTCGTCGACATCGCCGAGGTGGGGAATGGAGCGTTCCAACGCATCCTTCAGTACACCCAGCGGCCGTTTCGCAGCGCCATATCCAGCCCCGACGTTCTTTCTGGAGTGCCCCATGATCGCGTCCTGAGTCTCTTCCGGCACCTCAGCAAGCCGCATCGCTTCTTTCATTGAATGCCGGAAGGAGTAGGCCACCAGCCTATCCGGTGCATGCGGGACGCCTGCCGCTCGTATCGCCTTGTTCAAGGTTTGCGAGAGGCGCTCCGTGTCCCGATACAGCTGGGGGAAGAGGTGTTGGTCGGAAGCGGTGCTCAAGGCTTCACGCGCGGCTGTGATGGCAGGGCCGATCAGCGGTACAACGCGCTCCGCCATCGCCGTCTTGAGCCTTCGGTCTGCGGTCCATCGGACCCTTATCGCCGGAACTTCCTGGTCCAAATAGACCTCGGATTTGCTCAAGCCGCCGATTTCCATTGGGCGACACCCCGTGTACTTCAGCAGCGTCAGAATATGGCGCGTGTTGGGGTCGGTGTCTTGGCGGCGAACATAGGCGTCCAGCAGGCTGAAATGTCTGCGATGGAACGGAACGCGGGGCTTCGGTGGTGCGGCGGTTGCGGGAATGTCCTGCTCCGCAAACGGATTGTCGGCTTTGAGGTCATAGTTTTTTCGCAAGTAGTTGAAGATGGCCTTTAGCGTCGTCAGGCGCCTGCGAACGGTCCCTGCGGATTGGCCGCGGTCGGTTACTAGGCTTCGGAGCCACCTGTTGACCATCGGGCGTGAGATGCTGGCCAGCTCCACGTCGCCGACCATCTCAATGAATTGATTTGTCGCTTGGACGGTCGCCTTGTCTTGGCGCCCGTCGTACCGCTCTGAGAGGTAGAGGTCGCGTGCCTGCGACACCGTCAACTCAGGCTCCACGGGCTTGCCAGCTACCAGCACGGCCAGCCGGGCTTTCTGCACGGGCGTTAGTTGCTTGGGGTGTCCCTTCTCGTCCCAGCCGGACTGTCGACCGGCCTCCTCAATGATGCGCTCGATGTTGAGGTCTCGTTGGCTGTCCAGCTCGTCCTCGCCGCGGTCAGTCCAAACGGTTTCTCTGATTGCACCAGGTTGTCCATCAAGAAGCTGAAAGCGGCCTGCCCACTCAGCCGCTCGCTTCGCGAGAACAGCAGGACTGCAATCATGAGCCAACTCGCGTCGCAATGTTGCGATCTGCTCATCGGTCTCACGCCACAAGCGATTTGCTTCGACGTGCGCTCGCAATGTCTGGTCTGGCCCTAGCCCAAGGGTCTTTTTCCACTCACGCTGGCCGACAATCTCAATGAGGTCCGGCGGCACTGCGCGGCGGAAGTGATAGGTGTTATTGCGGAGCTGTAGCCCGGGCACAATTATTCTCACGGCTGGTTCCTATGTACCAAGCCATGTACCAAATTATGCGACTAACACAATGCTCTATAAGGGATTTCAGCTGGTTAGGACTGAATATTGGTGCCCAGGAGAAGACTCGAACTTCCACTTCCTTTCGGAAACTAGCACCTGAAGCTAGCGCGTCTACCAATTCCGCCACCTGGGCAGGTGTGGAAGCGGGTAGGTAAAGAAGGCCTGCTCGCCTGTCAACGCCGGGCGCTCAGCGCAACGCATACGGCGGCGCTTCGGCGTGGCGGCGGGCCCACAGGCGCATTGTCTCATGGACAGATCGTGTGATTTTTGGTCTACCCGGAACCGACCGGATTAGCGCGGGGATGAAACCATGCTTCGAGACGAAATCATCACAGTATTCGGCGGCTCAGGCTTTGTTGGCCGCCATGTGGTTCGGGCCCTGTCGCGGGCGGGTTATCGGGTTCGCGTGGCAACGCGGCGGCCGCATCTGGCGCAGGATTTGCGCGTTGCCGGTGTCGTCGGACAAGTCCAGCTGGTGCAGGCCAATGTGCGCGTTGCGTCCTCGGTCGAGCGGGCCGTTGAAGGCGCCAGCGGCGTCGTCAACCTGGTCGGCGTGCTGAACGAAGACGGCCGCCAGACGTTCACGCGCCTGCATGCCTTGGGCGCCAAGACCATCGCCACAGCGGCGGCCAAGGCCGGCATCACCACGATGATCCAGATGTCGGCCATCGGTGCCGACGCCAACAGTGCCTCGCGTTATGCACGCTCGAAGGCCGAAGGCGAAGCGCATGTGAAGGCGGCGCTGCCCAGCGCGACGATTCTGCGGCCTTCGATCATTTTCGGGGTCGGCGACGGCTTCTTCAATCGCTTCGCTTCGATGGCGCAATTCCTGCCAATCCTGCCGCTGTTTGGCGGTGGCAAGACGCGCTTCCAGCCGGTCTATGCCGGCGATGTCGCCGATGCCGTGCTCGCCGCGCTGACCAGCGAGGCCGCCCGCGGCCAGACCTATGAGCTGGGCGGACCGGGTGTGTACACGTTTGAAGAGCTGATGCGCTTCGTCGTCACCGAGCTCGACCGGCCGCGCTTCCTGATGCCGCTGCCCTTCGCCCTGGCGACCCCGATGGCGATGCTGTTCGAAATGGCGGCGATCCTGCCCTTCGTCGAGCCGGTCATCACGCGTGACCAGCTGACCCAGCTGCGCCAGGACAATGTCGTCAGCGAGGCCGCCAAAACCCTGGCCGATCTCGGCCTGACCGGCGAAACCGTCGAAGCCATCGTCCCCGATTACCTGATCCCGTACCGGCGGCACGGGCAGTTTCACGAGCGGGCGGTCTAGAAAAAGAGGGACATGTATAATTAACGCGCAGTCTGTCCGGCGTGCCAACAAAGCGCTGTCGTGCGAGCGCGTTAATTATACATGTCCCTTTTTTTCTCCTACTACGACTACTACTATAGCTGCCTCCCTGGAGCGGACACGGCGTTGCGCCCGGCTTGGGGCCGGATGCGCGGTGGTTATTCACGGGTTCAAAGAGCCTGGTGAGTATCGCATGGCGTTGGCGGGGCGGGGATAAGGGGGGGTCCCGCGTCCGGCCGCTTGGCGGACGCGATTGGCGTGGCATGATTACATTTCTCAGCTCGCGCCATATTTGCGAAAGTTTTCTGTTGAAACGACAGACTTAGGCCTTGGCTGCTCTTGGGACCCTTGAAACCCTAGGTGTGCCAAGGCCCAATGCGAGAGACCCGATGAGCAATCCATCAATAGATTTCCGCTCGATCCGATCACACCACGGGAGTCAACACACGGCTTTCGAAGAATTGTGCTGTCAGCTCTTCCGCATGGAGTTCGAGTCGGCCGGGTATATTTATACACGGAAGGGCGCAGGAGCTGACGCGGGTGTAGAGGCATATGCTGACAAGCCAGGCAATGGCCGAATTGGCATTCAAGCGAAGTACGTCTTTGAGTGGGGCGATGGCCTTAGAAAACAGTTGAATGAGTCTATCGATGCCGCGCTACAAAAAAACCTGCGCTTGGAAACATATCACGTCTGCATTCCATTCAATCTTCCGGCAGGCGTGCAAAAAGGGAAAACTAGCGCCCGCAATAAGTGGGAGAACTGGGCGGCTCGTTGGATAGAAAAGGCGGCGGACCATGGGCGTGCCCTAACGATTGAACTTTGGGATGAGTCGGCGCTTCTGGAACGCTTAATGCGTGCTGCCCCCGCTTACTCAGGCCGATTAGCATATTGGTTTGATGTCAGTTTTTTTGGAATGGAGTGGTTTCACGATAGGTTTCGCGTGGCTAGGACGGCTTTGGGAAGCCGATACACTCCCGCGACCAACGTTGATCTAGACCTCAAGGGCAACTTTGAAATTTTTACGCGCAGCTTTGACTTTCACGGACTATCGGCAGTTTGGAAGCGAGAACTGGCGGGAGATCTTCGATCAGTATTGGGCGCGTTTGCCGGTTCTACGTCGCCCTCTGAAGGGGTGCAGGATCTATCCAAAGCCGTTCTTGAACTTTCCGCGACCTTCGAGTCCGATCCTACACCAACAGACGAGCTTCCTGTAGGAAGCTGGCTCAAGCTGATTGCGAAAACGCACGACTCGGTGCGGTACGTTTTCCTTGAAGCTTCTTCGTTGTCCTCTGTCCGCCCTGATCATGGTGGATATAGCGATAGGGATGCTGCGTACCGCGTTCTTGGAGCGCTGGATGACACTTTGTCCCAAATCCGAGATGAACTGGGTACGGCAAAATGGACGCTGGCAAATCATCGATTTTGCGCCCTTCTTGGAGAGGCCGGGGTAGGAAAGTCTCACTTGCTCGCTGATGTTGTCAGCGATCAGATTTCTCAGAAGCGCCCCGCTCTGATTCTCCTTGGGCAGCAGTTCGAGCTCGGTGATCCCTGGGCTCAGGTCGCTCAGCAACTGGGCCTTACACATGAGCGTTCGGTGCTGCTCGGCGCGTTGGATGCTGCAGGTGAGGCGTGCTCTGCACGCACCTTGATCTGCATTGATGCGATCAATGAAAGGAATGGCATTGATATTTGGCCGCAACACCTCGGGAGCTTCTTCGCAGAGGCTGAGCCTTACAAGCACCTTTGTATCGTGCTCTCTTGCCGATCGACCTTCGCTAACCGCCTCATTCCTCCCAGCTTCGGTGCCGAGCAGCTTGGTAGGGTGTACCATGTGGGGTTCGGGGGCACGGGAGGTCGGGCCGCAAGGGCGTACTTAGCGACGAGGGGGATTACGCTACCTGGCGCGCCTACGCTGACTGAGGAGTTCGATAACCCACTTTTCTTGCGCACTTGCTGCGACTTTCTCGATGCATCGGGCAAGTCCGAGCTGCCTAGGGGCATGACTGGCGTCAGCGAGACATTTCGCTTTTATCATCAGGCAGCAATCGCGGCCATAAACAGTCGGCTGCGCCTTAACCCCAAACTCAAGATCGTTGAGCAGGCATTTGGTGCATTTGTCAGCGAAGTGCGGCGCAATCGTTCCCAATTTTTAGCCTACACGAGCGCCCACGAAATTCTTGACCACTATCTTCCATCATCCGGAGATATCGAGGGAGGCTTGCTCACAAACTTGATCAACGAGGGCGTCCTATCTGAAGAGATTCAGGCGGGCGCCGATCCGACCGACGAGCCTATCGAGCAAGACGTCGTACGCTTCACCTTTGAGAGGTTCGGCGACTACATGATCGCGGAGGCCATGCTCGATGAGTACGCTGATCGGGAATCAGCCACAAACGCGTTCAGCCCCGGCGGTAAGCTCCACGAGTTTGTATGCGGTGAGAAAGCATATCGGAATGCCGGCGTGATCGAGGCTCTTGCAGTCCTTCTTCCGGAGCGTTGGCAAGTGGAGTTGCCCGATGCCGTGCAGGTGGAGGGCGACAATCTCTGGGACGTGAACGAGGCGTTTTTAACGAGCCTCAAATGGCGCCAGCAGGTATTCTACTCAAAACGTTCAGACGAGCTCGCTGCGGCGCTGCTTCCAGCAGACCGCTTTCTCGATCTGCGGGTATCGATCAGCACAGAGCCCGATAACGAGTTCAATGCGAACCATCTGGACACTCGGCTTCGCGCATTTTCGATGCCTGAACGGGACACAATTTGGTCAGCATACTTGCTAAGCTGCGAGGAAGGAGAAAGTGGACCCTATTCGCTGATTGAATGGGCATGGGAAAATGGCTTTGAAGCTATAGAGCCCAACAGGGCCAGACTTTGTGCTGTGACTCTCACATGGTTCCTAACAACGTCGAACCGCCACCTTCGAGATCGAGCCACAAAAGCACTTGCGACGATATTGGCGCCGCGCCTGAGATTGGCCGCGGATCTATTGAGATCCTTTTCAGTTGTTGATGACCCGTACGTCTGCGACCGCCTGTTGGCTGCTGCTTACGGCGCGGCGCTGCAGAACTTGGATCCAACGAACCTCTCCAATTTATCGCATGCCGCTTATGAAAACTTTTTCTCCACAGGCAAAACCACCTGCAACGAATCCATTAGAGACAGCGCGCGCAGCATTGTCTTGTACGCGCAAACCACGGGGCACTTAGCATCTGACATCGACCCTCTGAATACGATTCCGCCACACGCTGGTGCCGAACCTATTGAGTACGTACCCGATAGCGTCATCGATACGTACCGTGAGGAATACGGCCCCGGTCATTTCCACAGCGATGAAATAGTCGGCTCTGCAGTGAACGACGGAGACTTCGCGCGCTACGTCATTGATGGAATTGCTGATGATTGGGCAATATCCCGCATTGACGCGAAGGAGCCTCAAACTCCGAGCGCGCTCTTCGAAGAATGGGCGGATCGTTTTCAAGCTACGGCTTCGCCAGCCGCTTTGAAGGCGTACGAAGCTCTTCTCAAGGTCGCTAAAAAATATGCCGACAACAGGCCGTTTCCGCAGACCGACGAAGAGGCCGAAATCGATAAAGCGTCCGCCGAGTTCCGAGACACCATCTCCAGCGACCAATGGGAGGAATTTCGCACCCGGGCCCAGCCCTTCATCCTGGGAGAAATGTTCTCGAAGCGTGAAAGGGTTCAAAATCCGGCGCAGTTCGACCCTTCACTTGCACGACGCTGGATCTGCAAGCGTGCTCATGACCTCGGCTGGACCCAAGAGAGGTTTGGCGAAATCGATCGCGCCCTAGGAGCTCATGACCGCAACGAGCATCGGCGTGAAAGGATCGGGAAGAAATATCAATGGATTGCTCTTCACGAGTTTGTGGGACGGGTCAGCGATACGCAGTTCTATCTAGGATCGGGGTACTCGAGCGAACCAGGAGATGAGCAGTACGAAAGTGCGTTGCAGACGCGCGTTCGGGAACTCGACCCCTCGCTGCTCATGGCGAAATCCAATCGCGAACGAGGGCGACAGACGGAAGCAAAAAAGTACTGGTGGTCCCCCATCGGGCGGCCCTTGCGATCGGCGTCACCGGAAGAGCGTTTGAATTGGCTGCTTTCAGACCGTGACTTGTACAACGACGCCTCGATGATTGCAGTCCAATCACTGGAGGCTGATACGCCCTGGCTGGTACTTCATGGATCGCGAGGCTTTCGAGGCGAGGGCGAATTTAATGGAGAGGTTTCATGGCAACGCGACGTTTGGTGCCGTATCGATTGCGTCGCCGTGAAGCGGAACGATAAGGCACGTTTAGTCAAATCAATTCGGGGAAAACGCCTTACCGATCCTTATTCGATTCCTAGATTGGATTTTAGCGGAGATTACTACCTTGGAGAGTTTCCCTGGCACCCCCGCTTAGCGGGAAACGATGATTGGGTTGCCCCCAACCGGTGGCTTGCGGTAGGCGCCCCGGTGCGGCCTTTGGTTGCCAGATACCTCTGCGAACGCGGAAATTTCGACTATTCCTTGGACGATACCGTGAGTCTTGAAATGCCTGCGCCTTGGCTCGCGAACATCCTGGGACTGAAATTGTTAAGTGGGAAGCAACCGTCGTATGTGGATAAGTGCGGTCAGAAGCGGTTTTTCGACCCCTCAGTTCTAGAGCCCGGCCCGAGTGCGGCTGTGGTGGATCGAACCGCATTCTTAGGCGCGTTATCATCTGTCGATTGTGAACCGGTTTGGATTATCTCTGGTGAGAAGAGCGTGCACGGCTCATCTACGCATTCCAACGCCTGGGGGGGCGCAAGATACCACACTGGCGTCTACACAATCGATGCGGGAAAGCTGGAAGGTTGCATGACCACTTTCGTTCAAGCGCCGTCGCGGAGTCAGTTTGCCGAATTTTCTGAGGGCGAAAACTTGGAGGATTGGTTCGAGAAAATCCGCGAAGCGGAAGCCGCGCAACCAGATAACCCGCCGAAGAATGAGTCGTTCGACGACATCGAACCCATCCCTATTTCTTGGGTATTCGACGGCGATGATTGAGCTCTTGGTGCTAGCTTAGGCGCGAGTTCATGCCCCACCGTGGCGAATTGTATTTTTATTTCAATTATTTGTCATCCCCGCCGGATGGCCCGACTTGATCGGGCCGCAGAGCGGGGACCCAGACCCTCGAGCGTCTGGGTCCCTGATCTCCGCCCGGATCGCTTCGCATCCGGGCATCTGTCAGGGATGACAAGGATTGGGTGATTTGGGAGTGGAGTTTCCCCCTACATCGCCAACCAGACCAGCAGCCCAACCCCCAACGCCACGCGATAAATCACAAACGGCAGGAAGCCGATCCGGTCGACCAGGCGCATCAGGACGGCGATTGCGGCGAGGGCGGAGATGAAGGAGAGGCCGGCGACGATCAGGCCGTCATGGAGGTGGGCGCCGGCATCGGCCTCGCCCATCAGTTCGATGATGGAGAGAACGGCGAAGGCGGCGATCACCGGGATCGACATCAGCATCGAGAAGCGGGCGCTTTCGCTGCGGGTCAGGCCGAGGGCGCGCGCGGCGGTCATGGTGGTGCCGGAGCGGGAGGCGCCGGGGATCAGGGCGAGCGCTTGGGCGAGGCCGATCAGGGCGGCGTCCCTGAAGGTCATGGTTTCGATGGATTTGACGCTGGGGCCATAACGGTCAGCCAGCCAGAGCGGCAGGGCGAAGACCAGGGTCGAGATCGCGATCACCAGCGGCGAGCGCAGCGCATCGACCAGGTTGAGGGCAAACAGGGCGCCGCCGAAAATCATCACCGGCGGCAGCGAGGCGGCGACCAGCAAAGCGAGGCGTCCGCCGGGCGTGATGCGGCCGGTCAGAAGGGCGAATTTGCCGATCACGACATCGCGGATATCGCGCCAGAAATAGACCAGCACCGCCAGCAGAGTGCCGCCATGCGCCATGACATCGATCAGCGGGCCCTGATCGGCTTCGCCCAGCAGGGTCGGCGTCAGGATCAGGTGTGCCGAGGAGCTGATCGGCAGGAATTCGGTGATACCCTGGACCAGGGCGAGCACAATGAGATGGAGCAGGGTCATGGCAACCAGGGGTTTGGACGGTGGCGCATCCTGTTTCAGTTTTCCCGGCTTTGCCAGTGGATTGTCAGCTGGCGGGCGGGCACGCATTGGTCAGGCGTGTGCCTGTGGGCCCGCGCTGCATTGACGCGTCTCGCCAGTGCGCCATAAAGCTTGCTCAAGAGGTTTTATTTCATGCCCCACGATCTTCCACACGATGCCGGCGGCCCTGGCCGCCTCGCCCCGGCCGAGGCGCGCCGCGTCACCGGCGTGGCGACGGCGGCTTCGGTTGCGGTCGCTGTGGTGCTGGTCGTGGCCAAGGCGGTGGTCTGGTATCTTTCCGGCTCGGTCGCGCTGCTGGCGTCGCTGGCCGATAGCGCGCTCGATTTGACGGCCTCGCTGACCGTGTTGTTTGCGGTGCGCTATGCCGCCGAACCGGCTGATCGCGAACACCGTTACGGACATGGCAAGGCGGAGGCCTTTGCCGGCGTGATGCAGGCGATTTTCGTCGCGGCGTCGGCGGCGCTGCTGCTGCGCGAAGGCATTCAACACGTGTTCGAACCGGTCGTTATCCGGGCCAGTGGCTGGGCCCTGGCGGTGATGGTGTTGTCGATCGTGTTGACGATTGGCCTGGTGATCATCCAGACGCGCGCCGTCGAACAGACCGGATCGATCGCGGTTGAGGGTGATAGGGCGCATTATTTCTCCGACCTTGGCGCCAATCTGGCGGTGATGATCGGCATTGCCGGTTCGGTTTATCTCGGCTGGCTCTGGCTGGATGCGGCCGTCGCGCTCGGCGTTGCCGTCTGGCTCGGCATCACTGCTTGGGGCGTCGCCAGGCGCGCGCTCGACCAGTTGATGGACCGCGAATTGCCTGATGAGGAGCGCGAGCGTATCCGTCATCTGGCGCGCGGCGAGGATCCGCGCATCATCGATGTACATCAGTTGCGCACGCGCGCCTCCGGGCCGCTGGTGCATATCCAGTTTCATCTCGGCCTGCCGCCCGATATCAGCCTGCGCGAGGCGCATGAGATCGAGGTCGACTGCGAGCGGCGTCTGATGGCGGTTTATCCGGCGGCCGACATCATCATCCACGCCGACCCGCACGGCGCCGCCGAGCCGCACGGGACGGCCTTCTTCCGCGCCGACGGCTCACAAAGCCATGAACATTAGTCTTTCAGCGAAACCGGATTAGTCTGACGCCATGCGCGTACTCCATTTCTGGCCCCTCGATCCCTTCTCGCGTCAGGTCCGTGTGGCCCTCGACGAGAAATCCCTGAAGCACCAGCTTCAGCTCGAGACGCCGTGGGAGCATGCCGACGATCTGCTCTCGCTCAATCCGGCCGGCACGACGCCGGTGCTGGTCGATGAGTCCGGGGGCGGCCGGCGGGTGATTATCGAAACCCGCGCCATCCTCGAATATCTCGAAGAAACTTCGCCCAGCCCCTGTCTCCTGCCCGGCGGTCCGGCTGACCGGGCCGAAGCGCGCCGCTTGATGGACTGGTTTGATCGCAAGTTTGATGGCGAGGTGAACGCCTATCTGCTGCACGAGAAACTGGAAAAGCGCGTCCAGGGCCTCGGCTCGCCCGACCCCGCCGCGATCCGTCAGGGCAGAGAGCATTTGCGCTGGCATCTCGACCATATGGCCTGGCTGCTGGAGAGCCGCGATGGTCTGGCCGGTCCGCGCTACACGCTGGCCGATATCGCCGCGGCGGCGCATCTGTCCTGCGTCGATTATCTCGGCGACGTGCCTTGGGACGAGTTTGAACCGGTCAAGCAATGGTATTTGCGGGTCAAATGCCGCCCGGCCTTTCGCGGCCTGCTCACCGACAAGCTGCCCGGAACCCAGCCGTCAGAGCATTATGCGGATCTGGATTTCTAGGGGAAAGGCCGATGGATTCTCAAGCGGTCAAAGCCTTCGCCGTCGCGTCCGGCTTTACCGAAGCGCGCATTTGCCGGGCCGATGAGGCTTGGGAGGCGGGCGAGCGGCTGGCGGAGTTTGTCGCTGGTGGCCAGCACGGCTCGATGGTCTGGATGGAAGACACGCTGGCGCGGCGCCAGCACCCGACTGGAATGTGGCCGGATGCGAAGTCGGCCGTCGTGGTAGCGCTCAATTACGGCCCCAATACTGATCCCCTGGCAGCGCTGGAGCGCAAGTCTGAAGGTGTGATCTCGGTCTATGCGCAAAACGCCGATTACCACGACCTGATGAAGAAGCGGCTCAAGCATATGGCACGCGAATTCGTCGCCAAGACCGGGGCCGAGGTGAAGGTTTTCGTCGATACCGCGCCGCTGATGGAAAAACCGCTCGCGGCCAAGGCGGGGATGGGTTGGCAGGGCAAGCACACCAATCTGGTCAGCCGCGAGCATGGCTCCTGGTTGTTTCTCGGCGTGATGCTGACGGCGGCCGAGCTCGAGCCGGACGCGGCGGAAACCGATCATTGTGGCTCGTGCACCGCCTGCCTCGATATCTGCCCGACCCAGGCTTTCCCTCAGCCCTACAAGCTCGATGCGCGGCGTTGCATTTCCTATCTGACGATTGAGCACAAGGGCCCAATCCCGCTGGAATTTCGCGCCGCGATGGGCAATCGCATCTATGGCTGCGATGATTGTCTCGCCATTTGTCCGTGGAATAAATTCGCCGCCGTCGCATCCGACATGGCCTTCCATCCGCGGCCCGAGCTGAAGGGCCCCTTGCTGAGTGAACTGGCCGCGCTCGACGATACAGAGTTCCGCGCCGTCTTCACCGCTTCGCCTGTCAAGCGAATCGGGCGCGGGCGTTTCGGGCGAAACGTGATGATTGCGGTCGGCAATTCAGACGATCAGAGCCTGCTGCCCGCCGTTCTGGACCGGCTCGAGGATGAGGACGCCATGGTGCGCGGCGCTGCTGTTTGGGCACTGTCGCGCCTGGCACCGCAACTCGCTCGCGAGCGCGCCAAAGCCCGTCCGGGCACCGACACCGATCCGGAGGTCGAAGCCGAATGGCAGGCAATTGCGAGAATTGACACGCGGGGTTGAGAGCCTGTTATCTTTTCGCCGCTATATCAGGCTCAGCTTTGGCGGAAGCCGGGCCGGACCAAGCTGGGGAGGGCGGTCGATGATGGTAACCATGTTGGGGAAATGGGCGCTATGAGTGAGCCGGATGCGATGGACGATACGCAGACCTACGGCGACCAGATTTCCGTGATGATTTGCGAGAGCAGCCAGGTGCAGCTGCGCATCCTGACACAGACAGTCGAGGACGCCGGTTATCGGGTGCAAACTGCCCATAGCGCTGAAGAAGTCCTCGAGCTGATGAAGCTGATGCCGACCGATATTCTCCTCACCGGGATAGAAGTCGGGGCCGTGACCGGGCTGGAAGTCTGTTGGGCGTTGAAAGCCAACCCCGAGACCGAATCCATCCACACCATCGTCATTACCGCATCGGGCCAGGAGCGCCGCCTCGAGGAATCGCTCGATGCCGGCGCCGATGATTTCATCCGCAAGCCGGTCAATATGACAGAATTGCGCGCCCGTCTGCGCGCCGCATCGCGCGTTGTGCGGATGCAGAAACAATTCCGCCAACTCGCCGAGACCGATGCCCTGACTGGCGCGGCCAATCGCCGGGCCTTCATGCATTGTCTGGAAATGGAAACCGAACAGGCGCGCCGCCATGGCAGCGCCGTCTCGGTGGTTATGATCGATCTCGATCATTTCAAGCTGGTCAATGACACCTATGGCCACGCCATCGGCGACCGGGTCCTGATCGAGACCGTCAAGGCGGTGCAGAAATGCCTGCGCGACCGTGACTTGCTGGGTCGACTGGGCGGCGAGGAATTTGCCGTCGTCTTGCACGATACGCCGATTGAGCAGGCCGCGATTGCCGCCGAGCGCATCCGCGCCGCGATCGAAGCGATGAAAATCCAGAACGATCTCGGCGAGGCTGTGCCGATCACGACCAGTCTCGGGGTTTCAGCTGCGGCGTCGGACGCTGGTCTCGATACGCCGGAAAGCCTGTTGCTCGCCGCCGATGAGGCGCTGTACGAGGCCAAGCATTCCGGCCGCAATCGCGTCGTCCTGGCAGCCGTTGATCAGCCGGACAGCCGCCGCGCTACCGGCTAGTTTGGCTGGGCTGCGAGGCGGCGCGCCTCGTTGATGCGGCCACGAAGCACCAGGATATCGATATTGTCAGGTTCGATCTCGCGGGCCGCTTCCATATCTTGCCAAGCGGCGTCGAGGGCACCGGTTTCAAGCCGGGCCAAGGCGCGCAGACGCCAGCCACCAGCCAAGGTCGGTGCCTGTTCGATGCTGGCGGTCGCTGCGCTTTCCGCTTCGTCCCATAATCCCAGTGCCAGCTTTGTCTCCGCTTGGCCCAACAGGGCGCTTGCGTCATTGGGCGACAGGTCGAGCGCGGCGGTGAAGGCCCGCTGGGCATCGTCGGTCCGCTCGATGGTCAGCCAAGCGTCGCCGGCTTCGACCAGCATCGAGACGCGGATGGCCTCGTCGCGGACGCCAGCGTCGGCACTGGCCTGATCTTCCAGCATCGCGGCACCATTGACGGCATCGCCCAGCGCGATCAGGGCGCGGGCCTCGCAATGGGCGGCCGGCCAGCCGCCGCCTTCCATCCGCCAAGCCAGGGCGTCTTCGAATGCCGCCTCGCGGTCGGCATTGATGCGCTCCAGACAGGAGAGATAGCGATCGGTTTCAACCTCGACGGCGGAGCTTTGGGCCGAGGCGGCAGATCCCGCGAGGGTGATGAGGCAGGCGCAAAACAATAAACGCATCGGAACATCCCGTAACGGCGGTGGATTGGCGGCAGATTAGTCAGCGGGCGTCATGGGGTCCACCGCCGGTTCAGCGGTGGGCACAGCCTGCTGGTAGATGTCGGGGCGGGCCACTTCCATCGCGCGTTCCGGTGACTTCAAGGCGCGATACCCGAACTTGGCATAGAGTGGTTGGGCATCGGCCGTCATCAGCATCAGGCGCCGGCAGGCCATAATCTCCGGCAGGCTGTGCAGACAGTCGACCAGCCATTTCCCAAGGCCGCGACCGCGATGGGCCGGATCGATGATGACGTCGGCGAGATAGGCGAAGGTCGCCCGGTCGGTGATGAAGCGCGCCATGCCGACAAAGCGGCCATCGGGGGCGAGCAGGCAAAAAGTCCAAGCATTGGCCGCCGCCTTGATCACGGTCGCCAGCGGGATGCCGGGCGACCAGTAGGAGACGCTCAGGAGGCGGTGGGCTGCGGTTGGATCGAAGGCGTCGCTGCGATCAGTGAGCCGGTAGCCATTCCGCTCGAAATCATGTGCCTGCATGCCTGACACTCCGACCACTGGTGTTGGCGGGAGCGGTAGCATGGCGGCGCCAGGCGTCCACTCAAGATTTCCATCATTGTGTGACGCGCCCGACCGTGAGCGGGACCCGCCGCGCTGCGGATTCGTTTGTCACGGGCTCATGCTTGTGAAAAAACCCGCCCTGTCCTTGATCCGCAAATCCGGTAGCCTAGCCACGCGATGATTCTTCTTCAGCTTATTCCCCAACTTGAGGCGGGCGGTGCCGAACGCACGACGCTGGAAGTCGCCCAGGCGGTGGTTGCCGCTGGCGGACGCGCCCTGGTGGTCAGCGAAGGCGGACGGATGGAGGCCGAACTGGCGGCGCTCGGCGGCGAACTTGTGCGGCTCCCGGTTGCCAGCAAGAATCCCTGGACCGTGTGGCGCAATGCCGGGCGCATCGCGCGGATCGTTCGCAGCGAAGGCGTCGACATCATTCATGCCCGCTCGCGCGCCCCGGCCTGGAGCGGCAAATGGGCCGCCGCCCGGACGGATGCGCATTTTATCACCACCTATCACGGCACCTATAATGGCAAGACCGGGCTGAAACGCTGGTATAATGCGGTGATGGCACGCGGCGAACGGGTGATCGCCAATTCAAACTTCATCGCCGACCATATCCGCACCCACCACCCCTTCGCGGCGGATCGCATCCGGGTGATCCCGCGCGGCGTCGACCTGGACAGCTTTGATCCACAAGCGGTTGCGCCGGACCGCGTCGCCGGCCTGGCCGCCGCTTGGGGTGTGGAGTGGCCTTCATCGCGGCTGATCGCGCTGTTTCCAGCGCGGCTGACCGGTTGGAAGGGCCAACGCGAAACGCTGATCGCACTGGGCCAGCTCAAGGCGGAAGGTCTGACAATGCCGCTGACCCTGTTGGCCGGCGATGCCCAGGGGCGTGATGCCTATCGCGGCGAACTTGAAAGCCTGATCGCCCAATACGGACTTGAGGACGATGTCCGGATCGTCGGGCATTGCACGGACATGCCGGCGGCTTTTGCCATGGCCGACATCGCCTTGACGCCCTCGGTCGAGCCGGAAGCCTTCGGGCGCACGGCTGCAGAGGCTGGAGCCATGCACAGGCCGGTGATCGCGGCCGATCATGGCGGTGCGCGTGAGGTCGTCTTGCCGGGTGAGACTGGCTGGCGGGTTGAACCGGGAAATCCGGCCGCATTGGCGGCGGCAATTCGCGAGGCGGTTTCGATGTCAGCCGAGCGCCGCGCCGCGATCGGCGAGCGCGCCGCGCACTTCATCCGGACACAGTTCTCGACACGCGCGCTGCAAGCTGCGACTTTGCGGGTTTATGATGAGGTCTTAAACTCGCAGCCATGATCGAACCGGAACGCGATACCGTCTATGTCCTGCATTGGGGGGATTTGACTTCGACCGTGCGCATGCTCGCCTCGGCGAAAACGCTGCGGCAGGTGCACAGGCGCGACCGGATCGTGTTGCTGACGACACCGGATTACGAATCCTTCCTCAAGCACAGCCCGTTTTTCAACGCGATCGAGATTGACGCCAAGCCCGAGGGCCGGCCGCAATCCATCGCCCGCGACAAGCGATTGAAGGCTGCGCACCCGTCGCGCGTCTATGACTTGGTTGGCGATAGCGGATCAAAAAAGCTCAAAGGCCTGTTCCGGTTTGCCAAGTGTGACTGGCTGGAAATTCTGCCGGGCCGCAAATCGGATGCGCACCCGGTTGACCAGGTCGCAGGCCTGCTCAACGCTGCGACCGGCATCGGGCCGACGCATTACCCGCTCGGCGGCGCACCGGCGCCCGATGCCAGCTGGGTCGATTTCCTCGCCCGCAAGTCGCGCATGCTTGACCCGGAATATTTCGGCCTGAACGGGCCCTTCGCCCTGCTCGCTCCCGCTGGCGAGGACGTCAAGCCGGCCCTGCGCTGGCCCAAGGAAAAATGGGCAAGCCTGGCGCATGAATTGCTGCAGGCCGGCATTACGCCGGCTCTGGTCGGTGGGCCGGATACGCGCGAGATCGGCCGCTATGTCTCGCATGTTGCGCCAGGTTCGCGCGATATCACCGGCAAGGCGAAGCTGCCACAGCTGGCCGGACTGGCGCGCCGGACCCGCTTCGTTTTCGGCGAGGATACGCCGTTATTGCACCTGCTGGTCGCCGCTGGAGCGCCGGCGCTGGCGCTCTATGCAGGTGTTGAGGACCCGGCCGCCAATGCACCGCGCGGCGAGGCACCGGTTATTCTGATGCACGCGCCGGTGCTGGCGCAGGTTGCGCCGTCCGAAGCGATTTCCGCGATGCGCTTTGCTGGCGGGTTTACTGACCGCACAGCTGCGGCGTGAACCGCGTGCGGCGCTTGCTTAATGTGATCATTTCACCATAGTGCGCGGCTCTCCGGCAGGGTGGTGGGTCAATTGAGCCAATTTGGACTTGATCCAGCTGCGCCGGCGAAGGATTACTAAGTATATCGCTTGCAGGCCATAAGGGAGAAGCGGCCATAGCCCGTAGACCACAATCTGCGCAACCGCCGAAAAAAGACGGACCGCGTATGAATTTAGACATCCGCGTACCGCGGGTGCTTCTTATCGACGAACATGGAGAGAAGCAGGGGATTGTGCCGACCGAGGCCGCTCTTGAGGCGGCCGCACAGGCCGGACTCGACCTTGTGGAAGTCTCCCCCAACGCCGATCCGCCCGTTTGCAAAATCATCGATTATGGCAAGCTGAAATACCAGGAACAGAAGAAAAAAGCCGAAGCTCGCAAGAAGCAGAAAACGGTCGAGATCAAAGAGATCAAGATGCGGCCGAACATCGATGTGCACGATTACCTGGTTAAGACCAAGGCGATGCACCGCTTCTTCGAAGAAGGCGACAAGGTCAAGATAACCCTGCGATTCAGGGGCCGTGAAATGGCTCACCAGGATCGCGGCATGGATATCATGCGCCGCGTCAAGGAAGACTTCGCCGAGACCGCCAAGGTCGAGTTCGAGCCCAAGCTCGAAGGCCGGCTGATGGTCATGGTCATGGCGCCGCGCTAGCCGCGCCGACCTCACACCCCGAATTGTGTCTGAACGCTGCCGCTTTGAAGGCGGTGGCGTTCAGTCGCGGTTCAGCCCCATTGTTTTCAGATGCTCTCGTCTGCAAAGCATGCTCAAATGTGAGCGATTGACCGGCATCAGTGTCGGCCGGTCAAGGGGCTTCGGGGGATTGAATGATCAGACTGTCCATTCTTGCCATCACGCTGATTGCCGGCTGCGGTGCCGCTCAGGCCCAGGACACGTCTGCGCTGCCCAGCGGCGGCGAGGCCTCGCTTTCGGCCGGCTTTACACCTGACCCTTTCACGGCACGTCTGCAATCGGGCGGCCCGATCGATGTCAGCCAGACGCGCGGGTTGGACTGCAAGGGCTTTATCGCCAGCGCACCCGATTTTGATCTTTACTACAATGCGGGTGCCTTGCCTCTGATCGTTTCGGTTGGTGCGCTGGTCGATGCGACCTTGGTCGTACATGCACCCGATGGCAGCTGGCATTGCGATGATGATAGCGGTGGCGGTCTCAATCCGTCGATCCGCTTCGTCGATCCACAATCGGGCGTCTACGACATCTGGATTGGCACTTATGCCGATGCCGCCCGCGAAGAGGCGACCCTCTCGATCTCAGAACTTTCAAGCGAATAAATCACACCAGGGGAGACTGATCATGATCTATAAATGGGCAACTGGCGCCGCGGCACTCTTATTGCTCGCGGCCTCCGCACAGGCACAGGATGTCAACGCCGCGCCGGCTTATGGCTCGGTGACTTTGTCGGCCGGTTTTGCGCAGGACCCGACTTCGGTCGGCATTCAGGCCGGCGGCGCGATCTATGGCGGCAATGTTGACGACGCCTGTTATGGCTACATCTCCTTCCAACCCTCCTACAATCTGCAATACAATGCTGGCGCCTTGCCGCTCTATATCTCGGCAGCTTCGGATGCCGATACGACCCTGATGGTTCATGCGCCCGACGGTAGTTGGCACTGCAATGACGACGCCGATGGCCTGGGCCTCAGCCCGGGCGTTACGTTTGATGCGCCGCAATCGGGGCTCTACAATATCTGGGTCGGTACGCTGCAGTCGGGCAATGGCTATGAGCCCACCATGCTGCACATTTCCGAACTGGGTTTCTCCAGCGAAAATGCTTACTCGCGGGCACCCAATGGCGCCCTGCAACCCAATTCCACAACGCTGAGCCTGCGCGCTGGCTTCCGCGACGATCCACGCCGCGTCGCGGTTCGCGCCGGCGGTGATCTCGACGGCAGCCGCGGCACTGGCGATTCCTGCTGGGGCCAGATTTCCGAAGCCCCCGATGTGTGGCTGAACTATTCCGCCAATGACGAGCACGACCTTTATCTGTCGATGGAGGCCGAGCGCGACACGACCCTGCTCGTCAGGGGCCCGGACGGCGACTGGTATTGCGATGACGACAGTGCCGAGGACCTCAATCCGGGCATCCGGGTCAGGGACCCGGCCGCTGGCCGTTATGCCATCTGGGCCGGCCGCTTCTCCGAAGGCGCCCCGATCGACGCGACGCTATTTGTGTCCGAACAGGGCTTTCGCGGCCATGTCGACGTGCCGGCTGTGCTCGATTTCAGCCTGCCATCCAATTACGGCACGGTCGCACTGCAAGCGGGCTTCATTCCCGATCCGTATAATGTTTCGCTGCAGGCTGGCGGCGATGTCGATGCCTATGAGGCGGCGGGCCAAAATTGCCGTGGCTACGCCACCACAGCACCTGATTTCAACCTCACCTATACGGCCGGCAGCCTCGACCTTTATCTGTCCGCCACGTCGGACGGCGACACGACGCTGATCGTCAATGCGCCGGACGGCAGCTGGCATTGCGATGATGACGGGGCCGGCAATCTCAATCCGGGCATTCGTTTCGACGAACCCGCTTCGGGCCGCTACGACATCTGGGTCGCCACCTATAGCCAGGGCGAGCCGCAAGACGCCGTATTGCACATTTCCGAACTGGTTTTCGGCGATGAGTTTCAGTCCGGTGAGACGCTCGACTACACACTCGACGCCAATTACGGCGCGGCCTCGCTGACCAGTGGTTTCTCGCCGGATCCGCTTGTTGTTGAACTCGTGGCGGGAGGCCCGCTGGCTGCGGAATCGGCGGCCGATTCCATGTGTCGCGGTTACGTCACCGCCGCGCCGGACTATGAATTGACCTTCACGCCCGGTGAGCTCGATCTCTTCATCTCCGTCATCGCGGATGCGGACACCACGCTTGTCATCAATGATCCGAATGGCAATTGGATCTGCAATGATGACAATAACGGCTTCAATCCGGGGCTGCGCTTCGAGCAGCCGATGGCTGGGACCTATGACATCTGGGTCGGCACCTATCGTGAAGGCGATGGCGCGATGGCCCGGTTGGAAATCTCCGAGCTCGGCTTTGCCAACTGATCGCAGCAACGCGTAGGCAGGCAGACAAGCGGGCGGCTCCCACAAGGGGTCGCCCGCTTTTTTTGCGCGCCCAGCTGCGCAACCGACAGGCGAGGGCTTCCATCGCGGTGGATGTTATACTATATCACTCCCAACCCGAGAGATGAGACGCCGATGCGCTGGCTGCCCAATATCAATCTTGAAAACGGCACGCTCGACCTGACGGGCGTCAGCCTGTCGGCGGTCTGCGTCGCGCATTGCCTGTTCTTCCCGGTCGCCCTCGCGGCAGCGCCGATGCTGACGCCCGGCCTCGCCGAGGCGCTCGGCGCCAGTCATGCTTGGCATTTCGGCCTGTTGGCGATCGCCGCACCGGTCTCGCTATTGGCGCTGGGCTGGAGCGTGCGGTCGAGCCATGCGCGCTGGCCGGTCCTCGCTCTGGGCCTGTTGGGTCTGAGCCTGATGCTGGTCGGTGCTCTGCATCTGTCCACCCAGCTGGTAGAAACCATCATCACACTGAGCGGCGTCAGCTTGCTGGCTGCGGCCCATCTGATCAATTGGCGCGCCCAGGCCCGTTCGGGCCATAACCATGCAACCGAATGCGGCCTGTGTGAGCATGAGCACGCGGCCTGATTCAGACTCCCTCGCGCTGTTGCAATCCCCCGCCAGACGCGTATAAACCCCGCTCTCTTATCACCAGTCTACCGGGCCAAATCGACATGCCCGCTGACTGTTCACACCCTCGGGCTGGTTCGCCGGTCCTGCAAAGGAGATGGAAATGTCGAAGATGAAGACCAAGAGCGGCGCCAAAAAGCGTTTCAAGCTCACTGCCACGGGCAAGATCAAAGCCGGTCAGACCGGCAAGCGTCACGGCATGATCAAGCGTACCCCCAAGCAGATCCGCGACAAGCGGGGACAGGTTGTCCTGTCCGCTCAGGATACGAAGATCATCAAAAAATATCTCCCGTACGGCCTTTAAGCCCCCGGCATTGAGTAGGAACACACCATGTCACGAGTGACATCCGGCCCGGCTACGGCCATCCGCCACAAAAAAGTTATCAAAAAAGCGAAGGGCTATTATGGCCGTCGCAAGAACACCTTCCGCGCTGCCGTCCAGGCTGTGGAGAAGGCCGGCCAGTACGCGTATCGCGACCGCCGTGCCAAGAAGCGCACTTTCCGCGCCCTCTGGATCCAGCGCATCAACGCTGCGGCACGCCTGAACGGCATGACGTATTCGACGATGATGAACGGCCTGATCAAGGCCGGTATCGAAGTCGACCGCAAAGTCCTGTCCGACATCGCCATCCATGAGCCAGACGCCTTCAAGGCCCTGGTTGATCAAGCGCAAGCCGCGCTGGCCTAGGCCTGTCATACGACTTCAGGAAAAGGCTCGCCGGCGCACCGCCCGCGGGCCTTTTTCGTTTTTGGGCCTGACGCAGCGGATTTGTGCTGTCGACACCCGAAAATTCAAACGCTAAACCCGACCACGACTGGCAAGGGCGAAGACATGACCGATACTGCTGCACTGGAAACCCTCGAGCAGGATGTGCTCGCGCAAATCACCGACGCGACCGATGAGGCCGGCCTCGATGGCGTGCGCGTGGGTGCGTTGGGCAAGAAGGGGTCGGTCTCGTTGATGATGCGCTCGCTGGGCTCGATGAGCCCGGAGGAGCGTCAGGTGATGGGCCCGGCGCTGAACGGTCTCAAGGACCGGCTCGGCGCGGCGATCGATGCCCGCAAGGCGATGCTCGAAGCGGCAGCGCTTGATGCGGCCCTGGCCTCTGAGACCATCGATGTCACCCTGCCGGTGCGGCCCGAGCCGAAGGGGTCGATCCACCCGATTACCCAGGTGATGGAAGAGCTCGCAGTGATCTTCGCCGATATGGGCTTTGCCGTCGCCGAAGGCTCGGACGTGGAGGATGATTTCCACAATTTCACGGCGCTCAATTTCCCCGAGGGCCATCCGGCGCGCGATACCCAGGACACCTTCTTCATGAAGCCGGATGCCGAGGGGCTGCGCAAGGTTTTGCGCACCCATACCTCGCCGGTCCAGATCCGCACCATGATGAGCCAGACGCCGCCGATCCGCATCATCGCGCCGGGCCGGGTCTATCGCTGTGACTGGGACCAGACACACACGCCGATGTTCCACCAGGTTGAAGGCCTGGTGATCGACAAGGAAACCCATATGGGCCACCTCAAAGGCGTGCTGCAGGACTTCCTCGCCGCTTTTTTCGAGACCGATGAAGTCGTCACGCGTTTCCGTCCCCACCATTTCCCCTTCACCGAGCCTTCGGCGGAAATGGATGTGCGCTATGAGCGCGTCGGCCAAGCGGTCAAGGTGGGATCCGGCGACCAATGGATGGAGATTTTGGGCTGCGGCATGGTGCATCCGAATGTGATCCGCAATTGCGGCCTCGATCCGGACGAATACCAGGGCTTCGCCTTCGGCATGGGCGTTGATCGCCTCGCCATGCTTAAATACGGCGCGCCGGATCTGCGCGACTTCTTCAATTCCGACCAGCGCTGGCTTGGCCATTATGGCTTCTCGCCGCTGCTGCAGGCGAATATGGCGACCGGTCTGAGCTGATGTGGCGCTGGTTCACCCATAACCATCAGACCCTGACCGGGATCGGCGCCATGCTGGTTGGCATCGCGGCGCTGTTTGTCGCCTGGGATCAGGGCCGGGTGATGCGGGCACAGCAACATGGTGCAGTCTATCCCGTGCTGCAGGTGGATGGTTTTGTCTCGACCATGCCGAACGAAGCCAGTCTCGGTATCACCATCGCCAATAATGGCGTCGGACCGGCGTTGATCCGCCGCGTTTCGCTCTATCGCGATGGCGAGTTGCAGCCGGGGCTCGATTCCTATCGCGCCCAGCTGCCCGAGGGCTATAACCTGTCCTGGGCCGGGCTGACCGGCCGCGCTCTTGCGCCCAATGAAAGCGTGACGCCGATCCAGATCCGATGGGCCCGCACAGACATCACCCAGTCCGAGCTGTACGAGGCGGCGACCAGCTGGGACGCTTGGGAAGTGCGCGTTTGCTATTGCTCGGTGTTTGATCGCTGCTGGGAGACGACGCCGGCTGGCGGTGCGCTGGCCCGACGCGTGCACCAATGCGAAGTGGGCGCCGAAGACGCGTTTGAACAATTGGGCGCCGCCACCCCGACCCCGATATCACCTGAGACGGCCACGCTTCGGCCGGAGGATGCGCAATGAAATTCCCGCTTTCCTGGCTGAAATATCACCTCGAGACGTCCGCCTCCCTCGAGGAGATTGCCGAGGCCATGACCATGGCCGGTCTCGAGATCGAAGAGATCGACAATCCGGCCGAGAAGTTCGGCGCCTTTACGGTCGCCTATGTCCAGGAGGCTGTCGCTCACCCGGATGCCGACAAGCTGCGCGTCTGCACCGTCGAAACCGTTGACGGTATCAAGCAGATCGTCTGCGGCGCGCCCAATGCCCGAACCGGCATGCGCGCCGTCTACGCGCCGCTCGGCGCCTATATCCCCGGCCTCGATTTCTCGCTCGACAAGAAGCCGCGCAAGATCCGCGGCGTCGAAAGCTCGGGCATGATGTGTTCGGCCAAGGAGCTGGAACTCGGCGAGGATCATGACGGCATTATCGATCTTGAAGGCGACTGGGCTGTCGGCACGCCGGCCGTGGTGGCGCTGGGCCAGGACGATGTCGTGATCGATTTCGAGGTTACGCCCAACCGGCCCGACTGGCTCGGTGTGCGCGGTATTGCGCGCGATCTGGCGGCGACCGGTATCGGCACGCTCAAGGATGTCCCGATCACGAAAACGCCGGGCACATTTCCCTGCCCGGTCAAGGTTGAGCTCGACTGGCCGGAAGCCTGTCCGGTCTTCGTCGGGCGTGTGATCCGCGGCGTCAAGAATGTCGCTTCGCCGGCTTGGCTGCAAAAGGCGCTCAAATCAATCGGCCTGCGCCCGATCAATGCGCTCGCCGACATCACCAATCTGATCTCCTATGATCGCTGCCGGCCGCTGCACGTTTATGATCTGGCCAAGTTGACCGGCACCGTTCATGCGCGACGCGGCGCTGGCGATAGCGATGCCTTCGAAGCGCTCGACAAGAAAACCTACAGCCCGAGCGAAACCATGTGCGTCATCGCTGACGAGGCGCAATGCCTCGGTTTTGGCGGCGTGATGGGCGGGATTGCGTCCGGCTGCACCGACGCGACCACGGACGTTTTCATCGAGAGCGCCTGGTTTGATCCGCTGATCACCCGCGCGACCGCCAAGGCGACCGGCATCGATAGCGATGCCAAATACCGCTTCGAGCGCGGCGTCGATCCGCAATCGGTCGTCGACGGGATTGAATACGCGACACGCCTGATCCTGAAAATCTGCGGCGGCGAGGCCTCGGAAATCACGACTGCCGGCAAGATCCCCGCCGCGCCCGCCGATATCGAATTCCCGATCAGTGAAGTCAAACGCCTCACCGGGCTCGACCTGCCACGCGCCGAGATCCTGCGTATCCTCACCACACTCGGCTTCACCGCCAAGGGCGATGGCGATGTGCTGACGGTTGGTGTCCCGAGCTGGCGGATGGATTGCAGCCTGAAAGCCGATCTGGTCGAGGAAATCGCGCGCATTCACGGCTTCGACAAGCTGATCGCCACCTCGCTGTCGCGCCCCTCGGTGCGACGGCAGGCGCCGGCGACGGTGATGCAATTGCGCGCCCGCCATGCCCGCCGGGCGCTCGCCGCTCGCGGTTATCAGGAAGCGGTGAGCTGGTCCTTCTGCGAGAGATCGCAGGCGGCGCTGTTTGGTGGCCATGGCATCGGCCTGGCGCTGGAAAACCCGATCTCATCCGAGCTCGACGTGATGCGCCCGACGGCGCTGATCCATTTGCTGACGGCACTGCAGTCCAATGCCGATCGCGGCCTGGGCGATGCGCGCCTGTTCGAGGTCGGTCCGGTCTATCTCACCGATGCGCCGGACGGCCAATTGCTGGTCGCCACCGGTGTGCGCCGCATCGCGTCCGGCCGTCACTGGACGGGCGCACGGCTTCCCGATGTGTTCGACGTCAAGGCCGACGCCATGGCCGCGCTTGAAGCCGCTGGCGCGCCAGCCGCGTCTCTCCAGGTCGCCGCCGAGGCGCGCGATTGGTGGCATCCGGGCCGCTCCGGCGTTTTGCGTCAGGGGCCGAAGAATGTGATGGCCGAGTTTGGCGAGATCCATCCGCGCGTGCTCAAGGCGCTGGGGATTGATGGCCGCGTGCTGGCATTCGAGATTGTGCTCGACGCGATCCCGCAGCCGCGCAAGGCTTCCGGCCTCAAGGCCCGGGCCCAGCTCGACCGCGCCGATCTGACACCGGTCAAGCGCGACTTCGCCTTCCTGGTCGACAAGTCCGTCGCCGCCGACAGCCTGATCCGCGCCGCCAAGGGCGCCGACAAGGCCTTGATCAGCGATGTCACCGTGTTTGACGTCTATGACGGCAAGGGTGTGCCCGAGGGGCAGACCTCGCTCGCCATTGAAGTGGTGTTGCAGCCACGCGACAAGACCCTCACGGATGAGGATATCGACGCCGTCGCCGCCAAGGTGATCGCCAAGGTCACCGGCGCCACTGGCGGCGCGTTGCGGGGCTGATGATGGATCCGCGCCGTCTCGCCGATGCGCCCTCTGCCAGGCAGACGGCTTTCCTGGTCGAGGCGGTTGCGGCCAACACGGTCGTGATGACGGTGCTGGAGCGGGCCGCGGCGATGGCACTGCCCGATCACGGCCTGATGGCGGGGGCCGTCTATCAGGCGGTCTGGAATGCGCTGACCGGGCGCGATCCGGCCTATGGCGTCAATGATTATGATCTGGGGTATTTTGACGCCACCGATCTGGGCGAGGCAGCCGAGGATATCGTGATCCGGGCCGGCGCGGCCGTGTTCGCCGACGTCGATGCCATCGTCGAAATCCGCAATCAGGCCCGCGTCCATCTCTGGTTTGGTGCCAAGCATGGCGTTACGCGCGCGCCGCTGACCAGCACCTCCGATGCTGTGGCGAATTTCGCCTCCCACACCCATGCCGTCGCCGTCCGGCTGGACGCCGCAGGCGCGATGGAAGTGCTCGCACCCTTCGGGCTGGCCGAGCTATTCTCGCTGCAGGTTCGCCCGGTCACGGCACTCGCCGACCCGTCTGGCTGGAACGCCAAATGCCTTCGTCAGCAGGCGCTATGGCCGGAAGTCTGCTTTGAGAGCGTTGCCATCGCCTAATGGTGATGGGCCTTGGCCCCTGTCGTCGCGATCTCCGACCGCGCCTGGACCAGAATCTGGAAGGCCGAGGTCAGGAAGAGGCCGGCCATCCCGACGGCGACGATGATGTCGGGCCAATGGCTATGGGTTATCCAGACCACACCGGCGGAGATGAAGACGGCGATATTGCCGACCGCATCATTGCGCGAGCACAGCCAGACCGAACGCACATTGGCGTCGCCATCGCGCCAACGCATCAGGATCAGTACGCTGATGACATTGGCGGCCAGCGCCAGCAGGGCGATCCCGCCCATCAATTCGGCCACCGGCTGAGCGACGAAAATCGCGCGATAAAAGGCCAGCGCAAGGATGGCTGCGCCCATCACGAACAGGCTGCCAGCCTTGGCCAGGGCGGCGTTGGCGCGCCAGCGCGGCGGCTTGCCGATCACCCAGAGCGACAGGCCATAGGTTGCGGCATCGGCGAAGAAATCGAGTGCATCGGCCTTCAGCGCTTGGGACTGGGCGGCGGCACCCGCCAGCATTTCGACGATGAACATGCCGGCATTGATGATGATCACCGCGATCAGCGCGCGCTTGAAGCCGGGGCTCATTCCGTCGAATTGCTTGGTTTCACAGCAGCTTGCCGACATGATTTTGATTCCTTGCCAATACGTTCGGGCACAGCCTAATCTCTCTAGTCGCTAGAGGTTCAAGCGCTAATGTCAGATTTGTCGATCGGAAAGTTGTCGCGGGCGAGCGGGGTCAAGGTCCCAACCATTCGCTATTACGAAACTATCGGCCTGCTGGCCGCCCCGCCCCGCTCCGAAGGCGGGCAGCGGCGCTATGACAAGGCCGATGTCGAACGCCTGCGTTTCATCCGCCATGGCCGGGCGCTTGGCTTTGGTCTTGATGATTTGCGGGCGCTGCAGGATCTCTCCGACCGGCCTAACCAGTCCTGCGAGCGCGCCGACGCCATCGCCAGCCGTCAGCTGGCCGAAGTCGAGCGCCGGATCGCCGGGCTGGAAGCGGTTCGCGTCGAGCTGGCGCGCATGCTCGATCACTGCGCCCATGGCGAAGTCGATCAGTGCCGCGTCATCGAGACCCTGTCAGACCATGCCCTGTGTGAGAGCGATCATCCGAAGATCAGCTAGAGCATTTTCATTGAATTCAAAGTCAATAAAAATGCTCTAGTTCTTTGTTTCATCGCATTTTCGAACCGCAAAACCGGTTCCCACTTTTGCTGAAAATGCTCTAGATCCCGCCGCTGATCCGGTTTTTCCAATAGCCGACATCCTCGGCATATTTGCCAACGATCGAGCCGAGTACATGCTCGAGCTGCAGGCTGTCGAAGCCGATCCACTCGTCCTGGTCGATCTCGTCAATGCTGGCCATGGAGCGGCGCAGGAAGCCGGCATAAATGCTCACCAGAACCACAAACAGGATCAGGAAAATCACGCCGAGATCGGCGAGCTTGGCGCCAGCATCAAAGCCGGTCCACTGGCCCAGTCCGAGATTGAGCATCGCCAGAACGACAGTGAAGAGCAGCGGCACGAAGACCAGATAATAGCCGGAATTTCGCAACATCTGGAACATGATATTGCGCACAAAGCTCTCGATGAAAAAGATCCGCTGCGCGATCCACAGCACATTCGTGTGCCACATGCGCGCCGAATGGGCGAACTTCGCCGGGTCCTGCTCCTGCCCTACCGTCACCGATTTCGCCTGGCCTTCCGCGGTGCGGAAATGGTCGTTGAGCCGCGCCAGGTAACGCGTCATGAAATTGGATAATTCCCGGAAATTATTGCGCTGATACGGCACGTATTCCATGAAGTAGATGATCCACATCGCGAAGGCACCGCCCAGCGTCGACAGCGCCGCAAACGCGGCCTGGCCCATATCCCGGGCGCTCATCGTCAAGGGGCCAAGGCTGATAGGGCCGGGCAGGTCGATCAGGGTGCCGTCATTATAGAGCAGGTTGATAATCAGCACGGTGGCAATGATGGTTGAGAAGACGACGGTCAGTTTGCGGACATTGGAATTGATTGTCTTGCGCATCGCGTTGAGCAAATAGAGGCATTCCCGGTCGGCCGGGAAATACTCGGCGATCACCGCGCCCTCCTCGTCTTCGTACAGATTTTCCGGATTAGCCGAGATCTTGACGCGGCCATTGAGGAATTCGGCACCCTGACGGTAATAATCCTCCGCCACCTCATGGGTCAGCTCGCCCGGCGTGCGGATATAGCCGCCTTCGACACCGGTCCAGTGGAACAGGAATCCATTCTGCTTCAGGTGCTTTTTTTCATGGTCGAAATCCTCACCCAGCGCGGTTTCCGTCTCGGTTCGTGCCCGTGCGGCGCGTGACAGAGCGGCCCAAGCACTTGGGCCCATATGGGCCGGCCGCACCGAGCCGGGGCCGGCGCGGGTGATGGCCTTGATCCCCAGCAGTTTGCCCAGTGGCCTGAAGATCGGCGCCGTGATCCGTCCGAGCAATTGCAATGGAATCTGGCGCGCCAGGACGAGGACGAAGAGCAGGCCGATCCCGACCAGCAGGATCAAGCCGCTGACTGTATTGGCTTCGTTCATCTGAGCCTCCCTGTGTCCGGTCCGGACCGAATTGAAACACCACAGTATCGCGCAACAATCTGCGGCGGTAGTGCGGGATAGCGGCACGCGGAGTCCCGCTTGCGATCAGCCGCGGTCAGGCCCTCTATGGTCCGCATTGTTACGGGAAATGGGAGTTTTTGATGTCGGTTCTAAAAGCTGGACTCTGCTTGATATTGCTCTCGACAGCCCCGGTTTGGGCCGAAGATGCGGCAGATACTTCGCTCGATGCGCGCTTTGCCCAGCTCGACCGGCAGGTGTTCGAGCTGGGCTATAATGGCTGCGATCTCGAATTGATGGCGACGCTGACCAGCGAGGATTTCGAATTCTACCATGATGTCGGCGGCATCACGCTGGGCCGCGCGGCTTTCATCGACAGCCTCGACCGCAATATCTGCGGCCCGGACTATCACGTGACGCGGACCCTGGTTGACGGCTCGCTGGTGCTGCACCCGCTTTACGATAATGGCGTGCTGTATGGCGCGGTGCAGACCGGCGAACATCTGTTCAGCATCGTGCGTCCCGGCGAGGCGCCGCAGCTGACCGGCCGCGCTGGTTTTACGACGCTGTGGCGGCTGGAGGGCGATGCCTGGCGGATGTCGCGCGTTCTCAGCTATGATCATCAGCCCATCGAGGCGGAGGCAGCCGAATAGGCCTCAAACGATATCGAAGGCGGGGTGATATTCGATCCGGGTGCCCCGCGGCAGGTGCGGCGCGTCATTCAGGGCCAGAACCTGGAAGGCATTGCCGGTCTTGTCTTCCGGATCGCCGGCCCAGTGCAGATCGAGCGAGGGTGCCGGTTCAAAGCCGAAACGGCCATAAAAGTCCGGATCGCCGAGCACGATGCAATAGGTTGGGCCCAGCGTGCGAATGAAATCGAGGCCGGCCTCGATCAATGCCGCGCCAATGCCTCGATTTTGATAATCGGGCAGGACGGCAACCGGTCCGAGGCCGAGGCCCGGAATCTCGCGCCCATCGTCCAGCTTGGCTTGGGTCGGGGAGAACATGGTGACACCGACGATCTTGTCGTCCAACTCGGCCACCAGCTCGAGCGTATCGGCATCGGCCGCGCGCAAAGCCACTGCCAGACGCGCTTCGCCCGGTTCGGGAAAAGCGGTCTGCAGCAGGGTATCGATGCCGGTATGATCTTCTGGCTCGCAGGGGCGTATCTTCACTAGAAGGGTAACCAGGCGCGGCGACGGGTATAGGCGAGATAGCCCACATTGGCACCGGCGCGCAGGCCAACACCGGAGCGGATCGGCGCCAGGGTGATGTCGTCGGCGCGCTGATAGTTCACGCCCATGCCGGCGACGAGATAAGCCGTGCCCTCGACGCCGGGAAAGCGCTGGAAGAGTTGAGCCGTGTCATTGAGATTATAAACCAGCACGAAGACCCGGCTGGCATTGCCGCCCGCGTCCCAGCCCACCGACGGGCCGCGCCAATAGACTTTTTCGCGCGGACCGCTCTTCATGGTGAGATAGCCCTCGCCATAGCGAAGCCCGAAGCCGATGGCGCCGGAAACTTCCTCGCCGGCGATATAGCCGACAGGGCGTCCGAGATCGGAGAACACCCGTTCCAGCATGCTGGCGGCGGCTTCAGCGGTGACGCCAAAAAAGTCCGTCACGGCATCGGTCAACTCGTCCTGGGAATAGGTGTCGACAGGATCGGAATATTCGCTCGGCTGCCCGTATTGCGGGTCCTGCGCGAAGGCGGGACCGACGAGGAAAACGGACAGGGCGGCGATGGTGGCGGCAAGGATGCGCATGGAAACCTCCGGTCGCTAAAAACAGAGCCCAGCTTATCACCGGGGATTACGGCGACAGCGCGGCGAAATGGTTAGCGTCTGGTTAATGGGTCGAATTTCCCAAGCTTGTAGGGGTCGCTCGTAACGCGGTGCTCGGGCATGCTAGCCTGCCGCTCCGGGGAGCCGAAAATGACAACAGCACATTCCCACGACGTTATCATCATCGGTGCCGGTCTGTCCGGCCTGCGCGCAGCGACACCGGGCCGCTGCAACTCAACTTGTTGGGCGCCTTGATCAGACGACCCGACCCAGCGCCAACCGGATTATGCGTCACCCGCCGGGAAGATGGTGAATTCTTAATTTTCCAGCCATGCCCGGAACGGCTAGGTTCACGCCAACACTTTCACCCGAAGGGAAATATCATGCGTCATCTGATGATGATCACTGTCAGCGCTGCGGCCATGTTCGCTGCCGGCTGCACGCCGGCCACCGACACGGCGGCGACCAACACCACCACAACGACCGAGACCACGGAGACCGTCATGTCCGACAACGAGCTGCTCGCGGAATGGACCGGTCCTTATGGCGGCACACCTGATTTTGAACACGCCAGCCTCGACGACCTCGCCGCGGCGATCCGCGAAGGCATGGCGATGAACCTGGCCGAGATCGACGCCATCACCGCCAATCCGGAACCGGCCAATTTCGAGAACACGATCATCGCGATGGAACGCTCCGGCGAGCCGCTCGGCCGTGTCTTCACCTTTTGGGGCATCTGGTCGTCGAATAATTCGACCGAGGAATTCCGTGATATCCGCAATGAATTGACGCCGGAACTGTCGGCTTTCAATTCCCAAGTCACCCAGAATGCAGCCCTGTTCGCCCGTATCCGCGCCGTCTATGAAGGCGATGAAATGGCGAGCCTGCGTCCCGATCAGCAGCGTCTGGTCTGGCTGACCTATAACAGCTTCGCCCGCAACGGTGCGACGCTGACCGGTCCCGCCGCCGAGCGTTATGCCGCGATCAGCCAGGAATTGGCCCAGCTCTACAATACCTTCAGCAATAATCTGCTGCATGATGAAGACACCTACGTCACCTATATCAGTGCCGACCAGCTGTCCGGCCTGCCGGAAAGCCTTGTCCAAGCGGCGGCGAATGCGGCGACGGATCGCGGGCATGAAGGCGAGTACGCCATCACCAATACCCGCTCCTCGATGGATCCATTCCTGACCTTCTCTGACGAGCGTGACCTGCGCGAGTCGGTGTGGCGGACCTATTACAGCCGCGGCAATAATGGCGACGAGTTCGACAATAACCAGCCCATTCTCGACATCCTGCGTCTGCGCGATGAGCGCGTTGAGCTGCTGGGATACGACAATTACGCCGAATGGCGCCTGGAAGACCGCATGGCCCAGACCCCGCAGCGGGCGATGGATCTGATGGAAGGTGTCTGGACCGCTGCCGTCGCGCGCATCCATGAAGAAGTCGCCGACATGCAGGCCTTGGCCGATAGCGAAGGCGCCGACATCACGATCGAGCCCTGGGATTATCGCTATTACGCCGAAAAAGTCCGTGCCGCTCGCTATGACCTCGATTCGGACGAAGTGAAGCAATATCTCCAGCTCGACAATCTGCGGCAGGCGATGTTCTACGTCGCCGGCGAATTGTTCGGCTTCGATTTCCGCGAGCTGCCGGCCGGTGAAGTCACCGTCTGGAACCCGGCCATGCGGGTCTTCGAAGTGACCGACCGGACCAGCGGCGAGAATGTCGGCCTGTGGTATCTCGACCCCTATGCCCGCCCAGGCAAGCAGTCGGGCGCTTGGGCGAATTCGCTGCGCGGCCACACCACCATTGATGGCGAAACCAATGTGCTGGCGACGAATAATTCCAATTTCGTGGAGCCTTCGCCGGGCCAGCCGGTTCTCGTCTCCTGGGATGATGCGACGACCTTCTTCCACGAATTCGGCCATGCGCTGCATGCGCTGTCTTCGAATGTCGATTATCCGACGCTGAATGGCGGCGTGCGCGACTTCACAGAATTCCAGTCGCAATTGCTCGAGCGCTGGTTGCTGACCCCGGAAGTGGTCAATAATTATCTCGTCAATACCGCCGGCGAGCCGATGCCGCAGGAATTGATCGCCCGCATCCGCGCGGCGAATAATTTCAACCAGGGCTTCTCGACCGGCGAATATCTCGCCTCGGCGCTGATGGACATGGTCTATCACACCACCGATCCAGCCGCGATCGGCGACGTCCAGACCTTCGAGCAAACCACGCTCGACAATCTTGGCATGCCGGACGAGATCGTGATGCGTCACCGCTCGACCCAGTTTGGTCATATCTTCGAGGGTGAAGGCTATGCGGCCGGGTATTACGGCTATATGTGGGCCGATGTCCTCACCGCTGATGCCGCCGAAGCCTTTGAAGAGGCTGGCAGCTATTACGATCCTGAAACCGCCCACCGCCTGGTCGAGACCCTGTTTGCCCCGCGCAACTCGGTCGACCCGGCCGAAGCCTACCGCGCCTTCCGCGGCCGCGACGCCGACGTCCAGGCCCTGATGCGCGACCGCGGCTTCCCCGTCACCGAATAGCGGCTACGGGACAAGTGAAAGCAACGGCCGGCGGGGTGACCCGCCGGCCGTTTGCCGCGCGGAGACTTTGGTGTGCGCGGGCAGAGCGACGGGCCCACTAGCCACCCGGCGCAAAATCGGTCAAAACGCGGCCATGACAACCCAGCTCTATCTCATCACTCCGCCGCGCATTGACGCGTCATTCGCCGAGACCTTGGCCGAGGCGCTGTCGAGCGGCGAAGTCGCTGCGCTGCAGATCCGGCTCAAGGATCATGCGCCCGACGAAATCCGCCAGCTGGCACCGCCGCTGATCGCGATCGCACAAGCGCACGGCGTTGCGGCGATCCTCAATGATGATGCCGAACTGGCCGCCGAACTGGGTTGCGATGGTGTGCATCTCGGGCAGGGCGATGGCGGGGTCAAGCAGGCCCGCGCCCTGCTTGGCAAGGAAAGCACCATCGGTGTGACCTGCCATGACAGCCGCCATCTGGCGATGCTGGCCGGCGAGGCGGGCGCCGATTATGTCGCTTTCGGTGCCTTCTTCCCGACCACGACCAAAGCGGTCACGCATCAGGCCGATATCGATTTGCTCAAATGGTGGGTCGAAGTATTTGAGCTGCCTTGCGTCGCCATTGGTGGCATCAATCTCGACAATGCCGCGCCCTTGATCGCGGCACGGGCCGATTTCATCGCTGTTTCCTCGGCGGTCTGGCAGTATCCGGAAGGGGCAGCCGCTGCCGTGATCGGCTTCAACGCCTTGTGCGCGGCGCGCTGAGCGCACGCAGCCCAAGTTACAAATACCTCAGTTTCCGACTCGTGGTCTTGACCTTGCCGCAATCGCATTGCTGTTAGGCGGCATGAAAATAATCTCTGCCCTCTGCCTGGGCCTCGCGCTCGCCGCGCCTGCCCTGGCGCAGTTTGACATCGAAACCCCTGCCGCCGCTGCCGCTGAGCCGCAGGAGGCCTTCCCCGCCGAACTGATGCTGCTGCCGCAAGACGTACAGGACGCAGCGATTGCCGGCATGGACGCCACAGAGGCCGAAGTTCCGACGACACTCAATCCCGCTGATGCGGCCTATTACCGAGCCCAGATCGCCTATATCGGCCAGGACTGGGAGTTGGCGCGGCGCTATGCCGAGACCGCTGCAGCGGGCGGCAATGCCGAAGCGGCCATGCTGGCCGGCATCATCGCCCGTGACGGGCTGACCGGCGATCCCGATTTTGCCGCCGCGACGCAATGGTTCCGCCGTGCCGCCGTCGAGGAAGCACCCATGGCGCTTTACCAGCTTGGCCTGCTGGCGCGGTTGGGCGATGCCTCGCTCGGCCTTGGATCGCCGCGCAGCTGGTTTGAACGCGCCGCGCGGGGCGGGCATGTCAATGCCATGGTCGCCTATGCGCTTGAGCTGAAGAATTCCCCCGTGCCACAGGATGCTCTGTCGGCCCGCGAATGGGCTGATCGCGCCGCGCAGCAGGGCTCGCCGGAAGGCATGTATCAGCTGGCGCAAATGCTCGATGCCGGTATTGGTGGCGCCGCCGATTCTGCCGGCGCCCGCACTTGGTATGAACGCGCCGCCAGCAATCGCCATGCCGAGGGGGCGTTTCAGGCAGCGATGATGTGGGCCAATGGCGAGGGCGGTGACCAGGACGACGCCACGGCGCTGCGCTGGATGCGGATTTCCGCCGAGAGCGGCTATGCGCCCGCCGAAGGCCAATATGGCTTGATGCTGTATCAGGGCCGCGGCGGCGATCCCGACCATGAAGCGGCAGCCTATTGGTTTGAGCAGGGCGCACGCGGCGGTGATGCAGAAAGCCAGTTTCTCTATGCCTACGCCCTGGCGCGCGGTGACGGGGTGACGACGGATCTGGAAACCGCCTATGGCTGGACGCTGATGGGCGCGGTCGATGCGCTGGGTGCGCCCGTGGGTGACCCGGATCGCGACCGGTTGCAGGCAGGACTGGAGCGGGCCTTGCCGCTCGATGTACAGCAACGCATCCAGGCCCAGGTCGCCGCGCTGCGCTAGTGCAGGAGTGCCGCGCCGCTTGCCGATATCCGTGCACGCTGATAGGAGAGCGCCACTCTGCGGCCAAAGGGTCGTGCGCAAGGTTTCCCAATAGGTGACGGCATGAAAATCAACGGCAATGAAATCCGCCCCGGCTATGTGCTGCAGCACCAGGACACGCTCTGGGTTGCGGTGAAGACTGACCACGTCAAGCCAGGCAAGGGCGGGGCCTTTGCCCAGGTCGAGATGAAGAACCTGCTCGACGGCCGCAAACTCAATGAACGCTTTCGCGCCGCCGACAAGGTCGAGCGCGTCCGTCTTGAGCAGCGCGACCAGACTTTCCTGTTCGATAGCGGCGAGACGCTGACCTTCATGGATGCGGAAAGCTTTGAGCAGATCGAATTGCGCAAGGAGTTCGTCGGCGAGGAACGCACTGCGTATCTGCAGGACGGGATGAATGTCGTGGTCGAGTTCCACGAAGAGCGCCCGATCAGCATTACGCTCCCGCAGTTCGTGACGCTGGAAATCACCGATACCGAGCCGGTCCAGAAGGGGCAAACTGCTGCCAACTCCTTCAAGCCGGCGACGCTGGAGAACGGCATCCGCATCGTGGTCCCGCCTTTCGTTGGTGCCGGCGAGCGCGTCGTGGTCAATACCGAAGATGGTTCTTACGTGAAACGGGCGGATTGATCCTGTGGGCACGCTTTCTCCCCTTCTGACAGTGATGGTCGATGTTGCCGGCCGGGCCGGCCGCAAGCTGAATCGCGATTTTCGCGATGTCGAACACCTGCAATATTCCAAGAAGGGGCCGGCCGATTTTGTCTCCATGGCCGATCACAAGTCCGAAGAGATCATCTATGACCGCCTGATGACGGCGCGGCCGGGCTATGGCTTCCTGATGGAAGAGCGCGGCATTGTTGAGGGCTCGGACAAATCGCACCGCTGGATCGTCGATCCGCTCGACGGCACCACAAATTATCTGCACGGCATGCCGCATTTCGCCGTCTCAATCGCGCTGGAGCGCGAGGGCGAACTGGTCGCGGGCGTGATCTATAACCCGGCGACCGACGAGATGTTTCACGCCGAAAAAGGTCGTGGCGCTTGGCTTGCCGACCGCCGCTTGCGCGTCGCTGGTCGCACCCAGCTCGATGAGGCCGTTTTCGCCACCGGCATGCCCTTCGTCGGCAAGACCGGCCATGCGAGCTTCCTCAAGGAATTGCACCAGGTCATGCCGCGCAGTGCCGGCATCCGCCGCATGGGCGCCGCCTCGCTCGATCTGGCTTGGGTCGCTGCCGGCCGGTTCGACGGTTTCTGGGAACGCGATCTGAAGCCTTGGGATATCGCCGCCGGCATCTTGCTGGTGCGCGAAGCGGGCGGTTATATTGCCGAGATTGATGGCGGCAAGGACGTGCTTTCAACCGGCAGTATCGCAGCGGGCAATGAAAGCATACTGGCGCAATTGCTGGAGCGGCTGAAAGCCGCCGCCTGACGCAAGCCCGGCCTGGCGGACAGAAAATCGCCAGTTCACCTTTGACCTCGCCACCAAATCGTCCCAATGCCTTGGGATGAGTGACGCAGCGAGTGATATGAGGGAAGCTATGCCGGTACAGCATGATGAGCGGATGATCGCGGTTCAGCCGGAAGTCCGCTTCACGGGTCCCTGGCGCTATATCGTCTGGATGGCTGTCTTCACGGCCGTTGTCGCGGCGCTGGCCCTCTTCCTCCACGTCCAGCTGATCGAAGCCTTTGAGGCCAATCCCGCCATTAATGGCGTGATCCTGGCGGTGTTGGTGATCGGCGTCGTCTACACCTTCGCGCAAGCGCTGGGGATCGGCCCTGCTGCCAATTGGCTGAAACGGTTCCGCTCGGCCGAGGCCGGCATCACCCTGCCGCCCCCGCCAGCCCTGATCGCGCCGATGGCCTCGATGATCGGCGAAACCGATGGCCGTGTCCGTCTCTCGGCAGGTTCCGTGCGTACGGTGCTGGATTCGGTTGGCGCTCGGATGTCGGAGGCAGGTGCGTTCACTCGCTATTTCGGACGCCTGCTGATTTTCCTCGGCCTGCTCGGGACCTTTTGGGGTCTGCTCGCCGTGGTCTCAGATGTCGGTGCCGCTGTGCGCGCCGTGACCGAAAGCTCCAGCGGTGGTGAAGCCGATGTGATGCGGCTGATGGCGGCGATCCAGGATCCGATCGAGGGCATGGGCACCGCCTTTGCATCCTCGCTGTTCGGTCTGGCGGGTTCGCTAGTGATTGGCTTTCTCGATCTGCAGGCCAGTCGGGCGCAGAACCGTTTCTATAATGAGATCGAGGAATGGCTCTCCTCCATCTCGCGTCTCTCGGCTGCCGGACCGGCAACCAGCGGCGATGGCGAGTCTTCAACGGCCTATGTTGGCGCCCTGCTGGAGCAGACCGCCGAGACGCTGGACCGTCTCTCCCACACGTTGGAACGTCATACGCGCCAGCTCGACATCACCATGCAACGCTTCGCCGAAGATGCCCGCGAAGGGCAGCAGGAAGCGGCACGGGCCTTACGTGACGAAATCCGCGTTTTGATCCGAACCCTCGAAGCCCGGGACCGGGGGAGCGAATAGGTCATGGCGGGGCCGCGCTTTTCCCACTTCTACGAAGCCGAAAATGGCGATCACTGGCCCGGCTTTGTCGACGCCTTGGCGACCTTGCTGCTCGTCATCGTCTTCCTGCTCTCGATCTTCGTCGCCGGGCAGTTCGCGCTGTCGCGTGCCCTGACCGGTCGTGACCAGCAATTGGCCGACCTCAATGCGCAACTTTCCCAGCTCGCCACCGAGCTCGATCTGGCCCACGACGAAAATGCCGCGCTGGAAGTGCGCATCACCGGCCTGGTTGATGAACGCGATGCGTTGAACGGGGCGCTGGCGATGGCCTATGGCCAAGCCGAATCGATGAGTGCCGAGCTCGATGCCGAACGTGAAATGTCCTCCGAATCGATGCGGGCCCTGGCGCTGCTGAACCAGCAGATGCAGGTCTTGCGTGACCAGATCGCGACCCTCAATGCGGCGCTCGATGCGTCCGAGGTCCGCGCTCATGATGCCGAGGTGCAGGTCGTCAATCTTGGCGAACGTCTCAATGCTGCCCTGGCCGAACGCGCCGCCGAATTGGCGGTCTATCGCTCTGACTTCTTTGGCCGGTTGGTCTCAATTCTCGGCAATCGCACCGGCGTGCGCGTTGTCGGCGACCGCTTCGTGTTCGAGACCGATGTGTTGTTCCCGTCAGGCTCGGCGGCGCTGTCGAATGAGGGGCGTGAAAGCCTGCGTCCGATCGCGGCGGCGATCATCCAACTGACAACGGAAATCCCATCCGACCTGCAATGGGTGATCCGGATTGACGGCCACACCGATGCGGTGCCGATACGCACCACCTATCCCTCCAACTGGCACCTTTCGGCAGCGCGGGCGATCTCTGTCGTGCAATGGATGGAGCAATTGGGCGTGCCCTCGGAACGGCTTGTCGCCGCCGGCTTTGGCGAGTTCCATCCGCTCGTGCCTGGTCACACCGCCGAGGATAATGCCCGCAATCGCCGCATCGAGCTGAAACTGACTTCGCGCTAGCGTAGCGGGGAAAGGCGAGCGTCAAAATCCCTGAAGCAGACGGCTCACGCCTCTTCCTGTGCCCACCATGGGGTGGGGAGCGACATGCCTTCCCGCTCGATCCGGTCATTATGGGCCCTGATGGCATCGGCATTGTCGTCGAGCCAGCGTCGTGATTTTTCGGCCTTCAGGGCGTCGGCTTGTGATGTGACATCCTCGCGGATAGCCGGGTCTCTGCGTTTGCGGTGAGCGGGTGTTTCGAATTTCATCGGACGGGTCTCCTGCGATGTGCGCAAAATTATGCGCGTCGGACAGACGCATGTCGAGAATCGCTGATCGATGCGGGCGCTGTGCCAACAGGCCGACTCATTCGCTCGCTTGCCTCGCGTCGCGTCTTCAGGTATCAGCCGCGCTCCTGAGAGATATCAGCTGTGTGCGTCACGCGAGTTGGCGTGGCACAGCGAGAGAAGAAAGCCGGACCGATGAAACAAGATATCCATCCCGATTATCACGTCATCAACGTCGTGATGACCAATGGGACGACCTTCCAGACCAAATCCACCTATGGCAAGGAAGGCGACACGATCAATCTCGACATCGATCCGACATCGCACCCGGCCTGGACCGGCGGCAATCAACACCTGCTCGACCGCGCTGGCCGCGTCTCGCGCTTCAAGGACAAGTTCAAAGGCTTCGCTTGAGGCTTTACGAACTGACCTGATTGAAAAGGGCGCGATCCTCACCGGATCGCGCCCTTTCTCTATTCCGCAATGTCGAGAATGCAAAAAGGCCTCCCGAAGCGATCCGGGAGGCCTTTTTGTGGGATGGCAGTGCGATCAGCCCTGGCTGAAGGCGCCGCGCAGTCTTTCCATATGGTCGGCGACCGGATTGCTCTCTGCGTCCGGCATGCCGTCGGCATAGAGATTGTCGTCGGTCCGCTTGAGGCGGGCATAGAGCGAGCGTGAGCGTTCGACCAGATTAAGCAGGATGGGCGGCGGCGTGTCGCCTTCAGGCCAAACCTGTTCGGTCGGGCGGTCGCTGCCGAGACGGTATTTGCCGTCGGTCGCGTCTTCAGCCGACATTTCGCCTTCGGCGACGGCGCGCTGGGCGAGCAACCAGGAGGCGGCCTGCATCAGGCGTGTCGTCAGCTTCATGCTTTCCGTCGCATAGGCGAGGGCGCCGGCCCGATTGAGGGACTTGGCATCGTCGCGGCCGGTGCCGTCGAGATAGCTCGCGGTTTCCTCCACCAGGTCCATGCCCTCGCGGAACAGTTTGCCGAACATCTCGGATTTCGAGAAATCCATCGCTCGCGCTGCCGGGGCGGAACCGGCGGGGAAAAGGGTAGGGGTCTGGCTATTGGTCATCATCCGTCCAGTCGTCCGTCTATCATCAGCTTCAGGCGATTCGTAGCAAAGCTCGGGCCAGAATGGGCCAATTGATTGATTAAATCTTGAACACGGCGTCTGCGGCACTCAGCCCGGCGCGCTTTTTCTCAGTGATGGCGTCGATCCGTTGGATTTCCGTCTCAAGCAGATCGCGCCGTTCGGCCAGATCGGACAGCGACAGCGCGCTGAGATCGGCGCCGGGGATAATCGCCTCGGGCTTGAGGCTACTTGCGGCGGGTTCTTCGTCATGGAACATGGTGGTCTCCCTCGCAGTCGGCATCGCAGTGTGGCCTTGCGGCCTGGCGCTGAGCATAACCGTTAGTCTGGAAAAATCACATGCCCGGCACGAAAACAAATCGCATCGTAACCGCCAACCCGCCCGGTGGGCCTGACGCCTTGCAGGTCGAGACGCGCGCCCTGCTACAGCCCGGACCCGGTGAAATCCTGATCCGTGCGGCCGCTTGCGGCGTCAACCGACCCGATCAGATAGAGCGCATGGGCTTCTACCCGGCGCCGCAAGGCGCGCCCGAAGGGTTGGGCCTGGAAGCGTCGGGCCATGTCGAGGCGCTGGGTGAGGGTGTTGCGGGATTTGCCGTCGGTGATGCGGTCTGCGCCCTGGTCGCGGGCGGCGGCTATTCCGATTATGTGATCGCGCCGGCCGGCTCGGTGCTGCCCCTGCCGGCCGGCCTCGATCTGGTCGAAGCTGCGGGATTACCGGAAACGGTTTTCACCGTCTGGGCGAATGTGTTCGAGATTGGCGCATTGTTGCAAGGCGAAACAATCTTGATCCATGGCGGATCGAGCGGGATCGGCACAACGGCGATCCAGATGGCGAAAGCCGCCGGCGCACGGGTTTTCACCACCGCCGGCAGTGACGAGAAATGTGCGCTTTGCGAGCGGCTCGGTGCAGATCGCGCGATCAATTACCGCGACCAGGATTTCGAAGCCGTGGTCACGCAAGCCGGCGGTGCCGATCTCGTGCTCGACATGGTCGGCGGCAGCTATGTGCAGAAAAACATCAATCTGGCCCGCTCCGGTGGACGCCTCGTTTCAATCGCCTTTTTGCAGGGTAGCCGGGTCGATCTGGATTTGATGCGGGTCATGCTCAAGCGCCTGACTTTGACCGGTTCAACCCTGCGCGCACGGCCCAATGCCGAGAAGGCCCGGCTTGCTGCGGCCTTGCGCCAGACCGTCTGGCCATGGATAGAAGCTGGTCAATTGCGGCCCGTGATCGATACACGTTTTGCGCTCGCCGATGTGCAGGCGGCACACGAACGGCTCGATTCGGGCGCCCATTCGGGGAAGATTCTGCTGATCCCCTGAGGTTCGGGAGTGATAGCCACTTTGCAGACCCGCCCCGCTGCGATATAGAGGCGGCAAATCGCTTGGCTGGACTGATGCTCAGACCGCTAGCGTCGGAAGCCCAAGCCCGGCACCGCGTCGGGCTTTTTTTATTTCTCCGAAGGAGCAAGACATGACCGAGATCCTGATGCCGAAAGCCACGGCGGTCTGGCTCGTTGACAACACCTCGCTGACCTTTGACCAGATTGCGGACTTTTGCGGCCTGCACCCCCTGGAAGTCAAAGGCATTGCCGATGGCGATGTTGCCGTTGGCGTGCGCGGTGCCGATCCGATTTCGAACGGGCAATTGACGCGCGAGGAAATCGCCAAGGCCGAAGGCAAGTCAACATTCCGGATGACGCCGGTGCAGCCGAAATATTCCGATCTGCACCAGCCGGCCAAACGTCGCGGTCCGCGCTATACGCCGCTGTCGCGCCGTCAGAACCGGCCCGATGCCATCGCTTGGCTGGTCCGCAACCACCCGGAATTGTCCGATCCGCAAATCTCGAAACTGGTCGGCACGACCAAGACGACGATTGCTGCGGTGCGTGATCGCACCCACTGGAATTCCGGCAGCATCAAGCCGACCGACCCGGTATCGCTCGGCCTGTGCAGCCAGATTGATCTCGACGAGCAGGTCAAGAAGGCCTCATCGCGCCGCCGCAAGATCGAGGAAGAAAACCCGGAACTGCTGGCCGATACGCTGAAGCCACGCGATCAGCTTGTCGCCGAGCCGGAGGAATTCCGGGCCAGCGAAGTCAATCTCGAGACCCTGTTCGGCAGCCCGTCGAAAAAGGGTAATGACGAAACAGACGAATAGGCAGAACTGGGGCCAGAACTTCTCGGGGGCGGGCACTCCAACTTGTACCAGTTCTGGTCCCTCTCTCGCTCAACTATGAAATACCGTTTCATCGCGTATCAACAAACGCGCGGGTAGGGGAACTATGAGCATCGCAAGCGAAAAGTTGAATCCTACCGGCACAGTCTTGGCATTTGTTGCGATTCTCATCCTCGCGCTCTGGCTGCGACTTCCAACGGATGAGGGACATCTATTCAACATAGACGAAGTGATTCCAGTTGAAGTATCAAAAGCCATGATCGAGCATGGGAATTTGAATCCCAATTGGGCTCTAGCAAATCTCCCAGACTATTTCAGGTATGATCAATATAATTTCTACTTTTACATGATTATTGGACATTTATCCCAGCTAATGGGCGACATATTTGATATATCTGATCTTACCAGCCTTCGTTTTCTCAATATTATCTGCAGTTTACTTACGATCACGCTGATCGGGCTCGCGCTCCGGAATTTTGGATTACCCCGGCGATATGTCGCGATCACCGGCGTCGTGCTCTGCTTCGCGCCGACCTTGGTGTTTGACGCAGCCATCGCCCGTCCGGAAAGCTTGACCTACTTCGTGGTTGCGCTTGGCGTATATGTTGTATCAACGCGGCTCAACCAAGGACTAATGACTATTGCGTTAGCTGCGATTATTGCGATGGGTGTGGCAATTAAGGTCACCATGGCCGTCCTGATCTTCCCATTGCTGATTTTGTTTCTTTTCTTTCGCGATGAAGACGCGAGGTCGACCGTTAAGACGGCTGCTCTTTTCGGTGTCGCATTTTTGGTCACGCTGTTTGTGATCGCGCCCTACGCATTTATCAATTATGAGACGACGATCCACGGTTTTCTTGCCTTGAGGGAGCAATACAATGGTCTGCACCCCCCCCACTCGTTGCTTGAGACTCACGTGTTGTCCTACACGTTCTGGATCCTGAGATTCTTCCTGGAACTCTACGGATTTTGGTTCTTGTTTGCGACGGTCGGCTTCGCCATTGCGTCCCCGGCCAGAAGGGTAATAATCGCGGCGCTGCTTATTCCATTTTTCATTCTTCTAATATACTTCGGCACAAAGACAGTGTTTTTTGAGCGCAATTTTGCTCACACCATCCCATTGGTGTTGATTGCTGGTATTGTCGGGCTGCAAACTATTTCTGAGCGTTTCCTGAAGGGCAAGATGGGCGTTGCGATTGCGGCCATTGCTCTAATTCCGGGCGTCTACTGGTCATTACAGATTGCAGAGAGCGTGTATGACACAACCAAACCTCTGGAACAGTTTGAGGCGCAACAGGGTTTGACGGCATTTTTGCGCATTGGAGACCCTTCAGTCATGAATGTCGCACCGCCGCCAGCTTGCGGCCAAATTTCGTTTCGCGATTACAATGATGCATTCTCAAGACGCTACCGGGCGCAGCTCCAGATCAGCGGCTACCGAGAGGTCAATCGATTCACGAGCAGATTCGCGCCGCTCGCTGGGAGCACCCTTCAGACCTATCTGGAGAGCAACTCCCTTTATTTTCAGAAGAACTGTTAGGGCTGACCTCACCCATCGGTAGCGTGGCATGAGGTTGCCAGCGTGCGCTGTATGCCTCGCACCTGCGGCGCGTGGGTCAGTTTGGCTTTACGGTGTAATTGAGTGCCATCCGGCCGCCATCGGCATAGATGGTGGTGCCAGTGATATAGCTGGAATCCTTCGAGGCGAGGAATGACGCCACCGACGCGATCTCGTCCGGATCGCCGATCCGGCCCATCGGCGTACGTGACAACATCTTGTCCATCGCGGCCTTGTCGTCATTCACCGATTTGAGCACATCGGTATTGATGCTGCCCGGCCCGATCGCATTGACGCGAATGCCGTATTTGGCCAACGACAGGGCCATGGATTTGGTCAGCTGGTTGAGCGCGCCTTTGCTGGTGCAATAGGCGAGCTGATCGGGGATCGCCATGATCCCGTTGACCGAAGACATATTAATGATGGCATAGCGGCGGCGGGCATCATCGGGGCGTTCGCCGCTCTCCTCGATCTGATCGACCATCTGTTTGGCGCATTCGCGGGCGACCAGGAAAGCGCCGCGCAGATTGACGTTGATGACGCGGTCGAAATCGGCTTCGGACAATTCGAGAATATCGCCGCGTGCGACCACGCCCGCATTATTGACGAGCACGTCGAGCCGGTCGAAGGCCGAGCGCGTTTCCGCCAGAAGATTGCTGACCGAGAGCCTGTCCGAGACGTCGCAGGGCACAAACAGTGCCTTGCCGCGATCACCGCCCAACTCGCTGGCTAGCGCCGTGCCGGCAGTGGCGTCGATATCGGCAATGACGACATTGCAGCCGTCTTCGCTGAGACGGCGGGCGCAAGCCTTGCCGATCCCGTTTGCACCGCCGGTGATGATTGCAACCCGATCGCCAGAAGCCATAAAATCAGACCTTCCTGTCAAACCGGCGCTTCAAGCGCCGTCCAATTGTCTCAACTGGCACAGGCTGAGGCGTTAGGCAACGCAGCCGCCAGACCAGGTCAGCGCGGTATCAGGGGTGACGGGTCCGCTCGAAATCGGCGGTAATTTGGGGGTCGTCCGGGGAAAGCTGGTGCGCCCGCTGATAAAGCGGCAAGGCCTCATCGAGACGTCCGACAGCTTCCAGCGCGGTCGCTTGCGAGTGAATGATGGCCCCGGTGTCGGGTTCGATCGCAGCCGCTTCTTCGCACAGCGGCAGCGCCGTGTCCGCGCGCCCGTCCTGGATCAGGGTCCAGCACAGCATGTTCAGCGAGGACCCGTTTTCCGGCTCCATCTCAACAGCGCGGCGGGCGTCGGCGACGGCAGCGCCGGTCATGCCGGCGTCAAGCAGGGCGCTCGAGCGATTGAGCCATGCACCCATCCAGTCTGGTTCCAGCCGTACAATGGCGTCGTAGGACACCACGGCATCGGCCGGGCGTTCCATTTGCTGGTAGGCAAAACCCATATTGAGATAGGTCAGAACGTCATCAGGCATTTCGCCCGCAGCGTGCTGCAAATCGCTCAGTGCCCCGTCCAACTGCCCGAGCTGGAGCCGGGCGATGCCGCGATTGCGCCACAGCGTCGGATCGGCAATTTCGGCATGCTGCGTGTCGGCGATGGCGAAGGCCATGTTGAAGGCCGAGAGGGCCTCGGGATAATGCTCGCCGGCCAGATAGGCGCTGGCGAGCGCTGCATAGGTGTGGACTTCGGCTTCCGGCGTTTGTTCGTTTTCGCTCAGACATTGCTCCAGTAGCCCGGCGGCGGTTTCGCCATCACCCGCATCAAGCGCGGCATAGCCACTCGCGCAGGCATCGTCAGGATCAGGGGCGGCAGCCATGGCCGGCCAGGCGAGGCAGAGGGAAAAGACGGTGGCGGTCAGGATGCGCATTCAGATCTCCGTTTCCCCCGCAGGCCAAGTTTTCAGCACTCTACAACGCAAAAGGGGCGGCCCGAAAGCCGCCCCCCTGAAATTCATCACCCCACGAAGCTTCTAAGCTCGTTGGTTCGTAGGGCTTCTATCTGTTCCTTCAGTCGAAGTTTCTCCTTCTTCATCCGCGCGACCTCAAGCGAATCCGCCGACGGGTGTTTGAAAACCTCATCGATTTTGGCGTCCAGACGCATATGACGGGCGTCGAGCTCACGAATGCGGGCTGCGATTGGCATGGATTAAACTCCTCTGGTGAAGTGGATGAATGGATTGAAGCACGTTCCGGCGCTATGTCTACTCACGAAACGTTTCGGGGTTACGTGATGATGAAAACAGACCGCCTGATTGTTGGGGTCTCGGGGGCCTCCGGGATCATCTACGGCATCCGCGCGCTGGAGGCCCTGAAGGCGCTGGGGATTGAAAGTCACATGGTGGCCTCAAAAGCCGCCGAGATGACGCTGCGCTACGAGACGTCGCTGTCGATCGCCGAATTCCGTGCTGGCGCTGACCATGTTTACAAAATGCCCGATGTCGGTGCGGCGATTGCCTCGGGCTCGTTCAAGACGCGCGGCATGCTGATCGCGCCCTGCTCGGTGCGGACCATGTCTGAGATCGCCTCGGGCGTGACCTCCAGTCTTTTGACCCGCGCGGCTGACGTCGTGCTCAAAGAGCGGCGGCGCCTTGTGTTGATGGTGCGCGAGACGCCGTTTCACCTCGGACACCTGCGCACGATGGCTACACTGACCGAAATGGGCGCTGTAATTTGCCCGCCACTGCCGGCCTTTTATGCCCACCCGGTCACGATTGATGACCTGGTCGACCAGTCTGTCGGGCGGGCGCTGGACCTGTTCGGGCTCGACTGGGCCTCAACCCGGCGCTGGGGCGAGGACCTCGAAGGCGGGCGTCGCTGATAGACCGCAGGCAATGCGTCGAATTCAGAGACTCGGAGATTCCATTGGCGGACAAATGGGACTATCATCAGCGCTTCGGCGCGACGGGTGCCGACGGACGCTTCCAGTCTCCGCAGGATCCGCACGGCCAACTTGGCCAGAAATGAGACCGTACTGAAATGGACGGAGAGTTCTTGGATCAACAGGAGCTTCGGTCGCGCATTCTCAGCATGCGTAACGAGCACGAGGCCCTGAATAATGAGGTCGACGCCTTGGCCGAAAACGGCGTCGTCGACCAGCTCAAGCTGGCGCGTCTGAAAAAGGAAAAGCTGCGGATCAAAGACAGTCTCGCAGCCCTCAACGACCAGCTGACGCCCGATATTATTGCCTGATTGGAATTGACGTTCGCGGCGCTCTTGGCGCCGGCGTCAGGCTTCCTTGCGCGCAGCCGCTTCGAGCTGGCGCTTCTGGTCCTGTTTGCGCGCATACATGACCGCATCGGCCTCGGCCATCGCCTCATCAGCATTGCGGCCCGCTTCGAGCGGATAGGCACCCCAGGCGACGCCGACATGCATTTCCCGGCCGCCATGCGTGAAGGGCACGTTTTCCAGCATATCGACCAGCTCGCGCGCCTTGACCTCGGCTCCCGCCGGGCCGGTCAGGGTCAGCACGACGCCGAATTCATCCCCGCCCAGACGGCCGACCGCGTCGGTCTCGCGCACATGCGCCGTCAATTGCGCAGCGACATGATGCAGCGCCGCGTCACCGGCCGCGTGGCCATAGGTGTCGTTGATTTCCTTGAACCCGTTCAGGTCGAGATAGACCAGTGCCGAGGGCGCATTGTGCCGTTCGGCCAGCGCCAGAGCGCGGCTGACTTCACGCAGGAAGGCGCGCCGGTTCAGCACCGGCAGCAGCACATCATGATCGGCGAGCGATTCCAGTTCGCGTACCCGGCCGCGCAGGCGTTCGGTGTCTTTGCGCAGCTGATCGACCTCGCCCATCAGCGACAGCAGGGCGCGTTGGACATTGGGCGTCAGCTCGGTTTCAGGCACACCCATGATCGAGGCGACATCTTGCGGCGCGTCGACCGCGCTCGCCGAGCCAGAGCTCTTGGCGGCACCGGTCTTGCCGGTACGCGTGACGTCTCGCGTCGTATTCGTGGGTCCGATACGCATGGAAGGGCCGTCCTGGGCGATTCTGTTCAGCCTCAGGCTCGCCAAGTGTGGTTAAGAAACCCTCAAAAACGAAAAGAAAGCCGGTGTTTCCGCTGGCCATCTTGACCTGTGGCTGCTGAAAGCTATGGTCCCGCGCTTCCTTTTGACACGCAGGAAGCGTCATGAGCGGCTTTTCTCCAGTTTCCCCCGACCACCAGACACCCGATTCCCAAGCGGATGTGCTGATCATCATGGGCTCGCGGTCCGATTGGCCGACGATGCAGAAATCCGCCGAGATTCTGGAGGCATTGCACGTCCGCTATGAGGCGCGCGTTGTGTCGGCACACCGCACTCCCGACCGCATGGTCGAATTTGCCAAAACAGCGCGCGACCGGGGCGTCAAGGTGATCATCGCCGGGGCGGGCGGCGCTGCCCACTTGCCGGGCATGGTCGCTTCGATGACGACGCTGCCTGTGCTCGGTGTGCCGATCAAATCCAAGGCGTTGAACGGGCAGGACAGCCTGCTTTCCATCGTCCAAATGCCCGCCGGGGTTCCGGTCGGCACCTTGGCGATCGGTGAAGCGGGCGCGACGAATGCCGGTCTGCTGGCGGCCTCGATCCTGTCGCTGTCCGACCCGGCTATCGCTCTCGCCCTGTCGGCCTGGCGCCAGGCCCAGACTGACAGCGTTGCGGAATCGGTTGAGGATTGAGCGGACGATGAGCACAGGACCGCTCGCGCCGGGCTCGGTGATCGGCATTCTCGGCGGCGGTCAGCTGGGCCGGATGCTGGCGATGGCCGGTGCCAAGCTCGGCTTTGATATCCATATTTTCGATGCCGACCCGGATTGTCCCGCAGCCCGGGTCGCGGCACGCTCTTGGGCAGCGCCCTGGAGTGATGACGGCGCCGTCGAGGCGTTCGCGGCCCGTTGCGATGCGATCACCTATGAATTCGAGAACATTCCCGTCCACACGGTTTCGGTGGCCGCGGCTGCCTCATGCCTGCGGCCCGGCGCGCGTTCGCTCGAACTGACCCAGGACCGCATTACCGAGAAGCGTTTCATCAATAGCGTCGGCGTTGCCACCGTTCCCTTCGCGCCGGTCGATGGGCTGGCCGATCTGCCGGCCGCAATCGCGCTGACCGGCCTGCCCGCCCTGCTCAAGACCCGCCGCTTCGGCTATGACGGCAAGGGCCAGGCCTGGATCCGCACACCAGACGATGCCGCTGGGGCCTGGGAGACCATCGGCGAACAGCCCGCTATCCTTGAGGGCGCAGCCGGTTTCGTGCGCGAATTATCCGTTGTCGCGGCCCGTTCGATCGATGGCAGCGTGAAGGCCTGGCCGCTGGCGGAAAACATTCATCAGGACGGTATTCTGAGACAGAGCACGGCACCGGCGCCGGGCGTCGATGCGGCCCTGCAGGCCCGGGCGCTCGAGATCGCGACGGCGCTCGGCGATGGGATGGACCATGTCGGCGTGTTTGCGGTTGAATTGTTCGACCTCGGCGGCGGCAGGCTGCTGGTCAATGAGATCGCGCCGCGCGTCCACAATACCGGCCACTGGACGATGGATGCCTGTGGCTGCGACCAGTTCGAACAGCATATCCGCGCCGTCGCCGGTTGGCCGCTCGGCGATCCAACCCCGCACTCCGCCGCCGTGATGACCAATCTGATTGGTCATGATGTCGATGACTGGAAGGCGCTCGCCTCGGACCCGCAGGTCCGGCTGCATCTCTATGGCAAGCGCAAGGCACGCAAGGGCCGCAAGATGGGCCATGTGAACCGTCTGGCACCACTGCGCGGCTAGCCGGACAGGCTCCCGGGCCTTGTGGTTGCTTGCCGACCACCTTACCTAGAGCTTAGATGCTGCCCCGCAACACCCTCCATTTTGACCGCCGCCATGATTGTGGCCCGTTCGACATTGTCGGCGATGTACATGGCTGTGCCGGCGAGTTGGAAATTCTGCTGGGCAAGCTGGGCTACCGGGTCGAGCGCGACGGGCCCGAGGGGTTTCGCACTTACGAGGTCTCGCATCCGCTGGGCCGGCGCGTGATCTTTCTCGGCGATCTGGTTGATCGCGGGCCGCGCTCACCCGACGTGCTGCGCCTGGTGATGTCGATGGTCGAGGCCGACCGTGCGCTGTGCGTCAGCGGCAATCATGACGACAAGCTTCGCCGCTGGCTGCTCGGTCGTGACGTCAAGATCAGCCATGGGCTCGGCGATACGATCGCCCAGTTCGAAACCCAGGGACACGGGTTTCGCGACACTGTGCATGATTTTCTCGACCAGTTGGCGCATCACCATGTCCTCGACAATGGCGGGTTGATCGTCGCCCATGCAGGCTTGGTCGAGGAGATGCACTACCAGAGCGGCGGCAAGGCGCGCGGTTTTGCGCTCTATGGCGCCACGACGGGCGAGCATGACGAATACGGCCTGCCAATCCGCCTGGACTGGGCACTCGATTATGCCGGCGACGCGCATGTGGTTTACGGCCATATGGCGGTGACCGAGGCGGTTTGGGTCAATCGCACCATCTGTATCGATACAGGATGTGTGTTTGGTGGCCAGCTGACCGCCCTGCGCTGGCCGGAACGTCAATTGGTCGAGGTTGCGGCGCTGGACACCCATTACGCGTCTCTACGGCCGCGCTAGGGGCTTGAGGCGATCTAGCTGCGCGGGCCGGGCCCGTAGCGCAGCTTGCCGAGCAGGCCGCCAATGTCGGGTAGATCGGCGGTGAGTTTGAGAATCTGGCCCTTGGTCTTCTCGAAATCCATCACATTCTGGATCCGACGATCGAGAAATTCGCGCGCTTGTGTTTTGTCGGCGCTGTCCTCGTTGAGCCAGCTCGACAATGTGGTGGCGAAGACGCCGGAGAGAATCGCCCGCTTGGAATAGAAATTCGCATCGGTCGACGTATCGCCAATGGCGCGCCAGATCGTGTCGGCCGTCGCCCAGAGCAGTTGCGGTCCTTGCGTCGCTGCATCAGGCAAAAGCAGTCGCGCCCGGGCCCGGCGGGCGGCTTCTTCATGCGGGGCGATTAATTCGAGGCGGCACAGCACGCCGAAGGTGACGCGTTCGCGGATCTTCATCTTGGCCAGTTCGGCCTTGACGATGTTGCGTCCCGCCTCGCGATCAAGTTGACGCGACCAGAAGGCGATCAGGTCGAGATCCCCGCCAGGACAGGCGTTTCGGGCATCTCCTGGCGACAAACCGGTGTCGTCGCAGGCCTTTTTGAAGGTCGAAGCGGACCAGCCGTCAAACGCTGCATGGGCCAGTGCGGCCTCCAGCAACTGCGTGCGGACGGTCTCGGAGTGAGTGCGGGGGGCGGTTTGAGCGTCGATCATGTGCCATATGTACCGGACTGGGCTCGCGGCGTCACCCGGTTCGAGTGCGCTGACAGAGTAGACTCAGCTTCGCGGCTCTGGTATCAGCCGCGCCTCTGGCAAACTAGCGACGTGGGGGTGGCCCTCGCGTCCAGCAAAATGGAGAGAGAGCCATCGTTCAGATCGTTGTGCGCGATAATAATGTGGAGCAAGCGCTCCGCGCGCTGAAGAAAAAAATGCAACGGGAGGGTACCTTCCGTGAAATGAAACGTCGGAATCATTACGAGAAGCCCTCGGAGAAGAAGGCTCGCCAGAAGGCTGAAGCCATTCGCCGTGCGCGCAAGCTCGCCCGCAAGCGCGCCCAGCGTGAAGGCCTTGTCGCCGTCCGTGGTGGCACCGTTCGTCGCTAGGGTTCGCCAGAGCCTGTAGAATTACCGAAAACGCCGCGCCCCTCAGGGACGCGGCGTTTTCTTTCGTTCCAAGTCGGAGCCTTGCCCGCGTCAGCCCGGCTTGCGCTTGCCGCCAAGGCGGAACCAGCCTTTCACCGTGTCCTGATTGGCCTGGTTGAGCGCGCCCATGCGAAACATCACGCCCGCACCCCAGATCACGCCAGCCGCCGTGGCGACCATCACCAGTGTCGTGCCGATGATATCGAACAGGGCTGGATCCTGGGGCAAGCGCGCCAGCATGATGAAGGGCGTCCAAAGCGGCACCCAGCTGGCAATCACGATGATCGGCGAGTCGGGGGAATCGGCCGCCACCATCACCAGGAAGAGCGGCACCATCATGATCAGCATCATCGGGCTCATCAGGGTCTGGGCATCCTGCAGGGTTTCGCACAGGGATCCGATGGCGAGGAAAATCGCCCCATACATCAGATAGCCGATGATGAAATAGCCGATGGCGGGGAAGATCAGGCCCGGATCGAGCACCGCCGCCATGATCTCGCCCAGTGGCAGACCCGCCGCGAACGGTAGTTGTTGCAGCCCAAGCCCGACCGTCGCCGCCAATCCGCCCCAGACCAGCAGCAGGGTGGTCGATACCAGGGCGACGCCCAATAGTTTGCCGGTCAGGATCTCATGATGGCGTGAGGAGGCGAGCATCATTTCGAGCACTTTATTGCCCTTCTCCTCGATCATCGCCGTCAGCAACATGTTCACCACCGAGAAGATCACAATCCACAGCCCGAAAGCGACACCAATCGCGACAATGATCGGCAGGCGCTCGGCACTCGTGACTTCGGCGGTGTCGACGCTGCGTTCGGGATTGAGCTCGCGCACGGTGGGCGCCAATGCCCCTGCCTCTGCGACAAGCTCAGGCGAGACACCGTTTTCGATCAACCGGTTGAGCTGCATGTATTCGCTCAGGGTGCGGCGGATATCGGCGCGCAATTCGCCATCGGTCAGATTGGTGCTCCAGTATTCGATCTCGACACCACCTGTTGCGTCCTGGCGCAGGTAGATCGCAGCAAAAAGCGGCTGCGGCCCGTCATCAGTCTCGACCTTTTGTTCGCCAAGCAGGAAGGGGCGCAGGGCCTCGATGTCGGTCGCTGGCGGGTGGACGCGGATATATTTGTCAGCGGAGGCGGGCGCATCCGAGGCGGCTGCGTCGGTTGCCGTCTCGGCTTGGGCAGTGATGGCAGCCTCCAGCGCACCGCCGGACTCGTCGATCACGGCGTAATAGCGGACCGGCTGGGAATTCTCGATCAGGATCGGCAAACCGAACCCCAATGCCATGAACATCGGCATCGAGGCGAGCGAGAGCCAGAAGCCCCAAGTGGCGACATAGGAGAGGTATTCGCGGCGGGCGATGAGATAGATAGCGCGCATCAGACGGCCTCCCCTTCAAGCTTTTCGTTGGAAAACTGGCCACTGGTTTCAACCAGGTGGACGAAGGCGTCGTGCAGATGGGCGCGTGCCGGCTCGAAGCGGAGCAGCTTGATATTGCCGTCGACGCAAGCCTTCAGCACATCCTGAGCTTCGACACCGCGGCCCAGATTGATCATCCAGTGATGGGCACCGTCGGCGTTGGCGCGGGATTCCGCGATTTCCCCAAGTGGCGCGAAGACCGGTGTCAAATCAGTCTCCGAGACTGTTTCCAGCACGACGCGGCGCGGCACATGGCCCAGCGCCTCTTCGACCGTACCGTCAAACACTTTGCGGCCCCTTGCCACCAGAACGATCTGGTCACACAGGCGTTCGGCATGTTCCATCACATGGGTGGAGAACAGGATCGTCGCCCCGGCTTCGGCGCGGGCCCGCACGATCCGTTCCAGGGCTTTCTGGTTGACCGGGTCGAGGCCGGAAAACGGTTCGTCGAGAATGATGAATTCCGGATCATGGATCAGGGTCGCGATGATCTGGATCTTCTGCGCCATGCCCTTGGAGAGGGTTTTCACCTTGCTCTCGGCGACATCGCCAAGGCCGAATTCATCCAGCATGGCCAGGCCGCGGCGCCGCGCCTCAATCGGCGCAACGCCCTTCAGGCGTGCGAAGAAGATGATGACGTCGATCACCTTCATCTTGCGATAGAGGCCGCGTTCCTCGGGTAGAAAGCCGACCCGTTCCAGGGCGCTGGCCCGTGGCCGGCCGCCAAACAGGCTGACCTGGCCGGAATCGGGGGTGAGTATGCCGAGTGCCATGCGCAGGCTGGTCGATTTGCCGGCACCATTGGGGCCGAGAAAGCCGGTGATTTTGCCGCGCCGGACGTCGAAGCTCAGATCGCTGACGGCGGCTTTGCCGTTGAATGTTTTCGAGACGCCCGCGAGCGACAATATGATTTCGGACATGGGACCCCCAAGAGTGAGCGTAGAGTTTAGGCAGGCTGGTCGCGCCAAGCTACCGGTATTGAGCAGGTGGCTATCCCCCCATTGCCTGGAAGACTGCCGGAAAACCGCGCCCGGCCTGCCGTAAGGCGCTATGTTGCCCGTATTGCGCTCCCGCCCGCCCGGCGATGATGACGATAAGTGAGATCTTATGGCGCAAGACCCGCGTGCATGCCTTTTGGCCCTGAAAGCCGAACTGGTTGCCCTGTCGCAGGCTTCGATCGGTGATCGTGAGCCGGTCGAACTCGATCAACAATCCATCGGCCGCCTGTCTCGGCTGGACTCGATGCAGGTCCAGGCGATGGCGCGGGCTTCCGATGTCCGCCGCAACCAGGAAATCCGACGGATCGACGCGGCCCTGAAACGGGTCGATGAGGATGAGTATGGCTGGTGCGTCGAATGCGGCGAGGCGATTGCGCCCAAGCGGCTGGAAATCGATCCGGCAGCGGCCCGCTGTGCCGACTGCGCCTGACAATCTGTCGCGGCATGGCTGCGGCCCGGCTGGTTGCCAGTGTGATTGACGATGTGCAAACTTGGGCCTTGGCGGACGCTCTGGTTCGGCTTGGCTGCGTAGACATTTGTTGATGAAACTTTCCCGCTCACTTGATCTGGACGTGGCCCGCGCGGCCTTGCGGGCCGATGGCCGTGGCCGCCTGGTCGGGCTGTTGGACAGCGGTGCCTTGCGGCAGCTGACCGCCGCCATCGGCGATGTCTCCAAATGGCTACTGGTGACGCGGCTGGCGGAAAAGCACCTCAATCTCGACGCCGCCGCGATGCGCGATCTGCCACCGGTCCAGCGCGCTGAATTTGATGCGCGGGTGGCCGAGGCGGCGCGTGCCGGCTTTCAATATCTCTACGAGACCTATCCGCTTTACGACAAGGCCCATGCCGGCATCCTCGAGACCGAGGCGCCCGTGCTCGCCAAATTATTTGCCTTCCTCAATAGCGAACCCTTCCTGGACACGATGCGCGACGTGCTTGATGCGCCGCAGATCACCTTCGCTGACGGGCAATTGACCTGTTATCGCGGCGGCCATTTCCTGACCCGCCATGATGATGGCGTCGCCGGCAAGAACCGCGTCGCCGCCTTCGTGCTCGGTCTGACCTCTGGCTGGCAGGGCGATTGGGGCGGGCAGCTGCAGTTTTATGATCCGGACGGCAATGTTGAAGCCGCTTTTGTGCCGCGTATGAACTCGCTGGCCCTGTTCAAAGTCCCGCAGCCGCATGCTGTCTCTATGGTGGCCAATTACGTCACCACGCCGCGTCTGGCGATCACCGGTTGGCTGCGCTCGGGCGAGGATCCGGGCATCGATATGTAGCCGCGATCAGGCTTTGACGGCGATGCCGGCATAATTGAACGACGCGAATTTTGGGCTTTTCGGCAGATAGATCGCTTCGAGCTGCTCGATCCCGAAGCCGGCCGCCTGCATCATGGTGTCGGGATGGCGAGTGAGGTGACAGCCTCCGGCGATGGGTTTCCAGACCGGCTCGATCCGCCTTTGCCATTTCGCGACATCGGCGTCCGGTGCGCCGCCATGTTCTGAGAACAAGAGTTTGCCGCCCGGCTTGAGCACGCGGTGCATCTGTGCAAGCGCTGCCATCGCGTCGGGGATGGTGCACAGCGTATAGGTCAACACCACGGTATCGACCGAGGCATCTTCGAGCGGAATCTCCTCGCCGGGTAGATCGATCAGCTCGACAGTCACCGGGCAGGCAGCGATCGCGTCGGCCGCCTTGCGCCGCATGCCCTCGGAAGGTTCCAGCGCGTAGAGATGGGAGACTTTGGCCGGATCGTAGAAGGACAGGTTCGGCCCGGCACCGAAGCCGACCTCCAACACCCGGCCGCTGGCGAGCGGCACGATCTGCGAGCGCTTCTTCATGATTTGCGGTTGGCCGCAGGCGAAGCCGATCAAATGCGGCAGGACGTGTTCGTGGTAAAAGCTCATGCGCCAAGTCTAGGGCAGGCCGGGGAAACTCTCCACGTATTTGATTTTGATGTCCGGGAAGCTGTCGACGAACTGGATCGTGAAATCGGGAAAGCTCGTCACATAACTCCATTCGCCGCAATGATCGGGGAAGCTGGTGACCTGTTTGACCTTGAGGTCGGGGAAGCTGCTGACGATCTGAACCCGGATATCAGGAAAACTCTCCACGATTTGCACCTCGCCATGCAGCGGAATGCCGTTCCAGGTGCAGTCATCGGCGACGGGGCCGAGCGAGGCGAGGATAATTTCCGCGAACATGGGGTCAGTTTGTGGCGGCAGGGATGAATACAGTTTGAACGTCAGGTCTCGGCGGGTGCGAGGGCAAGCCAGGCGCAGGCGAGCCCGAGGACCAGGACCAACGGCGAGAAATAGATCGCGTTCAAGGTCGCAAACGGTTCGCTGGCGCGGCTGAACGGGCCGGGCATGTAGGCATAGATGCCGCGCGCCAGCATCACCAGCGCGATTACGGCCAGCGGGATGCGCGAGAAAATCAGGCTGTCAAAGCCGAGCACGCCCCGGCCAAAGCCAAAACAGGCGGCTGCGAAGATCAGGGCTGCGACTGCGAACGTCGTCGCGCTGGCCGGCATGGTCGGCGAATGGCTGATCCCGATGACGGTTTTGACGAGATCGGCTTCGCTCGCTGTCGGCCACAGACCGCCAGCGCCCCAATAGGCGTGCAGTCCGGCGATGAGGCTCAGCACAATGAAGACGAACCATCCGGCAAGCGCGGTGAGCATCAGCAATTCACTCCAGCGCGAACGACCCTGTGCTCGATCAGCCCATCGCCTTGTTGATCTCTTCCGTCATTTTCTTGGCGTCGCCGAGAAGCATCATCGTATTGTCGCGGAAGAAGAGCGGGTTCTCGACGCCGGCATAGCCGGAGGCGAGCGAGCGTTTGACGAAGAAGACGGTCTTGGCCTTCCACACCTGCAGCACCGGCATGCCATAGATCGGCGATGACGGATCGTCCTCGGCGGCCGGATTGGTGACGTCATTGGCGCCGATCACGAAGGCGACGTCGGCATTGGAAAAGGCCGAATTGATATCCTCCAGTTCGAACACCTCGTCATAGGGCACTTGGGCTTCGGCGAGCAGGACATTCATATGCCCCGGCATCCGCCCGGCGACCGGATGGATCGCGTAGGAGACATCGACGCCCTCATGTTTGAGGATATCGGCCATCTCCTTCAGCGCGTGCTGGGCCTGGGCAACGGCCATGCCATAGCCGGGCACGATGATGACCTTGCCGGCATTCTTGAGCACGAAAGCTGCGTCTTCGGCCGAGCCCTGCTTGGCATTGCCTTGCGGGCCGGCGACAGCAGCAGCGCCGCCATCATCGCCGAATCCGCCGAGTATGACCGAGATGAAGGAGCGATTCATCCCCTTGCACATGATGTAGGACAGGATCGCACCGGAGGAGCCGACCAGGGCGCCGGTGACCAGCAGGGCCGTGTTCTCCAGGGTGAAGCCGAGTGCGGCGGCAGCCCAGCCGGAATAGGAATTGAGCATCGAGACGACGACCGGCATATCGGCGCCGCCAATCGGAATGATCAGGGTGACGCCGATAATGAAGGCGGCCAAGGCGATCAGCCAGAAAGCCATCTTGGCCTCACCGCCTGAGGCCATCAGGAAGGCGATCATTACGGCGATGAAAAGGCCGAGCGCGATATTGATCGCATGGCGCATCGGCAGAAGGATCGGCGCGCCCGACATATTGCCGTTGAGCTTGGCAAAGGCGATCACCGAACCGGAGAAGGTGATGGCGCCGATCGCCGTGCCGATTGAGAGTTCAAACAGCGACAGCTTGTGCAAATGCCCGGTGACCGGATCGGCGATCCCGAAAGCTTCTGGCGCAAACAGGGCTGCGGCCGCTACCAGCACGGCGGCCATGCCGACGAGCGAGTGGAAGGCGGCGACAAGCTGCGGCATCGAGGTCATCGAGATGCGTCGCGCGATCACGGCACCGATGCCACCGCCAACCATCACGCCGCCGACGATCAGGGCGATCGAGGCACCGTCGAGTTGGGCGGCGAGAAGTGAGGTGACAATGGCAATCGCCATCCCGGCCATGCCGAAGACATTGCCCTGGCGGGCGGTTTCCGGGCTCGACAGACCGCGCAAGGCGAGGATGAAGAGGATGCCGGAGGTGAGATAGAGGAGGGCTGCAATATTCGCCGACATGGGCCTAGCGCTCCTTTTTCTTGTACATCGCCAGCATCCGCTGGGTGACAAGGAATCCACCGAAAATATTGACGCTCGCGAGCACGATGGCGAGCGTGCCGAGACCGCGCGAGAAGCCGGCCCCGCCGCTGCCATCATCGGTCACGCCGGTCGCAGTGGCAGCCAGCAGGGCACCAACGATAATCACCGAGGAGATCGCATTGGTGACGGCCATCAACGGCGTGTGCAGGGCGGGTGTCACCGACCAGACGACGTAATAGCCAATGAAAATCGCGAGAATGAAGATCGCGAGGCGAAAGATGACGGGATCAACGGCTTCCATCGGATCAGGCCTCCTGTTTCACGAGTGTGGGGTGCACAACTGCGCCATCGCGCGTCAGGGCCATGCCCTGGATGATTTCATCGTCCCAATGCGGGGCGCGTCCGCCATCTTCACCAACCAGAAGCGGCAGGAGATTGGCGAGGTTCTTGGCGTAGAGGGCCGAGCTGTCGGCGGCGAGACGACCGGGCAGGTTGGAGAAGCCGGCGATCATCACGCCCTGATGCGTGACGATCTCGTCGGCCTTGGTCAGTTCGCAATTGCCGCCATTGGGCGCGGCCAGATCGATGATCACCGAGCCGGGCTTCATCGCTTCAACCATGGCTTTGGTGATGAGCACCGGAGCGGGACGGCCCGGGATCAGCGCTGTGGTGACGACGATGTCCTGCTTGGCGATATGGCCGGCGACCAGTTCGGCCTGTTTGGCTTGGTATTCCGGCGACATCTGCTTGGCATAGCCGCCAGCGGTCTCGGCCTGTTTGAATTCCTCATCCTCGACGGCGACGAATTTGGCGCCAAGCGAGGCGACCTGTTCCTTCGAGGCCGGGCGGACATCTGTTGCGGAAACGACAGCGCCGAGCCGGCGCGCCGTGGCGATCGCCTGCAGACCGGCAACACCGGCGCCCATAATGAACGCCTTGGCCGGAGCAACGGTGCCCGCAGCGGTCATCATCATCGGGAAGGCGCGGCCATAGATGTGGGCCGCTTCGATAATGGCGCGATAGCCGGCCAGATTGGACTGGCTGGAGAGCGCATCCATCGCTTGGGCCCGGCTGATGCGCGGTACAAATTCCATCGCCAGTGCATCGATCCCGGCCTTGGCCAGTGCCTTGGCGCGCTCTTGCGCGCCATAGGGGTCGAGATGCGCCACCAACAGCATGCCCTTGGGCAGTTTGGCCAGCGTGGCATCATCAGGCATCTGGACCGAGAAGAGCGCGTCAGCGCCCTTCAGCACTGCGGCCAGCGTGCCGATTTCGGCACCGGCGGCCGCATAGGCCTCATCGGTCACCGATGCGGTGAGGCCGGCGCCTTTTTCAACCGCGAGCTGATGGCCGGCCGCGACGAATTTCTTGATCGTGTCGGGGGTTGCAGCGACGCGGGTTTCGCCCGCATGGCGTTCTTTCAGAATAGCAATTCTCATATCGTTCCGCCGCTCGAAGTTGCAGGCGGATACGATGCGCGAATTCGCCGGTCAGGGGAAGGCCCGCCGGAAAAATTCCTGTCATGGATGTCTGAAAGTCCGGTGCTGGCTCAGCCGGCCAGGAAGACGCTGAACAATTGTGCCAAGCCGCCGCAGATCAGGCCGAAGACCAGCATGCCGGCTACGGTGACATTCCACGCGGTTTTCATCGAGGTCACCAGGCCGAGCACGTAGCCGAGCACGGCGACGCCGATCAGCGATGTCATCCAGTCGGCACCGGCGGCAAAGACCAGTGTCAGATAGAAAACAATGAGGCCCAGCAACATGGAGCTCCACAGGGTGATTTTGACGAAGCCACTGAATGTATGTTCCTGGCCCGTGATATTCATTTCGCCGCGCGTGTAGTCAGCTGCCATGAGGACTGCCCCTGTTCGAGTCACTGATATTGATCTGCCGATAACACGCGCCGGAGCGTAGGCCAAGATGCCCCGCTGACGCAGTGCAGGCACTGCGGGGATCTCTGGGCCGCAGCTCTGGGTCGGCCCACGGCGATCGGAACCGGATTGTTGCGGCAGTGCCACGCTGCGGGTTTTTCCCGACCGGGCGGTTGTGGCGCGGGATGGGTTTCAATATGGGTTGCGGCGGAATGGGGGAAATTCGATGCGCATACCGTTCGCGATCTGGTCCGGTGTTCTCGCCCTGCTCGTCTATGCAGGCTTGGCCGGCATGGAATATCTCAATTTCGGCGCGCTAGACCCGATTTGGCCAACCGCGCGCCTGATTGGCGGTATCTGGCTGGGCGCTGTCATACTGGTCGCGATCCTCAGCGCCCTGCGCCGTTCGATGATCGTGCGCAATCCGGGCATGCCGGACGATGTCGCCCGCGAAATCCGGCAACACGAAGACTGAATTTTGGGACTGATTTCTGCGATTGAAGTCTGCTTTGCAGCGGCGTTCTGTCGCGGCTCAGCCCCAACCTGGACCGGTCAGCACTTCTAGCGCGACAGCTACGGCGATCGGCTGGTCGAGAATCAGATGGTGCTGCGCATCCGGGATCGAGACCATCGTCGTGTCAGCGCCGAAGGTTTCGCGCATGAAACCCCAGATCTCATCCGTCACAAGAACTGAATCGGCACCGCGAAACAGGGCGATGCGGCATTTCAGCCCGGCCGCGATTTCAGCCGGTGATTTGCGGTCATAGCTCAGCTTGCTCCACAGATGCGGATCGAATTTCCAGGTCCAGCCGTCACTGCCATCCGGCCGGATTGTCGGCTTCAGCGACTGGCGGGCGATATGGTCCATCAGGAAAGCATTGGCGCAGTCCTGCTCCGGCAGGAGACGGAAGCGCTCAAGGGCGGCTTCGAACGTCGCATAGACGCCGCCGCCCCGGCTGGGTGGTGAGGATTGGCGCTGTTCGCTGGGTGGCCGAACCGGGCTGTCGAGCACAGCGATGCCAGCCAGTTCGGCTCCGAATTCAGCTGCCGTTGCCAGCGCGACAAAGCCGCCGAAGGAATGGCCGATCATGAAGGGTGCGCCCGCCGCAAACGCACCGCCCGCGCGCCCGGCGGTCATTGCTTCCAGGGCGTAGGTGTCCATCCGGTAAGCATCGCGGTGATCGCTATCGCCCATGCCCGACAAATCGAGCGCGACGACGCGCCGTGTCTCGGCCAGGAAGGGACCGATGGAGTCCCACCAATCCTTGTGCGCGACGCCGCCATGCACGAGCACCAGACCCGGCATGCCGGTCTGGCCCCAGGCTTTCCAGTGGATCGTCGCGCCGTCGACGATCACGCTGCCGGTCTCGAAGGGCACAGATAGCGCGCGCTGGAACCAGGCTGGCGCCGGGGGTTTGGCGCCTTTGAACTGGATCAGCGGTGCTGGTGGGCGCGCGGGTCTCGGAGTGGTCTTTGTCATGCAGCAGCGCTAGCGCCGATGCTGCGCTGCGTCAATCTCACCCCGACTGCATTCCGGTGAGGAAGGGTACGGCGAATATCGCCCATGCATTATTGGCCATATGGCCCAACACCGATGCCGCGACCCGCCCCGTCGCGAGCCGGGCTGCACCGAGTGCAAATCCGAGCAGGGCGGTCGATGTCATCACCATCAGGCCCTGTCCGGTATGGATCAGGCCAAAGGCGAGGCCTGAGATCAGCACCGCAAACAGACCCGGCACTCCGCGGGCAACCAGCATGGGCAGCATCCAGCCGCGGAACAGGATCTCCTCGACAATCGGCGCCGCGACCAGTGTCAAAAGGACAATCGACCACAGGGCCGCTCCGCTCTGGACGAAATTGTCGACATTGGACACGTCTTTCAGATCGGCACCGCCGGCCAGTGTCAGGTTCGGATCAACCATCGCGAACTGGTGAAACCAGACCGTCAGCGGGCTTCCGACCATCAACATGGCACCCAGGATGAGCAGGCCGATCACCAGCTCGGACCAGCGTTTGGGGATCACCGAGAAGGCGGCGCGGTGAGCGGCATAAATGCCGAAGTGATGCCACATCAGCATGGCGAGCACGCCATAGGCCACCGTCGATCCGGCGAATTGGGTGGTTTCGAGCGAGATGCCCAGCGTCTTGCCGTCGATCAACGCCCAAGCACCGCCGGACAGGAATTGGAAGGTGATCGCAAGACCGAATAACAGGATCGGCCAGACGAGGATTCCCGGCAGGGCGTGGATCATCTGCAGGCGTTGATGCTCTTGCAATCCGAAAAATCCATCATTCGGCGGGAAGGCCCAGCGCACCGGGCGGGGACCGAAAGGGGTAGTCGTATCAGCCATGATCGTCTCTCGCGGGTCGGGGCGAGCCCTTTCCAATTCCTTATGCTTAACCGGTCCTTGCCGCCTCTTAAACGTGAAATTTAGAAGAGTGTCCCATAACGGTCCGCATAGACGCCCTGTCGGAAACGGCAGCGAGGTCAAAAGACCCGGCGAAAACAATGCGACCGAAAAGGCGTGGGTGTGATGGTGAAATCAGTTCTGATCGTTGATGACGATCCGACGCAACGCCGCCTTCTTCAGGCGGTGATCGAAAAGCAGGGCTACCGCGTAGAGACCGCAGAAAGCGGCGATGCGGCCCTGGATCGTGTGGCCTCCTCGCCAGTCGATGTGATGCTGCTCGATCTGATCATGCCGGGGATGGACGGCATGGAGACGCTGGACGCGGTCAAGAAGCGGCTGCCGGATCTGCCGGTGATCGTATTGACCGCAAGCGGCGGTATCGAAACGGTTGTCTCGGCGATGCGGGCCGGTGCGGTGGACTTCTTCGTCAAGCCGGCCAGTCCGGAACGTATCGCGGTGTCGATCCGCAATGCGCTGAAGGTCCAGACTCTCAGCGGCGAAGTGCAGCGTCTGACCCGCAAGGCCGCCAATATGTCGGGCTTTGCCGACATGATTGCCTCCGCCGCTTCGATGCAGCAGGTGGTCCGGCTCGGCGAACGGGCCGCCCAATCAGACATTCCGATCCTGGTCACCGGCGATTCCGGCGTTGGCAAGGAATTGGTCGCCCAGTCGATCATGGCCGCATCCAAGCGCGCCGGCGGCGCCTTCGTCGCAGTCAATTGCGGCGCCATCCCGGAAAACCTTGTTGAATCCACCCTGTTCGGTCACGAAAAGGGCTCCTTCACGGGCGCGGTCGGCAAGCATATGGGCAAATTCCAGGAGGCCGATGGTGGCACTCTTTTCCTGGATGAAGTCGGTGAGCTGCCGCTCGACATGCAGGTCAAACTGCTGCGCGCACTGCAGGAAGGCGAGGTTGACCCGGTCGGCTCCAAACGCCCCGTCAAGGTCAATACCCGCATCATTTCGGCGACCAATCGCGATTTGACCGAGCTTGTTGCTGCCGGTGCCTTCCGCGAAGACCTGTTCTATCGTTTGAATGTCTTCCCGATCGAAGTGCCATCCTTGCGGTCACGCCGCGAAGATGTTCCGGCTCTGGTGCGCCATTTCATCGGCCGCTTCAACGCCCAGGAAGGCAAGTCCATCGTCGATGCGGCGCCGGAAACCCACGCCCTTCTGAGTTCATTCGACTGGCCGGGCAATGTGCGCCAGCTGGAAAACGCGGTCTTCCGCGCTGTCATTCTCGCCGATAGCGATTATCTGACGCCAGCCGATTTCCCGCAAATCTCCGGTCTGACCCCCGATATCCAGAGCCGTGCAGCTGTTGCAGGCGATATCTCGCCGGCGGCTGTCGAGCTGATGACGGGCGGCGGCGAACCTGCCCCGGTCGAGATCATGGATGCTGGCGGCAATCTGCGTTCGCTCGAAGATATCGAGCGTGACCTGATCGAGTTCGCGATCGAGACCTATGCCGGACGGATGAGCGAAGTCGCCCGCCGCCTCGGCGTCGGCCGCTCGACCTTGTATCGCAAGGTCCGCGAATACGATCTCGATGTCGAGGGCGTCCGCGCCGCCGGCTGATCGTCCAGACACACTTCCCAGCCACGGGATGTCTGCCGCGTGTTGTGCGGCGGGTTATGAAGCGGGCCGGTTCCTTCTGGTAGCCGGCCCGTTTCTATTCAGACCAGACCAGAACGAAGCGATGAAGCAGGGCGTCGAGGTCTTCGGAGAAGGTGAAACCTTCGCGGTTGGCTTCGCGCTGCCAGAACTCGAGATGCGCCGCCCGCCACCATTCAAGACTGAGGTCTCCCTCGCCTTCATCGCGCGCGAAATCCGCCTCGACCGCCCTGACAGGGCGCAGCTCGACGGACGCGGTTCGGATCACACACCGGGGCTGGTCATCGCCATCGAGGATCACGCAGAGCGCGCCGGCAACCGGTAGCGGGGCCAGGCCCGGGCCGTACCAGCGGGCCAGTGCGCAGGTCGCACGCTTGCGGCCGGACAGGACGAGATCGAGCAATTCATTCGACATGGCCGCGCTGTCACCAAACCTGAAAATGTCGGCTGGCTCCGCGGTTTCAATGTCCATTGCGGATCGAAAACGGTCCCAGAATTTCTGTTCTTGCGGCGTCATTCCCGGCTCCGGTCCGATCGGAGGCTGTGCATAGCGCGCATGATCACGACAAGCCAGATTGCGCCGGGATGCGCTCACAAAATAACGGACCGGTTCCAATTGGAGCCGGTCCGCTGTCCGTGTCGTCGCGTCGGGGGGAGGGCGCGCGGCAGGGAGATGGGGTAAAATCAGGGGTGAGTGTTGACCAGTTGCAATTCCGGCGGCGGTGGTGGCGCCCGCATCGCTTCACGTTCCTGCCAAGCCACATAGACCGGGATCAGGGCCGCTTCACGGCTGAAGGAGATTTTCAGCTGCCGCAGCAGGGCTTGCAGCGAATCCCGCAGGCCCGTTGCATTGTCGCTGCCGGTTTCAAGACCAAGCTCGACATGGGTTCGAAGCACATCGATCCGACCCATCAGGCCGAGCAATTGCTCGTCGAGATGCAAGACATAGTCGCGCGATAGGGGGTCGGCGGAAAGCGGTGCGTAAATCTGGTCGGCCTTGATCTCGCTGAGCCGGTCCAGCCGCTCCATCGCCTGGTGGAAAGCTGCCGCGCCGCGCACGGTCGACAAGCCATTTTCCATCGCGCTCTCGAGACTGTGAAGGACGTCCTCCTGCAGGGTTTCGAACTGGGACGTCGGGTCAAACATCGTATCAAACATCGCTCTGATCTCCTTGGATCGAAGGGCGATGATACGCGTTTGCCGCAGCCGGGCGCGTTGAGATTGGCAACAGATTTAACGCCGCGATAACACCATGCCTCAAAGGCGAGTCTTACCGCCCTCAATCACGCGGGGCGTGAATCCACCGGCCGGGCGAGGCTGGGCAGGCTTGGTGGCAGGGTGATCTGCGGCGGGTGGCTCGGCCGGCGGGGCCGGATCGAAATCCTCGTGGATCTCGCGCGAGCGCGGGCCCGGGCCCGGCGTTTTGCGTTTGAAGCCTGTTCCCTGCGACATCGGCTTGCGCGCCTTGCCGGCAGCTTTCTTCTCGATTTCACGCAGTTTCAGGGCTTGCCGCGCCGAGAGGGCTTCTTCGGTATCGCCCTTGCCGGGATCATTGAAGGCCGAGCCATAAGTTTCGAGCCGCTCTTCCAGCGAGCCGAGAAACTCGCCTTCCCATTCCGACAGCGAAGCCTCCGGCGAGCCGGCCTGCTCGGCGGTGCGCTTGGCGCGCTCCAGCCGGCGCAGCGCCTTGCGGGTCTTCTTCTCGTCGATCTTTCGGGGCACGCTTTCCTCCGTAAGGGGAGGCCGGCAGTCTAACTCTCGACGGCACCGAGATACAATTCCAGAAGTGCTTCCATCTCCTGGCGCTCCTGCCGGTCGATCTTGCGCAGGGAGATCACCTTGCGCATCACCTTGGGATCGAAGCCCATGGATTTGACCTCGGCATAGACTTCCTTGATGTCGGCGGCGACATTGGCCTTGTCTTCTTCAAGCCGTTCAATCCGCGCGACAAAAGCCTTCAGATGATCGCGCGCGACCCCTCCCATGGCGTCGGATTCGTCAATCGGGCCTGTTGGGGCGGTGTCGGTGAAAGCCATCTCGGTAACCTTTGCTGCGGCGGAGCGCGACCCTAGTCTGGCCAGGTCTTCGCCTCAAGCCGGTCGGCCAGTGATTTCCACCGGATTCATCAGCTATCCGGCCTGCTCCCGCACCGCGAAAACCGCTTCCAGCACGGCTTGGGGATGATGGTGGTGCAGATTGTGGCCGGCACCGGAAATCAGCCGCAGCTCGGCATTGAGCATCCGCGCCGAGACTTGGCCGGAATGGCGATGGGTCCACACGACCGTGTCGGCCTTTCCGGCCAGAAACACTGTCGGCAGAGCAACATCCTGATAACGGCCTTCCTGCAGCTCCAGATGCGTATTGACCTGCATCATGTCGCGCGCATTGGCGACCCAATTGCCCGGTCGCAGGATCAACGGCAGGTGCGACGCTGCGACATAGCCTTCCGGCACCGCTTCCGGAAGGAAAGCCGAGTGCGCGCCGGCTGTGAGCTGACCATGACCGGCGAGCGGAATGATCACACGCGTCATCAAGGGGCCGATCAGCGGCCAACCACTGGCGGCGTTGAACCAGGCCGCCTCGCCGATCCAGGCCGACAGCGCCGGCGCGATCAGCACCAGACCGGTGACGCGTTCAGGATGATCAATGGCGAGCCGCATCGCGATCGCCCCGCCCCAGGAATGTCCGATCACGACAGCTCCGGAAATCTCCAGCTGGTCGAGGAATTTGACGATTAGTGCCGCTTCGTCGGCGGGCGACCAGCGTTTCGATTTCGGCCGCTCGCTCCAGCCAAGGCCGGGACGGTCAAGCCAGATCACATTCTCACCAGCGAAAGCCTCGCCGAGCGCCAGGCGCGGCTCCTCAAGATTGGAGGCGGCGCCATGCAACACCAATATGGCGGGCCGGGACGGATCACCGCTCCGGCGAAAATGCAGGCGGGTGCCGTCGATTTCGACAAATTCGCCCGCTGGCGGATGCGCCTTGGCAATGCGTTGCGAGACCAGCCAACCGCCGAGCGCGCCGAGGAGCAGCCCCGCGAGGGCAATCAGCGCGATGAGGCCCGCTGCCGTCACCGCTATAGCGCGCGGCCAGCGCGGGCCGCATCGATGCGGGCCTTGGCGTCGACCGCGGGGGCATAGGTGGGGTAGATATCCAGCGCCTCTTCATAGGCATCGAGCGCGGCATTGATGGCTTGGGCATTTTCCAGCACCCGCCCGAGTGTGACATAGGCGTCGAAGCGGCGCGGCTCCAGCGTCAGGGCGGTGTTGAGTGTCTGGAAGGCGTAGGTCCAGTCTTCCAGCTGGGCCGCGACACGGCCGGCGGCGAGCCAGCCTTCGGCGAAGTCCGGCGCCAGTTCGGTGACATGGTCATACATGCGCGCCGCGATTTCGTTATCGCCGGCGGCTTCGGCAGCATGGCCGCGATCCATCAGCAGCGAAATCGTATCGCTGCCGGAATGGGCCCACAGGGCCAGGATTTCGTCGACCAGTGGCCGCGCCTGCGCCTCGTCCGCCGTCGCCAGGGCATCAAGCCGTGCCGTCAGCCGTTCTTGCGGCGTTTGAAACTCGACCTGTGGCGCGATCTGCAGCGGTTCGGCAAGCGGCGGCGCATTCTGAGCGGCGGCGAAGGTCAGCAGGGCGGAGGCGAGCAGGATCATCATGGTCGCAAGGATAGCCCCTCCGGCGCTGACGTCCAGAGGGCGGCGCGGTTTGTCGGGGACACACTATAGTGTGTCCCCATCCTCGCCGGTTTCACGCGGTAAACAGGCTCCAGACGATCAGGCCGGTCGCGCCCAGAAACATCAGCAAAATAGCCAGGATGCCAATCATGAAGCCAAGCTCGCGCTTGGCTGGATCAGCCATATAGGCCTGCGAATACAGCACACGCCCGACGATCCAGACGACAGCGCCGATCCCGGCATAGAGATCACCGGCGACGGCAGCGAAAACCCACAGCACGGGCAGGAAAATGACGATTTGTTCGACGGTGTTGAGGTGGACGCGATTGGCGCGCTCGAACTCATCCGAGCCGGACATGGCCGGCGCCTTGACGCCAGTCTTGCCACGCATCTGGCCGGTGCGGACTGCGAACAGCTGCGTCAACAGAACGGCAGCGAGCGTGCCGAGCATGGTGAAGGGGAAGGCTGCCATGAAGGGGTTCTTTCATTGGGCCGAGGATCGGCGTGGAATATCGCCAAGATGTAACTGTGGAACGCGGTACGGGGAAGATGTATTGCGTGACTCGTTTCGTCTCGCCCTAAACCTTTGCCGCGTCCAGCCGTGCCAGCTGCTCCGCGCCGAGTTCCAGCGTCAGCGCGCCCAGCAATTCGTCGAGCTGCTTGATGCTGGTGGCGCTGGCGATCGGGGCGATGATACCGGGCTGGGCCGCGATCCAGGCGAGAGAGATTTGTGACAGGCTGGCGCCGGTCTCTGCCGCGATGGTATCCATCACGCCGAGCAGTGCCATGTGTGGCGGCGTGAAATAGGCGGTCATCCGGTCGCCGCGCGAGCTTTTGCCGAGATCGGCCTGCGAGCGGTATTTGCCGGTCAGAAAGCCCGAAGCGAGCCCGAAATAGCTTAAGACGCCGATATTCTTCTTGATGCACAAATCGCGCAGCGCGCCGGCAAAGCGGTGGCGTCGGATCAGATTGAATTCCGGCTGCAGCACTGAATAGGCGGCCCAACCGCGCGCCGCACTCATCTCCAGCGATTGGCCCAACCGTTCGGCCGAGAAGTTGGACGCTCCGAGCGCCTTCACCTTGCCGGCATCAACCAGCTCGGAAAACGCGTGCAACACCTCGTCCATCGGCGTGTCGGGATCGTCCTGGTGCGCGTAATAGAGGTCGATATGATCCGTCTGCAGCCGGTTGAGGGAGGCCTCGACATGGCGCGCAATCAGTTCCGGATCGAGCGGTTTGGGCCCGTCGATCGGCAGCATGCCGACCTTGGTCGCAATCAACACATCATCGCGCCGGCCCCGCCGCTTGAGCCAGTCCCCGATCACCGTCTCGGATTCGCCGCCGACATGGCCCGGAACCCAGGCCGAATAGACATCAGCGGTGTCGATCATCGTCCCGCCGCCCGCGATGAAGCGGTCGAGCACGTCGAAGGCCTGCGGCGACTGCAGCGTCCAGCCAAATACATTGCCGCCGAACACGAGGGCCGGCGTCATCAGGCGGCTGGAGCCGAGAGGGCGAAGCTGGGTCATGGCGGGTGTCCTGTACGGCTTGGGGGATAGGGACATGTACCTCTGGTACGTGTCCCGGGGAAGACTCCACGTCTCCTGTGGGACGCGTCCCCATGGTACACCCCGCCCCGCTTTGCGGCGAATGCCGATCCTATTCACCGCACAATATGCGGCGAATAGTCTTGCTCATGCGGCGATTAACTGGCATATTCACCGCATAAGGTGCGGCGAATGGCGGAATATATCCATGACTTGGCCGACTGGCCCTGCTTCACATGGAGCGAGGCTGCTGTGGCTGACAAGTTGGCGGCGGTGCGCCACCGGCAGGGGCGGTTGTTTGGCCGTATGGGCGCGTTGGGGTTTGCGCTGCGCGGTCAGGCCCAGCTGGCAACGCTCACCGAAGATGTCCTCAAATCCAGCGAAATCGAGGGTGAAATACTCGACCGGGCACAGGTTCGCTCATCGGTGGCGCGGCGGCTGGGGCTGGATATCGCCGGTTTGGTTCCCGCTGACCGCAATGTCGATGGTGTCGTCGAGATGATGCTGGATGCGACCGGCAATTACGGAGCAGAGCTGACGTCCGAGCGCCTGTTTGCCTGGCAGGCCTCGCTGTTTCCCGCAGGTCGCAGCGGTATGAGCCGCATCGTGACCGGTGCCTGGCGCGGCCCGGCTTCCGGACCGATGCAGGTCGTTTCCGGCGCAGTGGGGCATGAGACCGTGCATTTCGAAGCGCCTGACGCTGATCGCCTGCCCGGCGAAATGCGCCGCTTTCTCGCATGGTTCAACAGTGGCCCGACGCTGGACCCGGTGCTCAAGGCGGCACTCGCGCATCTATGGTTCGTGACCGTTCACCCGTTCGAGGATGGCAATGGCCGCATCGCCCGCGCCCTCGCCGACATGCAACTGGCGCGTTCGGAAGGCAGCGCCCAGCGTTTCTACAGCCTCTCTGCGCAAATCCGCCACGAGCGCAGCGATTACTACGCCATGCTCGAGCGGACCCAAAGGGGCGATCTCGACATCACCGCTTGGCTGATGTGGTTTCTGGAAGTGCTCGACCGCGCCTTCGACGGTGCCGAGACGATACTGGCGCACGTCCTGACCCGGGCGCGGGTCTGGGAAAAGCTCGCCGGCCAGCCGCTGAACGAACGCCAAAGCAAGGCGATCAATCGCCTGCTCGACGGTTTCGAAGGCAAGATGACGACATCGAAATGGGCTGCTTTGACCAAGACGTCCCCGGATACGGCGCTGCGCGATATCCAGGATCTGGTGGCGCGTGGCGTGCTGGTGAAGCTGGCCGGGGGCGGGCGCAGCACGGGGTATGGGCTGGCGGGGTGAGGGGGCACGCACCCCCGGCGCATACCCCCAGCCCTTTAAGCCGCCATCAACTCCATCACCCGCCGCAGCTGATCTTCCGTATCGCCCATCTGGGCGTCGAGCATGGTCAGGCGTTTGGCGTAGTGGGAGCCGGCATATTCCCAGGTCATGCCGATGCCGCCATGCATCTGGATGGCTTCCTCGGCGACGAGCTTGCCGGCGCGGCCGATCAGGTTTTTGGCTTTGGCCACGGCGAGGGCGCGGCCCGACGTGTCGAGGGCGCCGGCGGCGTGGATGGTGATGGAACGCGCCTGTTCGATCTCGATCGAGAGATCGACGAGGCGGTGCTGCAGGGCTTGGAAGGTCGCAATCGGACGGCCGAATTGCTGGCGCTGCATCAGATAGTCCTTGGTCATCTCCTTGAGCACATCCATCGCGCCGACGGCCTCGGCGCAGAGCGCCAGGCGGCCGGCATCGAGGGCGGCTTCGATGGCGTCGGCGGCGTCTTCGGACAGGCATTTGGCGGGCGTATTGTCGAGCCCGACTTCTGCGGCACCGCCACCATCAATCATCGCATAGGCGTGAATATCGGCGGCTGAGGCCTCGATCTCGAACAGGCCGACCTTGCCGGCCGGGGTGCGGGCGACGACGAGCAGGGTGTCGGCGGCGTGGGCACCGTAGACCAGGCTCTTGCGGCCGTTCAGCGTCCAGCTCTCGCCGGACTTGGTCGCGGCAGTGGCGACCTCGCTGGTGTCGGTGAAGGCGTCTGCCTCGAACACGGCCAGAGCGGTGCGGGCGGTGCCGGCGATGATGGCATCGACCTTGTTCTGCTGGCCGAGGCCGGCATAGAGGCGCAGGCTCATCAGATTGCCCAGCATCGGTTCAGGGCACAAAGCGCGGCCGAATTCCTCGAAGACCACTGTGATATCGAAGCCCTCGCCGCCGAATCCGCCCTGTTCCTCGGAGACGAGGGCGCCAAGAATGCCGAGCTCGGCCAGCTCGCCCCATTTTTTGGCGTCGTGGAAGGGCGCGTCATAAGCAACCTTGATGCGGTGTTCGACCGGATACTGGTCGGCGAGATAGCGGCGCAGGCTGTCGGAGATCATGCGCCGGTCGTCGGTTTGATTGAAATTCATGGCTCAGGCTCCGAACAGGTCTTTGGCGATGATATTGCGCTGGATCTCGTTGGACCCACCGAAAATCGAAAGCTTGCGATTATTGAAATAGCTCGCGGCGCTGGCGGCCGCTTCCGGTGGCGCGACGGCGAGATTGCCGGCCAGCGCGTCCAGCGGGAAGGGTGCGGCGGCCGGTCCAAGGGCGCGGCGGGCAAGATCGTCGAGATTTTGCCGGATCACCGTGCCCTTGATTTTGAGCATCGAGGCGATGGTGTTGGAGGCGGCCCCGCCGGAGGCATCGACGAGTACGCGAAGATTGGTCATCCGCAGCGCTTCCAGATCAATCTCGGCCTGGGCGATGCGCGCCGCGAACAGCGGATCTTCGATCAGGGGTTTGCCGCGGCGTTTCAGCTTGCGAGCCAGGGCTTTCAGCTCGGCCAGGGCTTGAGTCGAACTGCCGACGCCGGCAATGCCGGTGCGCTCATGGGTGAGGAGGAATTTGGCGATGGTCCAGCCTTCATTCTCGACCCCGACCAGATTGGAGACCGGCACGCGGACATCGGAGAAGAAGACCTCATTCACTTCATACCCGCCCTCGATCAGCTTGATCGGACGCACTTCAATGCCGGGCGTCTTGATATCCACCAGCACGAAGGAAATCCCCTCCTGGCGCTTGCCCTCGGTCGAGGTGCGCACGAGGCAGAAAATCTTGTCGGCGTACTGGCCCAGCGTGGTCCAGGTCTTCTGACCATTGATGATGTAATCATCGCCCTCGCGAATGGCTCGGGTTTTGAGACTGGCGAGATCGGAACCGGCGCCCGGCTCGGAATAGCCCTGGCACCACCAATCACTGCCGTCGAGAATGCGCGGCAATATGTCGGCCTTTTGCTTGTCGGTGCCGAACTTGATCAGGACCGGGCCGAGCATGCCCAGACCGAAGGGGACGATGCGCGGCGTATTGGCCATGGCGCATTCCTCGTCGAAGATATGGCGCTGCACCGCATTCCAGCCCGGGCCGCCATATTCCTTTGGCCAGGTTACGGCGAGCCAGTTGCGGCTCTGCAGCGTCGCGTGCCAGGCTTCCATGTCGGCCTTGCCGAGCTCCTCGCCATTGCGAACCTTGGTCGCGAGCTCTTCCGACAGATTATCCTTGAGAAAGCTGCGGACTTCGGCGCGGAAGGCCTCTTCCTCGGGCGTGAAGTTGAGATCCATGACGTGCTCCTCGATTTCGACCAATGGGCGGGGCCGGTCTGATGCCAGCCTGCGGCGGTTTCGTGTTTTCGGTATGCATTTAAAGCCAAGCGGGGCGGCGTGGATAGAGGCTTGCTGATTCTAACGGTCTGGAATGTCGCCCGACGCCGTTCGGGCTAGAGCAGGCCTCGCGCTGCGAGGTCGGCGCGAAGCTTGGTTTCGCCGGTAAACAGCTCGGCATCGAAGCCGAATTCGCGCGCGGCGATCACATTCGCCTCGCGATCATCGAAGAAGATCACATCGGCCGGGTCGTGGGGCAGGCGCGCAGCTGTGATTTCGTAGATGCGCCGGTCCGGCTTCACCACCCCCTCATGGGCCGACACGATGGTATCACGCATATGGCGCATCGCCGGATAGAGCCGGTTGACGGGCTCGACCCATTCGGCCGGCAGATTGGTGAGGGCGTATTGCGGCACGCCAGCGGTGGCGAGCGCTTCGATCACTTCGGCAGTGCCGGGGACCGAGCCATTGAGCATTTCGGGAAAACGGCTTTCCCAGGCGCGAATCGCCGCTTCATGCTCGGGAAATTGCGCGATCAGAGCGCGGCGGTTCTCCGCCATCGGCACGCCGCGATCGTGCGCGGTGTGCCATTCCATTGTGCAAACACGGCCCAGGAAGTCCTGGACCGCGTCTTCATCTGTGAACATCTTGCGATAAAGATAGGCGGGCGACCAGTCCAGCAGGACCTTGCCCAGATCCCACAGGACGGCCTTGCGAGCCATCGACTGTGAAAGCCTAGCCGGCACGGGCTTTGAAGCGCGGGTCGGTCTTGTTGATCACATAGACACGGCCGCCACGTTTCACGACCTTGCAATCACGGTGACGATTTTTCAGCGACTTGAGAGAGCTACGGACTTTCATGGCAAGGCCTTCGTGTTGACACGCATTAATTAAGGAGGGCGCGAAGTAGCCGAGGCCTGCCGGAGTGTCAACGGTGACGTGCGGTTCCAGCGGCCTGAGGACTGGAAAGGTGGCGATTGCGGCAGGTGCGATGCCGCAGGTGCGAAAAAATATTACACTTGGTTAAGAAAACAGCATTCGCGGTCCGTAAAACCTGCTATGTGTGCGCGGTCACAAGGAGAATGACATGCGTTTTGAACTGATGATCGCGGCTTCGGCCGCAGCACTGATGCTCACTGCCTGTTCCGATGGTGCGGATGAGCATGCCGATGGCGATATGGAGTCGGCCGCAGAGCATATGGGTGCCGCCATGGAAGACGCGGCCGACGCGACTGGCGAAGCCATGCATGATGCAGCTCATGCTGCTGAAGATGCGATGACGCCACCAGCTGACGCGCCAGCCGAGCCCGAGCCTGCTGCGACCGATCCTCAATAGACTGGATCGCACCGACTAGGCATTCACCTCATACCCGGTCGTGAAACATCACCCCGGGTATGAGGTTGCTGGTTCGCGCGTTAACGCCTGTTCGTCGCTGGGCGCCATAAAAGCCTGTCTGTCGGGCAAAATTCCCCCTTACAACATCGTCAGTTGCTCTTGGCATGTCCGCCCCATAGTTTCGCGGCCATGAGATATCTGGGTAATTGCGTTGCGGCCGCGCTCGCGGCCGTTTGTGTGTGTGGGTCTGCGGCATGGGCTGCGGCGCAGGATGATCGCATGGACGTCGATGTCGAGCTCGTGCTCGCCGTCGATATTTCCTATTCCGTCGACGAGGAAGAGGCGCACCGCCAACGCGAAGGCTATGTCGCCGCGCTGGCGCACCAGGACGTGATCCGCTCGATCCAGGGCGGCCCGCTGGGGCGCATCGCCGTCACCTATGTTGAATGGGCCGATACCGGTTTTCAGCGCGCTGCCGCCGACTGGACCGTGATCGCCAGCGAAGAAGACGCCCTGAACTTTGCCGCCCGTGTCGCTGCTGCCCCGTTTGAGCGCGGCCATTACACCGCGATTGGCTCGGCGATTGCCGATGGGGTGCGCCGGATCGACGAGAATGATTACACCGCACCGCGTTTGATCATCGATATTTCCGGCGACGGGCCGCAAAACCAGGGCCTGCCCTTGGAAAGCGCCCATGCGCTGGCTGACCAGTCCAATGTCGTCGTCAATGGCTTGCCGGTGATCTCCGAGAATTCCGGGCGCTGGGTTCGGCCCGTTGAAGTCCATCTCGAAGATTATTTCCGCAATAATGTCATCACCGGGCCGGGCGCATTCGTGGTTCCGGCGCGGACGGAGGACGAATTCCGCGTCGCGATCCTGCGCAAGCTGGTGCTTGAGATCGCCGGCGCGATGCCGTCGCGGTCCGAACTCGATCCCGCCAATCCGGCGCTTGAGGGTTTGGGGCGCGCGCCGTGAAGCCGGTTCTGGCGCTGGCGACGCTGCTCTTCGTTCCGCTGCTGATCGGTGGCAGCGAAGCGCCGCCTGATTACCTCGCACGGCCCGTCGAATACACCGCCGACGGTCTCGAATATGTCGATCTCGAACTCGTGCTCGCGGTCGATGTCTCCTCCTCGATCGATGAGGTCGAGGCGCGACGCCAGCGTGAGGGCCATGTCGCGGCTCTGGCCGATCCTGAAGTGATCTCGGCGATCCAGGGCGGCGGCTATGGCCGCATCGCGGTGATGTATCTGGAATGGGCAGATGGCGATTTTCAGCGTGTCGTCGCGCCCTGGACCGTGATCGCCACCGAAGGCGATGCGCGCATTTTCGCCGCCAGCCTGGCGACCGCGCCCTTTATCTCCGGCCGCCGCACGGCCATCGGTGCTGCGATCGAAACCTCAATCACGCTGATCGAGGACAATCGCTTTGAGGGTATTCGCCAGGTGATCGATCTGTCTGGAGATGGGCCGCAGAATTCCGGCTCCTCCCTGTCGCAGGCACGCACGCGCGCCGAGACAGCGCTGATCACCGTCAATGGCCTGCCGATCCAGTCCGAGCGGCAAAGTCCGTTTCGGCCCTCGGTCAACATCGATGTCGCGGATTACTTTGAAAAACAGGTGATTGCCGGGCCCGGCGCCTTCATTTCGCCCACAAATGAGCATGAGGATTTCGTGGACGCGCTGAAGCGCAAACTTATAATCGAAATCGCCGGGCTCGATCCGGCGCAATTCCTCAGGAGGGGATAATCCGCGCGCTCGTCATTGGCCTTTTGGCTCTCATTCTCGCCCCGTCCGCCCACGCCCAACCCGAGGGCGAGACGTTCGACACCTGGCTGGCCGGCTTCCACCCCCGCCTGAGCGAGGCTGGCGCAAGCCCGGAAACCGTCGCGTCGATGCTCGACGGGCTGACCCCGGCGATGCAGATCATTGAGCGCGATGGCAGCCAGCCTGAATTCGTGCGCCCGATCTGGTCCTATCTCGACATCGCCGCCTCCGATCTGCGCATTGCCAATGGCCGGAGCGCGTATGAGGCCAATCGTGCCATCGTTGATGCGGTCGCGGCGCAATATGGCGTGCGCGCAGAAACCCTGGTCGCGATCTGGGGGCTGGAAAGCTCCTACGGCCAGATCCCCGGCAATAATGACGTCATCCAGGCCCTCGCCACCCTGGCCTGGGAAGGCCGCCGCCGCGGCTGGGCCGAAGATCAGCTGATCGCCGCCGCGCACATGATCGATAATGGCTATGCCACCCGCGACCAGCTCACCGGCTCCTGGGCCGGCGCGATGGGCCAGATGCAATTCATCCCGACCACCTATCTGGAACGCGCCGTCGATTTCGATGGCGATGGCCGCCGCAATATCTGGACGAATAATGGCGATGCGCTCGCCTCCGCCGCCAATCTGCTCGCCCGCGCCGGCTGGCAGACCGGTGCGCCGACGGTGGTCGAGGTCTCCGTGCCGGATAATTTCGATGTCAGCCGCTGGAATCCCGACCAGAACCGCCTCGTGAGTGAATGGGCCCTGCGCGGCATCACGCCAGCCGATGGCCATCCCTGGAGCGCCGATGGCCTGATGCTCACCGCGCGTCTGGAACTGCCCGCCGGCATCGCCGGGCCGGGCTTTCTCACCTTCCCGAATTTCCGCGTCATCAAGCGCTATAACAACTCCACCGCCTACGCGCTGGGCGTCGCCCACCTCGCTGACCGTATCGCTGGCGCCGTGCCCTTCATCGGTCCCTGGCCGGTCGACGACGTCCCCCTGACCCGCACCCAGACCCGCGATATGCAGGCGGCGATGAATGCCCTCGGCCATGATTCAGGCACGCCAGACGGCCTCGCCGGACCGCGCACCCGCGATGCCCTGCGCGCCTTCCAGCGCGCCCATGGCCATGCCGCTGACGGTTATGCCGGGCGGGCGATGTATGATGCGGTGATGGCGGCGAGCGTGGCGGTGCCGGGGGAGTAGGGGTGGGCTCGTGTGGTGTTAGGTCGTGCGGTTTGTGTTGCAGCTAAAGCGTTCTCCTTGGAGCACAATCTGATCGTGCATCCATCGAACTGTGGCTTCAAGGACGCACGAATTGAGAATGCGAGTTTGAGTGCGCGAATTGGGTTGATACCCAGCTTCCAATGTATGTTCCTGATATAGTGTTATAATTGACATCGTATGCGGCCCTGCGAAAGTTATCCCCGTTAGGATAGCATTATGTTAGGATTGCAATTACATAATGGCCGGTCATAGAAGAGAGCGTGGTGATCGCCTTAATTTGGTGCGGTTTCCATGTGGTAGTACAGCGGCCTTGGAATTTAGAGGAGGGCGACATGAATGATAAGTTGAACCACCTGCTCTTCGAGAGCAGCGGAAGAGAGCTTCGGAACATCAAGTTTTCTCGTGGAACTGGTGCTGAGGTTTCAAAGGAAGAGTTTCGTGGCGTTGTCGCTAAGATTATTTTCGAAATCGAGAACGGCATAGCTGAAACGTTACCAGAGTTTGGTGACAAAAACCGAAAAACGGTTGATGTTAAAGAAGTTATCGCAAGGCTGAATTAGGCTTTGCGATAACTTCCAAATCGCATATGAATGCACGCTATGCGATTAATTGAACATTTCAGCGTTTATCAAAAGCTGCCCATCAAAATTGATGATATAGCATCCTTCCTTATTGAGGCCGGGTATGTGGAGGGTGTGGAATTCCACCCCACCGCAGAGGACGGAACCGTGCTCGCTGGGATGTTATATCATGTACGCTATAAGCCGCCATACGTAAGCGGTGACGGGTACTCTACCGCCCACATCGTATATCATACAGGTCTGCCGGAACCTGTTCAGCGCATGATCTGTGCTAAGGAGCTGCTGCATATAGCGGATAGCGATGAAATGGTGGTGCGAATCCAGGAAGACGTAAACCGCCTGACCACAGAAATGGTAATCCCGCCGGCGGCAATCTCGGACATGAATTCATTGGGAATAAAGACTATATCTGATCATGCCGGTATGCTTCGTGCGGCTGCATTGTTATTCCCGATCGAAGCTAGAGATTCCCTCAAGCCATTTTACGATAAGGCGATGAGTGCTGCTGAGATCGCGGGCATCGTCGACCTTCCATTTGCGTGGGTCGATTTCATCATGTCCGACGCCTGGCCGGGAATTTATGAGCAACTAATCTCGACAGGTACAAAGTTTTGCAAGTAGCATGATTTAGTGAACTATACGCATTCTCAAACACTTGCATGACGTTCCAACACTTTCAAACATTACACAAAGCGGTGGGGTTTCCTTGCTTGAATCCATCGGGCGGTGCTCTCCGGTGAATTAGTCCGTGCGATGATTCTGCCCCTAGGGCTCCGTCTTCACCGTCACCGGCGCTGTGACGCGCGCAATGCCCGGATGCCACCAGGCCAGGGCCAGCGCCATGATGCTCAGCACGGCGGCGGCGACATAGGGGCTGTGATGGCCGAGCTGGTTATACATCAACAGGCCACCGACCGGACCGATGATGAAGCCGAGGCCGGCAGTGGCGGTGGTCAGACCGGCGGCGCGGCCCTGTTCTTCCGGGGTGACGGCAATCGAGGCGCCGCCGACGAAGCCGGAACGGGCCAGACCGAAGGCGAAACTGGTCATCAGATAGGCGAAGACAATGCCGGCATAATTTGGCGCGATCAGCATCACGCCGCTGCCGAGCGCGGTGATCAGCCCGCCCAGTGACATCAATACGCGCGGGCTGGCTTTCAGCGCCGGGATCACGATCAGCTGCGCCACGATCAGCGCCCCGGCGCCGGCGGCGAGCGCGATGGCTGACATTTGCAGGCCCTGGCTCTCATCGAGACCAAGTGTGTCCATCACGAAGAAGGACAGGGTCGCCAGGCTGAGCGATTGGGTGATCCAGATCACGGCGCCATACATCATGAAAGGCGCGATGCGCGGATCGGCGGCGAAACCGAACTGCTTCAGCGGATTGAGCGGGCGTTGCTGCACGCGCGGCGGCGTCTGTTCCGGCAGGAATTTCCAGATTGCCAGCGCAGCGGTCGCGACCGTGGCCGAGATCAGCACCATGAACACCGGAACCCCGACGATATCGACAAAGGCCGCCGCCAGCGTCGGCCCGATCACCGCGCCAAGGCCGAAGGCGGCTGTCAGGCCGGCCAGCGCTTCGGTGCGTTCTTCCGGGCTGGTGCGGTCGGCGACATAGGCTTGGGCGGCCGGATTGGTGGCCGAGCCGAGCGAGCCGAACAGGGCGCGCGCCAAAGCCATCGCAAAGATCGCCGCCAGCGGCGGAACCCAGCCGGATTCGCCAGCCCAAGCCGCGCCGCCAAACATCAGGGTTGAGAAGGCAAAGGCACAAAGGCCAAATATGATCAGCGGCTTGCGGCCACGCCGATCCGACAGTGCGCCCCAGATCGGTGTCATCGTCATGAACAGCGTCGCCGAGACCGTATAGATCGCCCCGACCCAATATTCCGGCACCGTCAATTGCCGCGCCAGCGGCGGCAGGATGGCGAACAGCATGTTATTGCCGATCCCCGTCGCCATCAGACACAGGAAGAGCAGGCGAAAGGCGGAGCTGCGCTGTTTCGGACCTGACGGATTGGACGGGTCGTAGAGCGGGGTCATGGGGAGAGGGGGCGTCGGGAGCGGGGTCATCAGGCGCGAAGCTTTATGAGCTTCGCACCTCTTGGCAAGCGGGCTGTCCTGTAAACATCCTGATAACGTCAATTCAACCGGACATTAAGCTTAACGCGTCATAGTGCCCTCAAATCGAACGGCATCAATGTCGCGATGTTGAACAGGTGGACGGGTTCATGTTTCAGATTATCGGCATAGTGGTCGTGTTCGCGACCGTGTTCGGCGGTTACGCGCTGGCCGGCGGCCATTTCGACGTCATCATGCACGCATTGCCGCACGAGATGATCGTGATCGGCGGCTCCGCGATTGGCGCTTTCCTGATCGGGAACAAGCCGAAAGTCGTGATGAAGACAGCCGGCGATCTCGGCAAGATTTTTACCGGGCCCAAATGGAAGGGTTCGGACTATGCCGACCTGCTCTCCCTGCTCTTCCTGCTGACCAAGATGATGAAGACCAAGGGCGTTATCGCGCTCGAATCTCACATCGAAAACCCCAAAGAGAGCTCGATCTTCACCCGCTATCCGCGGATCATGAAAGACCACTTCGCGACCGATTTCATCTGCGACACGCTGCGCATGATGACGATGAATCTCGAAGACCCGCACCAGGTCGAAGATCACATGGAAAAACAGCTGGAAAAGCACCATCACGAGGCTGCCGGACCGGCCCATGCGCTGCAATCCATGGCCGATGCCCTGCCGGCCCTCGGCATCGTCGCCGCCGTGCTCGGCGTCATCAAGACGATGGGTTCCATCGACAGCCCGCCGTCCATTCTCGGCGCCATGATCGGCGGCGCGCTGGTCGGGACTTTCATGGGCGTCTTTCTCGCCTATGGCTTCGTCGGCCCCTTCTCCAGCTATATGCAGGCGGTCTATGACGAGGAACACCAGTTCTACAAAATCATCCAGGACGTCCTCGTCGCCCACCTCCACGGCAATGCCGCCCAGATCTCCGTCGAGATCGGCCGCGGTGGCATCCCGTCCAAAATGCAGCCGTCCTTCCTGGAACTGGAAAAAACCCTCGACGAAATCCCGGCCGAAGTCGGCTAAGGCTTCACTCGAAACGGATCAAATGCAGGCGCGCGGCTCTCAGGGCTGCGCGCTTTTTGCGTTTGGGGGGGTGGGCGCTGCGACCGGCGGGCGTCGCGTTCGTCATCCTCACCAGCTCCGCCCCGGACTGCGTCCGGCGCACCTCTTCCATCAAGGAAGAGGTGGGTGATTATCGATGCCGATCAGCTTGCCTCCCTCCTCTTCCTTGATGGAAGGCGACGGAGCTGGTGACGGCCTCGCGATTCCGATTGGCGGCTGGTGCTTCAATCCGGTGAGGGAGAAGCGACTCGCCCGCAGGATTCCGGCAACAAGGCCCGTCCTCTCTTCCGAATTACCGTCGTGGCGGCAGCCGCAACGCGGCGCGCAACCGGGTCTCGGTAGCGCCGAGCCGCGCGGCTGCGGTAGCCAGATCGGGCGTCCATCGCGCGGATCTCCCAGCACCTGCCTCAGAGCATGAGGCGAAACCGGCTTGGGTAGGATGCTGCGGTGCGATGGAGAGCGCCGCATTGGCGATTTCTTCCACAGAGAGACGCAGCGTTCGGTTCTCTCGCTCGGGTGGAGGCAGAGCACAACCGCGCAGTGCTTCAAACCGCGCTTGGAATTCCTCGAACGAGGGATAGTGCATGTCGCTCTTGCCGCACAGGCGACGCAAGACGGTTTCGAGCGACCGGGCGAACAGCTCTACTGGCCCGCCGCGGCACTGAGTTCGCGCATCAACTCGCTCAAGCCTATGGCTTCGACCCCTTCGGCGAGCGGATAGCGCTCCGTACCGCTATAGACGTAGAAACTCCTCGTCGGACGGAGATCCTCAACGGCATTGCGGAAGCCGCGAGAGAGCTTCGGTGATGCTGTGCGCTTGATCTCGACAGCCCACAACTGCTTGCCGCGTTCGATCACCAGATCAATCTCGGCGCCGGCCGATGTGCGGTAGAAGCCGACCTGGTGCGAGGCGAGGCGGCCGGCGGCGATGAGGTTTTCGATGACGAAGCCCTCCCAGCTGCCGCCAATAACGGGGTGACCGAGCAAGGCCTCATGCGTGTCCAGCCCGAGCAGCGCGTGGCAGATGCCGCTGTCGCGCACGTAGATTTTCGGTGATTTGACGAGGCGTTTTTTGGTGTTGGCATACCAAGGCGTGAGGCGGCGCACGAGCAGCAGATCGATCATCAGATCACGATAATTGGCGACCGTCTTGCTATCGACCCCGAGCGCGCGCGCGAGATCGGCTGCGTTGAAGAGGCCGCCCTGTTGATGGGCCAGCATCGTCCAGAAGCGACGCAGCATGTCGGCCGGGACGCGCGGTCCCAGCTGGGGAATATCACGCTCCAGATAGGTAGAGATGAAGTCATTGCGCCATTGAAGGCTGGCACGGTCGGATTTGGCGAGCAGGCTTCTCGGAAAGCCACCGCGCGCCCATAGTGTCGCCTCGTCCACGGTGTCATCGAGCTCACTCGCCAGGATCGGCGTCAGCTCCCTGTAGGCGACACGGCCGGCAAGCGATTCTGAGGACTGGTTCATCAGTTCCATGGATGCAGAGCCGAGCAGCAGGTAGCGCCCTGTGTCCTTGCCATCACGGCGCGCCTGGTCAATCAGGCCGCGAAGGGTCTGGAAGAGTTCGGGCAGACGGTGAACTTCGTCGAGGATCACCAGCTTGTCGAGATGGCCCATGAGGTAGAGCTCCGGATCTGCCAGCTTGGCGAGATCGGAGTGGCGTTCGAGGTCAAGATAGATGGCATCGCGGGCTTCGAGCAGATCATGGGCTAGCGTCGTTTTGCCGACCTGGCGCGGGCCGAGGAGCACCACTGCCGGATTCTCTTCAAGCGCCTCGTTGATTTCGGCTTGTAGTTCGCGGTTCAACATCCTTGCAATTATGGAGTTGAATTCCACAATTGCAAGGTTGATCTTGGGCGCATTGTGTGGGTGCGAACAAGAAGCTGCGAACGCGTCGACCGCTTTCCTCTCACACTCATGTCTCGCCGTCTGTGCACCCGAGGGCTGTCCCCGCGCGCTCTGCGGCGCTAGAACACCCCCATGAAAATCAGCGAAACCGATCTGCTTATCGTGCCCGGACTGGGCAATGCCTCGCCCGATGACTGGCAGGGGCGCTGGCTGGCGCGGATGCCGACGGCGCGGCGGGTTGAGCAGGCTGATTGGCGCAAGCCACGGCGCGAGGCCTGGGTTGCAGCGCTGGTTGCGGCGGTCGCCGAGGCGGAGAAGCCGGTGGTGTTGGTCGCGCATTCGGTTGGCATTCTGACACTGGCCCATGCGGCGCATCTGCTCGATAAAAGCAAGGTGGCGGGCGCTTTCATGGTCGGTGTTTCTGATTGGGAACGGCCGGAAATGGCGGAGAAATTTGGCGATCATGGCTTCGATCCGGTGCCGCATCAGCCGTTCGGCTTTCCCGCCGTCTTGCTGGCCAGTTCCGATGATCCGACCTGCGATGTCGAGCGCGCCGAAGTCTGGGCCGCCGCTTGGGGTGCGCGCTTTGTCGTCGTAGGCGATATGGGCCATTTCAATGCTGCCAGCGGTCATGGCCCTTGGCCGGAGGGCATGCTGGCCTTCGCCAAATTCATCGCGGCGCTGACACCGCCCGCCGCATGAGCGCGGACGGGCTGTATTGCCAGCCGCCGCAGCTCGACTGGTCGCAGCCGAGCGGGCCGCGCGCGCCGGATTATGGCGACATCTATTTTTCTGCCGAAGACGGTTTGGAAGAGACGCGCGCCGTGTTTCTGCAAGGCTGTGATCTGCCGCACGACTGGCAGGGCAAGCCCAATTATGTCGTCGGCGAGCTGGGTTTCGGGACCGGGCTGAATGCGCTGGCGCTATGGGATTTATGGCGCCGCGAGGGGCCGGCGACGGGCTGGCTGCACTTCGTCAGCATCGAGAAACACCCGCTGCGGCGCGAGGATGCCGCCCGTGCTTTCTCCGCCTGGCCTTCGCTCGCGGGGCTGAGCGCGCAATTGCTGGCGCAGTGGCCTTCGGCGCTAAAGGGCGCTCACCGGTTGGTCTTTCCCGACGACCGTTTCACCATCACCCTGTTCCAGGACGAGGCCGAATTGGCGCTGGCCCAGATCGAGGCGCAGGTGGATGCCTGGTTCCTCGACGGCTTTGCGCCGGATCGTAACGAGGCGATGTGGTCGCAAACCGTGTTCGACCGGATCGGCCGCCTGTCACGCGCAGGCACCCGGGTCGCGACCTTCACCGTCGCCGGTGCCGTGCGGCGCGGATTGCAGCAGGCGGGATTTTCGGTCGAAAAGCGTCCCGGTTTCGGCCGCAAGCGGCAGCGTCTCGAAGCGATCTATGCCGGCGCCGTAACACCGCCTGAGATCTCGCCGGTTGAGCGCACACAGCCTTGCGCCGGCCGGGTCGCGATCATCGGGGCCGGGATTGCCGGCGCCAGCCTGGCACTCGCCTTCCGCCGCCGGGGCCGCGAAGTGGTGGTCGTCGACGCCGTCGGTCCGGCCGCCGGCGCGTCGGGCGCTCCGGTCGGTCTGTTGACCCCGCGCTTGGAACGCACTGACCGGCCGCATGTCCGCGCTACTCTGGCCGCGTTCGAATTCGCGCGGCGCACCTATCTCGGGCTCGATGGCTTCTACCCCGAAGGCGTACTGCGCCTGCCCCGCGATGCCGAGGACCGCGACCGCCTCGCCCTGATCGCCAGCCGGATGGACGGCGATCATGTCTGGGATGGTGAGGGCCTGTGGCAGCCCCAGGCCGCCCGGTTTGAGCCGCGCCGGCTGGTGACTCAATTGCTCGCCGACACACCGCTGATCATCGCGCAGATCAACCGCGTCGAAGAGGGCGAGACCGGGGTGCGCTTGTTCGACGCTGATGGCGGTGTGGTGCTCGAGGCTGATCTGGTCATCCATGCCAGCGGCTGGGGCGCCAATGCGGTGTTCGATGCACTCGACGCCAATGCCGGTCAGCTCGCCGTGATCGAAGGCGCGCCGCCGCAGCGCGCGGTGGTCTGGGGCGGTTATGCCTGCGCCGCGCCGGGCGGCGGGGTGATGTTGGGCACGACCCATGTCCGCGGCGAAGAGGCCGGTCCGATCGAAGCGGCGATCACCGGTTTGCGCGCCGATCTCGCTTTGCATCGACCGCAGATCGCGGCCGGGCTCGGGATGGAGGTGTTGCAGAGTTGGGCGGGCATCAGAGCGGTCACGAGCGATCAGCTACCGGTTAGTGGGCCGGTGGCGGGCAGTGAGTTTACGGCACGGTGGCAACAGTATTCCACCGGTCGTCTGCCCCGCATCAAACCGGGACCGCCCGGACCGTGCCGGCAGTTCATCCTGTCCGGTTTTGGCTCACGCGGTTTTGCCCACGCGCCGCTTTTGGCCGAAGCCTTGGCGGGCGATCTGAGCGGCGAACCGGGGGCGCTGGAGCGTGCCGGGCGGGAGTGTCTGCAATCGACGCGGTTTGCGTGGCGCCGGCTAAAGCGCAGTCATTAAAGGCCTATTTTCAACGTCTCCTGGCCGCTGGCGCCATAGCGCAGCTCGACCACCGGGCACTCTGTGCTGAAACAGCCAATGTCGAAATCGAGATCGAGCGCATTGTCCCGATCATAGGTGATCGCGACCGGCCCGACCGCCAGCGCGACTGGAACACCCGCTGCCATCGGAACGGCGAGCGGCAGGCTGGCCAGCGCAGCCAGGGCGACGCCGATCAGGATTGGTTTGACGATCATCTTGAGTATCCCGCTTCTATCCTCAGGATAAGGATGCCGCCCAGACGCCGATTGGATGCAGGCCACTGCCATTTCCCGGCCCGGGATTTGCAGAATTTCTCCCAGAGACTTCGCTTGTGGCGCGAAACGGGACGAAATCGATGAACCAACTGGCTGATATCACCCAATTCCAGGACCGCCGCTCCGGTTCGCGCCATGTCTGGTTCCTCAACTCTGCGTTCGACCGCATTGGCCTTGATGTCGCGCTGAAGCGGATCAGCGAGCGCGCATCAGACAAAGCCTTTGCTTTTGTAGTGACGCCAAATGTTGATCATCTGGTGCGGCTGGAATCCGATACCGTGCTGGCCACGCTCTACGCGCAGGCTTGGCTGACTGTGTGCGACAGCCGTGTGCTGGAGTTGATCGGTCGCTTCTCTGGTGAGCGCATCGATGTGACGCCAGGCTCAGACCTGACCGCGCTCCTGCTGGAAAATGTGATCGACCCATCCGAGACCGTCACGATCATTGGCGCCTCGAAAGACGTGGTTGATGCGGTGACGGCGCGTTATGGCCTGACCGATGTGCGTTGGCACGAACCGCCCATGGGACTGCGCCATAATCGCGAGGCGCTGGATGATTGCGCCCGCTTTGTCGCGGAGAATCCGGCCCGTTTCATTTTCATGTGTGTCGGTTCGCCGCAACAGGAAATGGTGGCCGAGGCCTGCCTCGACCGTGGCGATTGCACGGGTCTGGGTCTGTGCGTCGGGGCCTCGCTTGACTTCCTTGGCGGCAAGATTGAGCGCGCGCCCGGCTGGATGCAGCGCTCGCGGTTGGAATGGCTGCACCGTCTCGCTTCCGAGCCGCGCCGGATGTGGCGTCGCTATCTGGTTGACGGACCGAAGGTGTTTCTGTTGTGGCTGCGCTGGCGCAAGACGCAGCGCGAATTGCGCTCGCTGGAACAGGCCCTGTCCGATCCGGCAAAGGCGCGAGAGCGGGCTTTACATCAACGAATTCGCGCGCTTGAAGGCCTGTTGCAGGCACCGAAGCCTGAATAACATCTCCGCCGGATTGTGTTTGGCAAAGCGTACGCCTAATCTTCCTCGCGTGATGGTTCCCTCACGGGATAAATCGAGAAGCCGGTACGGTGGCAACACCCAGTCCGGCGCTGTACCCGCAGCCGTAGGCGGTGAGCGGCGATGCAAAATGCCACTGGGGTGAAATCCGGGAAGGCGCATCGTTCGTGACGACCCGCAAGCCGGAAGACCTGCCATCACCGTCGTCTGTCCGCTCGTGCGGTGGTACACGAGACTGACGCGGTATATCCGTTTTCTGACGACTCCTGCAATCTGTGCCGGCGTCGTTGTGCGCCGGCTCCAAAGCTTTGGAGACGTGCATGCCCGGAAAATTTTACTCCCGAATATTGTGTTCGACCGCCTTGTTGGTCGCCCCGGCCGCCGCGCTGGCGCAAGAGAGTCCGGCGGAGGATGTTGTCTATGTGACCGCCGCTCGGATCCCGCTCGCCGCTGACGATGCAACCGTCAGCATTTCCGCGCTCGATAGCGCCATGATTGAAGCTCGAGGTGCGGTATTTGTCGCCGATATCCTGCGCGCTATCCCCGGTCTTGCCGTGTCGCGATCCGGCACGGCAGGCGCCCTGACCCAGATCCGGTCGCGCGGATCGGAGGCCAATCATGTCCTGGTCCTGATTGATGGAATCGAGGCCGCGAACCCGTTTACCGGCGAAGCCGATTTCGCTCATTTCGCCTTTGACGATCTGGGCTCGATCGAAGTCGCGCGCGGCGAGCAATCGGCCCTGTGGGGCGCCGATGCGATTGGCGGCGTCATCTCCTTGCGATCAGCCATGCCAGAGCAAGGCCGCGAGGCCACGCTACGGGCTGAAGCCGGGTCGTTCGGGACGACACGCCTGAGCGGGCGGCTCGGCAGGGGTTTCGAACACGGCTATCTCGCTGCGGGCGTTGCTGCCTTCGAGACTGACGGGATTGATGTTTCCGGCCTCGGCGGTGAGCGCGATGGCTATTCCAACCGATCGGCCAATTTCCTCGCCGGCCGAGACTGGGATGGCATCAAGCTCGCCACCGCACTGCGCTGGGTCGGCTATCAGACTGCCTCCGATGCCGACAGGGACTATGACGGACGGCTCGACAATACCGATGACCGGCGCACCGGCGATCAGATCCTGGCTCGTGTCGGGCTCACGATTGATCAACATCTGGGTGAAATCGCCGTCAGCCATGAGCTCGCCGTGCAGCTGACCGATGATGTTTCGCGCAGTTTCGAGGGCGATGCCCGCAGCGCCTTGTCTGAGGGACAGCGGACGCAAGGGCATTATCAGGTGACGGGTTTCTGGTCGCAGGGTGAGATCGAGCACCGCCTGACCGGGCTGGTGGAATACGAACAGGACCGGACCAGCAATGACGCCGGACCGGGCTCGCCGGCCAATCAGGCCCATGACCTCGCCAGCACCGCTTTCGCCCTCGATTACGGACTCAGTCGCGGCCCTCTCGATCTCACCGCGTCGGCGCGGCATGAGAGCAACCAAGATTTCGAGGACGCGCTGACTTGGCGGGCGGGAATGGCCTGGGCCTTCGACAGTATTGGCGGCCGGCTGCGGCTGGGTGGCGGCGAAGGGGTGAAGAATCCCGGCGTGTTCGAACTGTTCGGCTATTTCCCGGCCTATTTCATTGGCAATCCGGGCCTGAAGCCGGAGCGTTCACGTGGCTGGGAGCTGGCTTGGGAACAGGGCTTTGCCGATGGGCGCGGCCATGCCTCCGTGGTGTGGTTCCAGTCGCAATTGACCGATGAAATCTACACCGACTTCGCCGTTTTCCCCGCGACGGCAAGGAATGCCACCAGCCGGTCGGACCGGTCCGGCCTGGAGCTGGAGGCTGGCTGGGATGTAAGTGATGCCGTTGCCGTGTTCGGCTCGGCGACATTGATGGACAGTGAGCAGGACGGGGCAGCCGAGATCCGCCGCCCGCAACGGCTCGCTTCACTGACACTGGATTGGCATCCGGTTGAGGCCGCGTGGTCGGCCTCGCTGACTGTCGACCATACCGGCGAACAGCTGGATACCGATTTCGGGACATTCCAGACGGTGACGCTGGATGCCTATACGCTTGTTGGCAGCCAGTTGCGTTGGCAGGCCCGTGAGGGTGTCGAGCTCTATCTGCGTGGGGAAAACCTGCTCGATGAGGACTATCAGGATGTGTTTGGATATCACACGCCCGGCCGTGGCCTTTATCTCGGCCTGCGTCTTCGCCATGGCTAGCGCCACTCTGGCGCCGGCGCAGCAAACGGCCCCGCCGCAGGGCGGGGTCGTGTCGGCCTCGCTGTGCGGCGATGCCTATCTCTTTGCGCTTGAGTCGGCCTCGAATATCGCGGCGGTCTCGTGGCAGGTCGATCAGCCGGTCTCGGCGGCACCGGATTGGGCGCGGCATTTGCCGCGCGCTTGGCCGGATGCCGAGCGCCTGTTCGCGCTTGATCCCGGCCTCGTTGTGTTTGGCGCGGGCGAAGGCGGGCGTGCGAGCGCGATGCTGGAGCGCAGCGGGTACCAGACTTTCGAACTGGCGTGGGTTGAGGGTTTCGACGGTGTACGCGCCAATCTTCTGGCGCTGGGACTGGCGTTGGGGCGTGACGCCGCTGCCATCGACGCCGTGCGGGAACTGAATGACCGGCAGGCAGAGCTGCGACTGCGCTCCGAGCGGCGCGGCGTCGTGCCGAGCGTCGCCTATCTCAGCGCCTCGGGCGGTTCGGCTGGTGTCGGCACCTATGTCGATGCGGCCATCACGGCGGCTGGCGGGCGCAATAGTGTTGCACAAAGCGGTGTTATCGGTTGGGGCCGTTCGGATCCGGAGCTGGCTTTGACCCTGCAGGCAGACATCATCCTGACCAGCTATTTCAGCGACGGTTTTGCCGGCACGCTCAGCCGCGCGACACGCCATGCCGCCTACCGCCGCCTGCTCGACAGTGCCGACCGCGTCGATATTGCCAGCGCCGACTGGCCGTGCGCCGGGCCGCGCCTGATCGATGCGGCCGAAGCGATTGCCGACGCGCTGGATGAATGGGCGCAGCGCTCATGAAGACCCTGCACCTGAATCTCCTGCTCGCCGCTGGTGTTCTCGCCAGCCTTACCGCTTCGCTCTTCCTCGGCGATGCGCGTTTGACCATCTCCAGCCTCGGCGATGCCTTGGCCGGGGCGGAGGATTTACCGGCGCTGCTGATGCGCGAACTGCGCTTGCCGCGCGCGCTGCTGGGGTTGGTGGTGGGCGCTGGTCTGGGCGGATCGGGCGCGGTATTGCAGGGCTTCTTCCGTAACCCCTTGGCCGATCCCGGCGTGATCGGCGTTTCGGCCAGTGCCGGGCTGGGCGCGGTGGCGGCGATGTATTTTGGCGTTGCGGCGCTGGGCGTGCTGATCCTGCCGCTGGCGGCGGTCGCCGCCGCCGGGCTCGGCGTCGCCAGCCTGCTTCTGCTCGCGGGCCCGCGTGCGAGTGCAACGACGCTGATTCTCGCCGGCGTGGCGATTGGTTCGATTGCCACGGCACTTACGGCCCTGCTGATGAATCTCGCGCCCAATCCCTGGGCTCTGGCCGAGATCGCCTATTGGCTGATGGGGTCCCTGCAGGATGCCAGCTGGACCGAACTGCGCTTTGCGGCACCGATTGTATTGGCCGGCCTGGCCCTGCTGGCACTGACCCCGCGCGCGCTGGATGCACTGAGCTTGGGTGAGGAAAGTGCACGCAGCCTCGGGATTGATCTGGCGCGTCTGCGACTGATCGTCGTCGGTGGCACGGCTTTGGCGGTCGGGGGCGGCGTCGCAGTGGCGGGCGCAATCGGCTTTGTTGGCTTGGTGGTACCGCATTTATTGCGGCCGCTGGTCGGGCATCGTCCCGGCGCTCTGATCCTTCCGTCCATTCTGGGTGGTGCGATCCTGATCGAGCTGGCGGATCTGGCGACGCGGCTGGCCTCCGGGCCGGGCATGCCACTCTATCTCGGAGTTCTGACGGCACTGATCGGCGCACCTTTCTTCTTGTGGCTGGTGCGGTCTCTGCCGGGGAGGGCGATCTGATGCGGCTGCAGCTATCGTCCGTCGAATTCGGCTATCATGGTCGGGCGGCCCTGTCCGAGATTGGTTTCGAGGCGGCAGGCGGCGAACTGATCGCCCTGGTCGGACCGAATGGCGCCGGCAAGTCGAGCCTGCTCAGACTATGCGCCGGCCTGCTGGAGCCGGGCAATGGCCAGGTCGCGCTGGACGGTGTCGCACTGCATGCTCTGCCTGCGCAAGAACGGGCGCGGCGGATCGCCTATATGCCGCCAGACGGGGCCTCGGCCTGGCCGATGCCGGTGCGGCGGATCGTGGCGCTGGGGCGAGTGCCGCATCTCAAACCGCTGCGGCGGTTGACGGCTGAGGATGAGGCGGCGATCGATCTGGCACTGGGCAAGGCAGGCATTGCTGGTCTGGCCGAGCGCCCCTTCGACCAGCTCTCATCCGGTGAACGCGCGCGCGTCCTGTTGGCTCGGGCACTGGCGACCCAGGCCGATCTTATCCTGCTCGACGAGCCAACGGCGGCGCTCGATCCGCGACACCAGCTCGGTGTGATGGAAATTCTGCGGGCCGAGGCCGGGCGAGGCGCTCTGGTAATCGTCGCGGCGCACGCGCTCGATCTGGTCGCGCGTTATGCCGACCGAGCGATATTGATGCAGGACGGCCGCATCATTGCCGATGCCCCGCCAGGGTTGAGCCTGTCGCAAGCCCGTATCGCTGAAGTGTTCGGTGTTGTGGCGCCGGGCGGGATCGCACCGACGCCGCTGCGTCTGGCCGATTAGCCGAAGATGATTTTGGGTGCCGGTTTGGAGGCCTGATCTGCCGCTTCCAGTGCCGCCTTGGCCGCCTTGAGGAAGGCGCGGGCGACGGGGCTGTCGCCGAGCGCTGCCGGATGGCCTTCGTCTGAGGACGTGCGCAATTGCGGGTGAAGCGGGATTTCACCGAGGAAGGCGACGCCGAGACGTTCCGCCTCATCCTTCGCGCCGCCATGGCCGAAAATATCGCTATTCTCGCCGCAATGCGGGCAGATGAAGCTGCTCATATTCTCGATAATGCCAAGAATGGGGATGTGGGTCTGTTCGAACATGCCGATCGCCTTGCGGGCATCGTCGAGCGCCAGATCTTGCGGCGTCGAGACAATCACGGCGCCGTCAACCGGCAAATCCTGGGCGATCGCCAATTGCGCATCGCCTGTGCCCGGGGGCATGTCGAGGATCAGAACGTCGAGTTCGCCCCAATCGGTATCGGTCATGAATTGCCGGATCGCGCCCTGCACCATCGGTCCGCGCCAAACGACGGGCGCACCCGGCTTGATGACGAAGCCGATCGAAACCAGTTTGACGCCATGCGCGGTGATCGGCTGCACGCCGGAATCGGTCTTGCGCAGGCCGGGGGCATCGTTGATTCCAAACAAGCGAGGGCAGGACGGGCCATAAATATCGGCATCCAGCAGCCCGACCTTCATGCCGTCGCGCGCCAGGGCGACAGCGAGATTGGCGGCGACGGTCGATTTGCCGACTCCGCCCTTGCCCGAAGCGACAGCGATGATGCGGCGCGCAGGCTTCTTGACCGCTTTGGTAGCGGGCTTTGGCGGGCGGGCATGGGCATGTTTTTGGGACGGTTCGCGGTGGGCGGTCATCACGATGCGGGCGCGATTGATTCCCTTAATCGCCGTTGCGGCCTTCTCGATCAACGGGCGCAGTGTGTCGAAATCAGCATCGCCAACAACGGGTGGTGTCAGGACAATCGTGGCCGTGTCTCCGGCGACACTGGCTGAGTCGACGCGGCCAGCATCGATAATGTTGCGGCCGGACTGGCGTTCGGTGACGCCGGTGAGGGCTTTGCGCAGGCGTTCGTCCATCGGGTTCTCCACGGTCTGCCGCAGAGATAGGCTTTTGTTGCCAGGTCTTAAAGCCTGATCGCTGATGTTGGCATCGATCAGGTCATTGAAAGCGAGATATGGACCCTGGGGCGATGCAGTTTCAGCGCTTCGAGATAGTCGGCATCCTCTTCGCGGTAGCGCGCTTCCCATTCATCGCGCCGACTGTGGCCCAGATCCTCGATACTGGCCTGGGGTGGCATCAGAGGCGTTTCGGGCAGGCCCAGCACATTGGCAAATCGTCGTAAGATTCGTTCCGGGCGCTCGATGAGGTCTTCATAATAGATTCGGTCCGGCTCGATATGGCGCGAGCTGAATTCGCGTTCCCACATCAATTCCTGGTCGTGCAGCACTTTGATCTGCTGGCGGATGGCTTGGGTGTCGTACATCACGGCCTCGCGCACCGTACGCGCATCATCATTCATCTGAAAAGAATGGAGCACGCCCGATTGATGCGCGACATGCATCGACAGGCCTTGCCGTACGATATTGCGCCGGCGCAAATAGAAATACTTCACTGAGCCGTCGAGGACATCATCGATCTTGGCGAGCTTTCTGGCGGCAATCACTTGCGCGATCGCGACCTCGACGCCGCTGACGCCGTTGGGTGACGCATGTTTGGCCAGGACGCGACGCAGATAGGTGGCGACATCATTGGCCGCCAGATCGTCAATCTCAGTCTGCATCCGTGCTGCCGATAACCACTCATCGGGGAAACCGAAAGCCTTTGTGTCGCGGAGTGTGTAGGCCAGATAGGTGCTGCCGGATCTCGGGATCAGGCAGATGGCATAACGGATCTTGGGCGTGCCCGCATCGAGCGCTGCCAGACGCTCAATGGAGTCGGCAGAGGGCTCCCGGATCGCGGTGAAAAGCTCTTCGATATTGCGCAGCATCTCATAACTCCAAAACGCGGTTTCAATACCAGATCGTCCAGCGGAAGGGTGAGAGCGTATTCAGCATGCGCGCAGCTGTCTGCGGGGAGGCTCGATTTCGTCGCTGTGGAACGGATGGTGGGCGATACTGGGATTGAACCAGTGACCCCTTCGATGTCAACGAAGTGCTCTCCCGCTGAGCTAATCGCCCATCCGTTCAGGGAGCGCAGTTTCTAGCGTCCACTGCTTGGAGAGGCAAGGTGCAAATAACGGCAGGCTCCATCCTGATTGCAGTTTGGCCCACAATGGACGGTCCATGCCCCGAAAAGAGGCGCCGGTGCGTCCACAAGCCGATGAATTCGTGTCGCGATACATATGGTTTTTTTGCAACAATTGCGGCGGAAATGTGTTGCAGGAGGGGCCGGAGCTTGTCGGATGGCGGCACATCTCGTCTTATGCGGTATCGGTCGGGGAAATCCGATCAGGTATGTAAGCCCAAGAGGGGGCATGCCGAGCATATCTAGAAACACCAAGAGGGGTAAGATCGTGAACACTATTTTGGATCGTGAACGCTTATTGCGTTCCACCATTCTCGCCGGGTTTGCGGCGGTCGGGCTGAGCGTTTCGCCTGCGCTTGCGCAAGCTCAAACTCAGACAACCAACCAGCAAGCTCAAACCACCAATCAGGAAGACGAGTCCGACTCAACGGAAGAAACGATCGTTGTTACCGGCTCGCGGATCAATCGCAGCTCGTTCACTTCGGTTTCGCCGCTGCAAGTTATCAACGCGGCTGAAATCCGCGATGCGGGCCTGATCGATACGGCGCAAATCCTGCAGACATCGTCTGTTGCGCAGGGCGTCCAGCTCGACAACACCATTGGCGGTGCTTTCGTCACCGACGCCGGACCTGGCGCCAATACGATCACGCTGCGCGGTCTGAACCCTGACCAAACTCTGCTGCTGATCAATGGTCGCCGCGTTGGGCCGTCTGGCGTTGAAGGTGCTCCGGCACTGGTCAACATCGACATCATCCCGACCGACGTCATTCAGCGCATCGATATCCTGCTCGACGGCGCGTCCTCGGTTTACGGCTCTGATGCTGTGGCCGGCGTTGTGAACGTCATCCTTCGCGACAATTTCGAAGGCTTCCAGGTCGGTACGTTCATCACCTCTCCAGAACAAGACGGTGGTGGTTCGCACCGCTGGTCGGTCATGATGGGTGATTCCTCGGAGAACGGCAGCTTCATGTTCGCCGCCGAGTATCAGCATCAGGACGCTCTGAAAGTTAACCAGCGCGACTGGAACTACGATCCAACCGATGGCTTGTATTGCTCACGCGATCTGGAAATCGCTGCGGATGGCTCGCTGCTGTCCGAGTGCGAAGGCTCGATCATCAATCGTGTTCGCCTGTTCACATATTATGTCGACGGCAATCCCGATCTCGCTTCCTACTACGCCCACCCGGGCCTGTGGCAGCGTGACGTTTACTCGTCGCCAGGCACGACCAACCTTCCCGGCAATCTGCCGACTGGCTGGTCGACCGGTTCGTCCACCGACGAACGTTACCGGTCTTCCTATCTCGACCAGTCCACCGACATCGTACCGGACGCTCAGCGCTATTCGCTGATGTTCACCGGCGACTACACGATGGATCGTTTCCTGGGTCAGGAAAATGTTCGCGCCTTCGTCGAGCTGTTGCACAACAACTCGCAAGCGACGTACAAATCCGGCTATCACGGTCAGATCTTCCCGGACGTTTCTGCATCCAACCCGTTCAACCCGTTCGGCTATGATGCGGTTCCGATTTTTGCTTCGCCAATCGAGCGCAGCAACATCTCGACCGAGATCCAGTACACCCGCTTCATGAGTGGCCTGCAGGGCGATTGGGGCTTTGCTCCGTCCTGGTCGTATGAAGTCTTCGCCGGTTATACCCGTTCGATGGGCTATTCGAGCCGTCCACAGGTCGACGAAAGCCGCCTGCGCGAATCGATCGCCACATCGCGCGTCGATCCGGTAAGCGGCGACATCGTCTGTGGTTTCGACACCACGGATTATGCGCTGTTCGGCTTCCTCGATCCGACGAATTGCGTACCGGTTGATCTGTTCGCAGCCAGCCTGTACCCAAATGACGGCACGAGCTCGCCGCACTTCGCGACCCAGGCAGAGTATGACTTCCTGCGTATCGACCGTACCGCGACAACCACTGTCGATCAGCTGATCTTCGGCGGTTTCACCACTGGCCCATTGTTCAATCTGCCAGCGGGTGAAGTTCAGGGCGTGTTCGGTATGGAATGGCGTCGTGACAGCCTCGACTCCGGCACCGATACCGTTGCCTCTCAGGGCCGCGCTGCCGGTTACTTCGCCGACCGCCGTTCGGTTGGTTCCGCCGAGTTGACGGAATACTACGGTGAGCTGTCCATCCCGCTCATCAATGGCCAGCGCTTCTTTGAGGACGTAACTCTCGAACTGGCAGGCCGCCTGACCGACCATGAATACTATGGTCAGAACAGCACCTACTCGGCGCGCCTCGGTTGGCAGGTCACAGACTTCCTGACCTTCAACGGTACGGTAGGCACCTCCTTCCGTGCACCAAATCTGCGTGAACTCTTCTTGGGCGGCCAGACCGGCTTCTCCAGCGGTTACGCCGATCCATGCGTGGTTCCGTTGGCTGCCAATACTGGCGGCACCTATGTTCCTGCCGATGATAATCGTGATGCCCAAGTGCTCGCAAACTGCGTCACCGAAGGTGTCGACCCGACCTCATTGGGTCTGGGTGGTGTCTCCTCGATCGAATCCTTCCGGGCCGGTAACCCGGGCCTCGATCCTGAAACATCGGATGCTTACAGCCTCGGCTTCGTCTTCGAGCAGCCATTCACGGATGTCTTCGATGCGTCTATTCGCGTCAGCTATTATAGCGTTGAAGTGAATAATTCGATCGCCATCCCTTCGACGGCATTCTCGTTGGCCCAGTGCTATAATTCGGCAAGCTTCCCGAACGACCCGTTCTGTGCTCGCCGTCAGCGTAGCACTGATACCGGTACGCTTCTGTTCGTCGACAACACGCCGTTCAACGTTGCGGCCCAAACCACAACCGGTTGGGACTTCAACTCGCGGTTCAATATGGACCTCGACTTCTTCGGTGGCTTTAACCTGGATGTGAACTCTACGCTCACACGCTCGGAAGAAGTTCTGTACCAGACGACTGCGGCATCCGATCTCAACAACTTTGTTGGTGATTGGGGAACTCCGGAATATCGCGGTTCGATCAACACCCGCATCACCCGTGGTGATTGGGGCATGTTGTGGCGCGCTCGTTACCTCGGCGAGCAAGCATCGATCAGCAATGTCGTCGGTGTGAACTACGGTGAGCGCATCCAAGCGACCTCCGAGCTCGGTGGTGTTCCCATCACGAGTGCGGATGCCGTCTGGTACCAGGATCTCTCGGTCTCGCTTGACCGTGACACCTGGTCGATCTCGGCCGGCGTGAACAACGTGTTCGATGAGCCGCCTGCTATCATCGACCAGAACGCGTCGGGTGCCACGCTTGGTACGGGTAACGAACAGCTCGGTTCTGGATATGATATCCTCGGCCGTCGCCTCTTCGTGAACGTTCGCAAGCGCTGGTAGTCCTAGACCAGACTTGAAATGAGTTGGGGCCCGTTCGAAAGAGCGGGCCCTTTCTTTTTGACATACAAAAAAGCGCCGCCCGGTGGGGCAGCGCTCTTCATGATCCGACGTCTGGTTGGGTCAGCCCTTGTGGCCTCAGGCCGCCATCACCCGTGCCACTTCATCGACCAACTCGCGCAGATGGAAAGGCTTGGACAGCACTTTCGCATTGGTTGGCGCGCCGGAGCCCGGATTGAGCGCTACGGCCGCGAAGCCGGTGATAAACATGATCTTGAGGGCTGGATCGACCTCAGCCGCGCGTCGCGCCAGCTCAATGCCATCGACGCCAGGCATCACGATATCGGTCAGCAGCAGATCAAACTGCGCCGCCTTTTCGCCAATGGCATCAAGGCCTTCCTCACCATCGGAACAGACCGTGACGTCGTGGCCAGCGCGTTTCAGCGCCTTGGCCAGGAAGTCGCGCATCGAGTCATCGTCTTCTGCCAGAAGAATCTTGCACATGGTTGGGTCCCACCCTTGCGAAAACAAACTTTGACGGCACCATACAGACCTAAGGTAAAAACCCGCTGAACGCGCTGCATCGCTTGACCGGCGATCTGCAGCCGACCAATCTGATCAGATGACAGCCACAATCCCGACCATGACCGATTCGCATTCCAAGACGGATGGAAAAAATATCGGCAGCGTCGTCAGGGTGGTTCGCCCGGATCGAGGCGACGCCCGCCCGATCGTCCTCTCATCACCGCATTCCGGACGCGATTACCTGCCGCAATTATGCGCCGAGACCCGGCTTCCTGTCGAGAAGCTGCGCCGTTCAGAGGACGCTTATGTCGATCTGTTGATCGAGGGCGCACCGGCGAGTGGCGCCAGTCTGGTCTGCGCCCTGTTTCCGCGCGTCTTTGTCGATGTGAACCGCGCGGCCGGCGAACTCGATGCGGGCATGTACCGCGACCGCGTGCTCGGCTGCGCCGAACCGCCCTCGCGCCGTGTCGCCTGTGGCCTCGGCGTCATCCCGCGTGTCGGATCCGATGGACAGTCGCTGTATGCTCGCCGAATGAACTTCGCAAATGCTCAAGGGCGCCTCTCGACCTTCTATGAGCCCTATCACCAAAGTCTCGCTGCGGTGATCGACGAAATCCGGGTCCGGTTCGGCTTCGCGATCGTGCTCGATATGCATTCCATGCCTGAACACAGCGCGCCGGGTGTCGACTTTGTCCTGGGTGATCGCTTCGGCCAGTCCAGTGATCATCGCATCACGGCGGCGCTCGAGACTGGCTTGCGCGAGCAGGGTTTCGTTACAGTTCGGAACACTCCCTATGCCGGCGGGCACACCACCGAGCATTATGGAAAGCCCGATTTGGGTGTGCACGTGGTCCAGCTCGAGATCAACCGCGCGCTATATCTGCACGAGTCACCGGTCTCAATGAAACCGGAGTTCGAGGCCTTTCATGGCAAATTACAACAATTTATCAAACACTTCTCCCAAATGAACTGGGAGTGGCTCAGGCCGTCATAATCATGCCCATATGAGGCGAGCATGATGGGCTCGCTTCGCGCGGCACGCGCTTTGCTCTCGTCTCAGGTGAGCGTCCCACTGCGGCGCACTTCAACAGGCGAAGAATGGGCGGCAAGTATTATGACCAATGATATCGATCTTCATGTTGGCAAGCGCCTACGGCGCCGGCGTCGGCTTTTGGGTTTAACCCAGCAACAGCTGGCCGAATCCGTCGGCATCCGGTTTCAGCAAATCCAAAAATATGAATGTGGCGCCAACCGCGTCAGCGCGAGCCGTCTGTTTGAGCTTGCTGAATCGCTCGATGTGCCCGTGCAGTATTTCTATGAGGGTCTGTCGAGCCGCGACGAGGTCGCCGGTGAAGGTCATCTGGCTGCCGATGTGTTATCGCAGAAAGAAACGGTCGATCTGATCCGCGCCTATTACCGGCTCGGTGAGCGTCCGCGAAAGCGCCTTCTCGAGCTGGCCAAGTCCCTCGAGCCGGAAGAGGCAGCGAACGACGCCGCGGCCTGAAAGCTGCCCCGCCTTCCCTCCTGACTGGTGCGGGTGACGTCTCCATGCTAGGCGCATCCGCATGTCCGACTTCGATCCCCGCGCCGATCTTGTTATCGCCAATCAGATGGCTGATGCGGCGCGCGCAGCGATCAAACCCTATTTTCGGCAAAGCCTGACCGTCGAGAACAAGCTCGCACGTGGCTTTGACCCGGTGACCGTCGCCGACCGGGCCTCCGAGACTGCGATGCGGGCCGTGCTCGACGCTTTGGCGCCCGATGACGGCATCCTTGGGGAAGAGTTTCCAGAACGCATTTCAAAAAACGGCCGCCAATGGGTGCTCGATCCAATCGATGGCACGCGCGCCTTCATCGCCGGTCTGCCGAGCTGGACCGTCCTAATCGCCCTATCCCACAACGGACGCCCCCGCCTGGGGCTGATCGACCAGCCCCATATCGGTGAGCGCTTCACAGGCTGGAATGATGGCGCGAGCTATCGGCAGGGCGACCAAATTCAACAACTGCAAACCCGTAAAACGGTCGGGCTGGCCGATGCAATTCTCGCCACCACCGATGCTTTCCTGTTTCGCAATGCCGAACGGGACGCTTTTGACGCCCTGCGCCAGGCCGTTCGATTGTGCCGCTATGGTTATGACGGCTATGCCTACGCCATGCTGGCACAGGGCGGGATTGATCTGGTGGTTGAAAGCGGATTGCAGCCCTATGACGTGCAGGCGCTGATGCCGATCATACGCGGTGCCGGCGGCGTGATCACCAATTGGACGGGCGGCGATTGCAGCGGCGGCGGCCAGGTGATTGCCGCAGCCCATCCGGATCTTCATGCCGAGGCGCTCGGTTGGCTCAAAGCCGCGGCCCACTAGAGCTTTGGCTGTGCCAACTGGCGCGTGTTCGCCAGCTGTGAATGCGGTGAGGTGGGTCTAGGAATCCAGCAGAATCCGCATCGGCGCGCGTCCGAACACCAGCCGCTCGACATCGCGCATATCACGATCATTCGGCCGGTAGGTGGCGCGATCCTCCTGGACGACCAGCGGCGTCCGGCTACCATCCGTGCGGATGGCCCAGGCGTCGGGTGCTGTGCCGTCAAAGACAAAGATCAGGGTTTTGAACGCGGGCGCAAAAAGTGAGGCGACACCGCCGGTGCGCCGCATCGCCTGATTGGCTTGTTCCAGCGCCAACAATGTGTCGAGCCGGTCAATCTCGCTGCCGCTCCCCAGACTAGCCTGGAAGCTCATGCTGACCGACATCCCGCCTTGCGGTTGATTGACCCACAGCATGGGCGCCGCCTGCAGCGTCTCAGCATCCGGCGGATTGAGGACTTGTCCGTCCGGCGCCAGCTCGAGCACGGTTTCACCGGTCGCGTCCACGTACCAGAGACGGATATCCTCAGCCGTGACACCGCGATTGGAGCCGATGACATAGGCCAGTGTGAAGTGGCTGCGGTCGTCGGCCGGCAGGTCAAGGTAATCCTGCCAATGCGGAAACAGGCGCGGCAGTGGGCCAACTTCGCGTTCGCCCGACTGCGCACCCGCGCCGACCGCCATCACACCTGCGGCGAACGCCGCCAGACAAAGGGTGGCGAGCCGGTTCACTCGGCGGCTTCCGCCGGGCTCGCCTCAGGCTTTCTGAACAGCAGGGTCATGCGATCACTCTCACCAATCCCGTCATAATGGGCCCGGTCGAAATCGGCCGCCATCTCCGCACCGTTTGCCGTTGATCGCCGAACCGGGGGCAGGGTCCAGACCCCGAATGGGTGATCGGCTGTATCGGCTTCATTGGCATTGATCTCCGAGGTGGCGACCAGTTCGAAACCGGCCTCCTCGGCCAATGCGATGACATAGGCCTGCTGGACATAGCCTGAGCTGGCTTGGGGGTCTTGCTCGCGCGTTGAGGGCAAGCGGTGATCCACGACGCCGAGGACGCCGCCTGGGCGCAGCGCTGCGTAAAAATCGTCGAAGGCCTTTTCCGCATAACCGAACATCATCCAGTTGTGGACATTGCGGAAGGTCAGCACCGCATCGGCCGTCCCTGGTTCGACCAGAGCACCGCTATGCTGCCCAAAATCGACAATTCTGACATTGCCGAAGATGGCGTGATCGGCGACGTGAGCCTCAAATTCAGTGCGCGAACTGCGACGGCTGGCATTGTCGGAACTCAAGGCGAAGTGAGCCGCAACATATTGGCCGCCATTGCCGGCAATCCAGGGCGCCAGGATGTCAGAATACCAGCCGCTGCCGGGCCAGATCTCGATGATGGTGCCGCTCGGGTCAATCCCGAAGAAATCAAGCGTTTCTGCGGGATGTCGCGCGGCATCGCGTTCGGCTTCCGCGCCGCGCCATTCGCCAGCCAGGGCATCGGCGAGGTCCGCGCGGCCGGGTGTGACGACCGTTGCTTCAGCGGCCTGCGCCTCGGTGGCTTCATCCGGCATCTCAGCGGCAGGTTCCGCTTGCGGCGCCGGCGGCGTAGCTGAATCGCTACAGGCCACGAGGAGTAAGGCAAAACCCGTAAGGGCTCCAAAGCGAAAGGTCTGATTCATCGTGTCTCTCCGTCAGCGCGAAGGACAGTCCTAGAGAAGGCGCGCCGGCAAGGCAATCGCTCACGGTGGTGGCAGGGCTTGCGACACCCATTTTCAGTCCCCATCTGAGGGGTGCGAGCCGCCATAACGGGGCTCGCGACCCGGTTGCGGCCTGATGGCGCAATCGCGGTCGGCTCAATGCAGGCAAACGGTTTGCCGGCAGGCCTTGTCGCTCTAAATGAGGATAAGTTCAAATGAGAACAGTTGATTTTACACCGCTCTACCGCTCGATCGTCGGCTTTGATCGTCTGGCAGACATGATGGACTCGGCGACCAAGATCGAGTCCCAAGGCTATCCGCCTTTCAATATCCAGCACGTCGACGAGAATGAGTATCTGATTGAACTCGCCGTCGCCGGGTTTGGCGAAGATGACCTCACCGTTGAAGTCCAGGAAAACATCCTGACGATCGCCGGTAAGATCGCGGCGAAGGACGACAGCGCTTCCCGACGCTTCCTGCACCGCGGCATTGCCGAGCGCGCCTTCGAACGTCGCTTCCACCTGGCTGATCATGTTGAGGTGGCCGATGCCGATTTGCTCAACGGGCTGCTGACCGTTCATCTCGTGCGCGAGATTCCCGAAGCGGCCAAGCCGCGCAAGATCGAGATTTCCGGTGCTTCCGGGAAACCGAAGGCGCGGCTGATCGAGCCCCGCAGGACCAAGGCGGCCTGACGCCGCCTACACACGACGAAATTGATATCCCTCGAATTTGGGCGGCGAACTTCGGTTCGTCGCCCTTTTTTTCGATCAGGCAGCGTGAATGTCGACCGCACCGTCAATCGCTTCTGCATGCTCGAGAAAGTCGTGATCGAGCGTTGCGCCGGTGAAGCAGGAGCCGCTGAACCGCGCCTTGCGGACATTGGCCCCGTCCAGGCGCGAATAGGAGAAGTCGGCACCGGTTGCCTTGGCCTGCCGCATGTCGACGCCCCGGAAATCGGCGTAGCGCGCCTTGCTGCCCGCGAGTGAGGCCGGCAGCACGCGGTCTCCCTCAAGAACGAGCGGGCCGAATTGGCAATCGCGCAGATCGGCATTGCACAGATTGGCACCGGTCAGATCTGCCCCGCGCAGATCGGCGCCGCGCAAGCAGACCATGCGCAAATCGGCGCGTTCGAGCCGAGCGCCCTGCAATTGTGCCCCTTCAAGGTCAAGGCCATACAAGGTCGAGCCACGGGCGTGGAAAGCGGTCAGGGTTTTGCCGGCAAGCGAGTGCAGCCCTCGCAAATCCATGCCATCGAACAATGAGGGCTTGCCCTCGCGGCCATCGGTTTCGCACCATTTCACATGTGAGGCGATCTGGTCGGCGACCGGATTGTCGAGATTGTTGGCGTCGATGCCGACGGGTTCGCTGGTCAGCGCGCCGTCGGTTTTCATGCCTTCGGTCTTGGCCATCACGGTCTTGACGCCAATCATCACGCTATTGGTAAAGTCGACGCCAGTCAGATCCGCGCCTGACAGGTCGGCACCTTCCAGATTGGCGCCCTGGAACGAGGAACCGCGCAAATTGGCACGGATCATCCGGGCTCCGAGCAGCACGGCGTCAGTAAAGTCGGCGGTCTGGGCCGTCATTCCGGCCATTTTCGAGCGCGACAGGTTGGCGCCGCTGAAATTCGCTTTGCCGGCGTCGCTTTGCTGGGTTGTGTGGGTCAGGATTGTCAAACCCTTTTCCTTGTCGACCTGGGCAATCGCGCCTTCGCGCAGATCGGCCTCGGTCATGTCGGCGCCAGTGAGATTGGCACCTCGCATGATGGCGCCCCGCAGATCGGCCCGCCGCAGACAGGCGCCCTCAAGTGAAGCGCGGCGCAAATCGGCGGCAAAGAAAATCGCGCTGTTGAGGGTGGCGCCGGACAGGTTGGTCCCGCGCAGAACCGCGCCGCTGAAATCGGCATCGGACAGGTCGCGGTTGGAGAGATCTAGGTCTTCGAGAATTGAATAGGCGAAGCTGGCGCGTGCACCACCGGCCCGGCCCGACCATAGCCGCTCGTGCCGGTCGCAAATCGCATCGGCTTGTGCCTGGTCGAGTTTGACATACTCGATTTTCTGGCCGGCCATGACGTGTTCAATCCTGTTGGTGTTAAGCCCGATCTGCCAGCCTAGCCAAGGAGTGTTAACGCACGGTGTGAGGCGGGTCTGCCGGCCCCGTCACCAGGCCGGCTTCGATCAGCCGGGCCGCGAGCGGACTATCGGGCGCGACGCATACCCGGTTCAAGCCTGCATCGCCGAGCCCATCGAGCGCTTCGGTGAGCGAGGCTGTGGCGGCGAGTGTCAGGACGGCGTCATAGTGGGCGGGGTTTGTGTCGAGATAGAGTTTGGGCCGTCCGGTTCGAACTCTATGAAAGAAACCATCGTAGAGCGGTCCGGCCTCAGCGCGCCGCAAGCCGGTCTCGACCTGAACTCCGGCTTCGCGCAGCAGGGCGATGCCGCGACCGGCCACTTTCGGATGCTCGTCGACACAGGCGATGAAGACTGAACCAATCCCCGCCTCGATCAGCGTCAAGGCACAGGGCGGTGTCTGGCCGTGAAAGGCACAGGGCTCGAGCGTGACATAGGCGCGGCTGCCCCGCGCGAGCTCCCCGGCCTGGGTGAGCGCTTGTGGTTCGGCATGGGGGCGGCCGTGATCGGCCGTGGCGGCGCATCCGATGATCTGGCCACCGCGGACCAGCACGCAGCCGACAGTGGGATTGGGAGCCGTGCGCCCGAGTTGCGACTTGGCCAGAGCCAGCGCCGTATCCATGAAGCGGTGGTCGGCCGACGTAAACATGGCTCAGGGCAGTGGTGGCAGAGGCCGGGCGCGTTCAGGGTCGAGGTATCGCGCGGCAATGGGTTTGAGCGCGTCATCGGAAAGATCGATCAAAAGCGGGTTGCCCGTCGGGACCTCGACATCAATAATGTCCTGGTCACTGACCTCGAACAGAAATTTGATCAGCGCGCGCAGGCTGTTGCCGTGCGCGGCGAGGATGATGCTTTCGCCCGCTGCGAGGCGTGGTGCGACCATGCCTTCCCAAGCTGGTTCGACGCGCTCGAGCGTCATTTTGAGTGATTCCGAGGACGGCAGGAGCGCGACCGGCACGGCGCTGTAGCGCTCGTCCTTGCAGGGGTGATCTGGATCATCTTCAGCCAGCGGCGGCGGCGGGATATCGAAGGAGCGGCGCCAGATTTTGACTTGGGCATCGCCATGCTTGGCGCGGGTCTCATCCTTGTCGAGACCGGCCAGTGCCCCGTAGTGCCGTTCATTGAGCCGCCAGGTCTTCTCGACCGGGATCCAGGCGCGCCCGAGTCCGTCGAGGCAGAAATTCATCGTCCGGATCGCGCGGGTCAATACCGAGGTATAGGCCCGATCCGGCTTGAACCCGGCCGCCGCGAGCAAAGCCCCTGATCGGCGGGCTTGGGCTTCGCCCTCCTCTGTCAGATCGACATCAACCCATCCGGTGAACCGGTTTTCCCGGTTCCACTCGCTCTGGCCGTGGCGGATGAGGGCGAGTTGCGGCATGGCGAATCTCCTTGTGGGTGACGGTCGCCCAGCGATAGCCCGGCCCGTTGTCCTGGGCAAGGATTGGTCGCTGTCACGTCGCTGGCGGGCGTCGATTTCGATACTCCCGTGAGGCGAGTTGTGCTATAAGCATTCGCGTATGCGAAGAGGGTAGGGTGTGCAGGGAGCCGATTTACGGTGCCAGCGCATCCGGCCCATCGGCGATAACCGGTTTGGCCTGCGCGCCCCCCCTGCGGAGCTCCGGACCCAATATCGCCCGACCAACCGCGCACGTCTCTTTCCGGGACGTGCGCGGTTCTGTTATGGAGGCGGGCAATATGCGTTCGCCATTCAGGAAGCTGGCATGACAGATTTCGACCCCGTCGCATCCGCACGACGCGTGATTGCCCTCGAACGCGACGGCCTCGACGCCTTGGCCAATTCAGTCGATGAGGCGTTCGCAAACACGGTTGAACGTCTCGGCAAAATTCACGGTCGCCTGATCTGTTCGGGTGTCGGCAAATCGGGGCATGTCGCGCGCAAGATTGCGGCGACACTCGCATCGACTGGCACGCTTGCCTATTATATTCATCCGACCGAAGCGAGCCATGGCGATCTCGGCATGATCACCCCGGACGATGCGGTGCTTGCGCTGTCGAAATCCGGTGAGACCCGCGAATTGGGCGATCTGATCGCCTATTGCCGCCGCTTCGCTGTCCCGCTGATTGGCATGACGACCCAGGCAGACAGTACGTTGGCGCGGGCTGCCGATCACCGATTGATCCTGCCCGACGCGCCGGAGGCCTGCGGTGAAACCCGCGCGCCGACTACGTCGACGACCCTGATGATGGCGCTTGGCGACGCGCTGGCGGTTGCCCTGCTCGAACGGCGTGGTTTCACGGCGGCAGATTTCAAGACGTTTCATCCCGGTGGGGCTCTGGGCGCTGCCTTGGCAACGGCCGCAGACATCATGCATGCGGGCGAGGCAATGCCGCTCATCGCGGGTTCGGCGCCAATGAGCGATGTACTGATCGAAATGACCGTGAAGAGCTTTGGTTGCGCCGGAATTCTCGACGATGACGGCCGGCTCGCTGGCATCATCACCGATGGTGACCTGCGGCGTCATATGGGCGATGGCCTGATCGACAAACCTGCACACGCGATCATGACCCCTAACCCGAAGACCGGCTTTCCCGGCATGCTCGCTGCCGATGCCATGCGCGAAATGACAGCCGGTAAAGCCAAGATCATTCAGCTCTTCATCGTCGATCCCGAACAGCGGCCGCAGGGGATATTACACCTGCATGATTTGTTGCGGGCTGGCCTCAAATAGGCAGGCAGTGGTTGCGGACGTTCGCAGGACTGGTGCATTTGCTTCAGCTTGCGGTATCATCGCTGCCGTTAACCCGCTAGAGCCTGTTTTGTGTGGCGTATCTCTGCTGCGACAACGCGAACGGCGGCGGGAGTCCGGTCTTTGACCGCGCGGGGAGAAGGCATGACGCAGCCGCTATCGCTCCAGGTGAGAACCCGGCTGAAACCCTATGCCGCCGCCCTGGCTGGCTTCAGCCTGGCGTCGAATCTGCTTCTGCTCGTCTCGCCCTTCTACATGCTGCAGGTCTATGACCGCATCCTGAGTTCCGGTTCCACCGATACCTTGATCTGGCTGACCGCTCTCGCCGTCATGTTGCTGTCGGTCTATGGCGCGTCCGAAGCTGCCCGGCGGCGGATTTGCGCGCTGGCCGGTGTCGAAATCGAGAATTTCCTTGTCCCGAAAATCTTCGCCAAATTCGAAGCTGGCACGGGCGGAAAACCGGCCCTGTCACAGGACTTGGCCCTCGCAGGGCGTGTTCAGGGGGTGTTTCAGGCGGGAAGCGTGTTGCCGTTCGCTGACTTGCCCTTTGCACCGATCTTCCTGATTGCGCTGTTTCTGGTTCATCCGTTTCTGGGTGTGTTGGGCTTGGTCGGCGCCGCGATCGTGTTCGGCGTTGCGGTAATGGCAGAATTGACCACCCGCGACGCGAGCAAATATTCTCAAACCGCGATGAACGGCGCTACCGAAATGGCGGCTGGCTTGGAACGACAACATTCGGCCATGGTCGCGATGGGTCTGGTGCGTCCGGCTTTCTCCAAGTGGCAGGCGGCGAAACTGGCCGGCCAGACCTTTGCGTTGGAGGCCAGCAAGGCCGATGGGAAGTTCACCGCAATTTCCCGTTCGGCACGGCAGGTGTTGCAGATTTTTGTTCTTGGAGGCGGGGCCGCATTGGCCCTGACCCACGATATTTCGCCGGGTTCGATTGTCGCCTCCTCGATCCTGTTGGCCAGGGCGCTTGGCCCGATCGACCAGATCGTCGGCGGGTGGCGCAGCAGCATTCTGGCTTGGCGCGCCTGGGCCCAACTGCAAGCCCGCCTCGAGGATATCGACGAGCAAGCCGTGTTTACCCCCTTGCCGCGCCCTGCGGCGAATTTGGTGCTTGAACGGCTTTCGGTGGTGGTCCCGGGCGCTCGGGAGCCGCTGATACACCCGTTCAGTTTCTCCGCCAAAGGCGGCCAGCTGATTGCTTTGGCTGGGGGAAATGGCGCCGGCAAGACAACCCTGTTGCAAACGCTGTCCGGTGCCTGGTTGCCAGGCTCGGGCGCGGCGCGTCTCGGGGGCTGCAACCTGCACGAATGGCGCAGCGCCGACCGGGGTCGCTATGTCGGCTACGTGCCGCAGGATGTCGAATTATTGCCGGCCACGATCGCTGAAAATATCGGCCGGCTCGGTGCAACCACTCCCGAAGCGGTGTTCCATGCGGCCAAGACCGCCGGGGCCCATGAGATGATTGTGACCCTGCCTGACGGGTACGACACCCGGATTGGCCCTGGTGGTGCCCATTTGTCGGCGGGGCAGCGCCAGATGATCGGGCTTGCCCGGGCGCTGTTTGGCAATCCGGTTCTGCTCCTGCTTGACGAGCCGACCGCCAATCTGGATGCCGCTGCCGCGCCGCAGTTGATCAAGGCGCTGGTTGAAGCGGCAGAGCGCGGCGCGGTCGTGATTGTTTCCAGTCATGACCGGCGACTGATCGAGCGTGCCACGACCGTGATGTTGGTGCGCAATGGATCCATCCTTGCGGCGACGGCAGAACAATATCTCAAACTCGCAACCGGCCCGGGTGCGGCGAATGCTGGCGGACAGGGGGCCGTGGGATGACCGAGGCCATCACCGCTGTCGGTCCGATGTCGGATCCTTTCGTTCGACGGTCGGCTTTGATCTGCATGCTTGGATTGGGCGGATTCCTGGTTTGGGCGGGCTTTGTCCCGCTGGCGGAAGGGGTGCCCGCCTCCGGCCAGGTTGTGGTCGAAAACAGTCGCCAGGTCGTGCAGCACCTTGAAGGCGGCATTATTCACGAACTTCTGGTACGTGACGGTGATCATGTTGAGGCAGGGCAGCCTTTGCTGACGCTGCAGGAGACGGCATCGCTGTCGGTACGCGATGAAATCATGCAGGATATCGCGTCTCTGACCGGTTCGTTGCAAAGACTTCTGGCGTTACGGGATGGTCAGGACGAACCCGATTTTTCCGCTTTGGACGATATGCCGCTTGGCGATGATCAGCGCACCGAAGTGTTGGAGCGCCAGCGCGACCTCTTCCGTCAGCAGCGGCAGGCCTACCAAGCCGATATTGCGGTTTTGACCGCGAGGCGTGACGGCGCCCGGTCGTCGCGGGAGTTGCACGCCCAACAAGTGACGTTGACACGGCGGGTGTTTGTCGCCGCCCAGGACCAGTTGGTCTCGTTGCGTGCACGCGTGGATCGGCAAATGGCGCGGTTGGATGAGTTGCGGGCGATGGAACGTGACGTCGCCTCGCTGGAGGCTGAGATCAGCCGGCTGCAAACAGACACTCAAGCGGCGGCCAATCTGGAACGGGACCTGGAGGGGCAAATCGCTCAGGCCGAAGCCACATTCGCCCGGCAGGTTTCTACCGACCAATTGGACGTTCGCACACAATTGCAGCAGGCGGAGGAACGGCTCAATTCCGCCCAGGATATTTTGAATCGGTCAGTGATCGTTGCGCCCGTTGCCGGTGAAATTCTCAATCTGCGCTTTTCCACGCGGGGCGGTGTGGTTCGTCCAGGAGAGGCTATTCTCGAAATCGTGCCGGAAGCCGGTGAAATCACGGCCTCCGTTCGCATCCGCCCCAATGAACGCGCTGCAGTCTATCAAGGGCAGGCGGTTCGCACACGGGTGACCGCGTTCAAGAGCTGGATGACGCCTGAACTTGATGGCGCAGTCGTGAGCGTCAGTGCAGACCTCAAAACGGATCAGGTTACCGGCGCACCCTATTATGAGGTCCGGGTGATGATCCCCGACTCGGAACTGGTCAAGTTGGGTGATCGGGCAATTATTCCGGGCATGCCGATAGAAGTGTTTATCTATTCTGGCAGGAGCCGGACGACGCTTGATTACCTGTTCGAACCGATTGGCGAATCCCTGTTCCGCGGCGCGCGGTCTGGATGAAAAGATGACGATATCCATGCTCAAATCGCTATATCGGGCCGGCCTCACTTTGGGTTTGGTCGCGCTCTGCGCACCGGCTGGCGCGCAAAGCGCCACTGACCAGTGCCTGGGATTTGCTGAAGGACTGGCACTGGCCGCCGCGCGCGCACCGGAAGTCGATGGGGCCCGGGCCCGCGAGGCAGAAGCGCGGGCCGATTTGCGCGAAGCGGGGTCCCTGCGTCGTCCGCAAGTCTCAACCTTTGGCCGTTCCGGTGTTGGGGATACCGGTTTGACCAGCAGTCAGATCGACAATCAGGTTGGGGTGCGTCTCTCACAACGAGTGTTTGATTTTGGCGATAGTCGGCTCGCGCGCGAAGCCGCGCAGGGCAACCTTGATCAGCGCGGCTTTGACGTTCGGGACCAGCAGAGTCAGGCGGCCTATGCCGTGGCCGACGCCTATCTGACACAGTTGGAAGCGGAGGCCATGATCGATGTCATTGCCCACCGCCGCGAATATTTCGAGCGGCAGCAAACGGCCGTCGAGGGCCTGTTGCGGCTTGGTGGTGCGACGCGGGCCGACAGCGCCCAGATTGCGGCCCAACTCGCTTCGGCCGAGGCTGAAATGCTTGAGCTTGATTTTACCGAGGAGCGCGCCGCCACCCGGTTGCGGGAGTACACGGGACGGTCCTCAGCGCCTTGCGGGCCGGCGCAAGTGCGCGCGGTGCTCGACACCCAGCTCGCGGACCTGACCTCAGTGGATGATGTCATAGCCTCCGCACTGTCGACTCATCCGCAGATTGGATCACAACGCAGCGCGATCCGGAGCCTGGAGGCGCAACGTGAGCGGCAGCGGCGCTCGCGTCTGCCGGTGGTCGAGGTGGTGGGCATTGTTTCCTACGTTTATGCCGATGCCACGCAAGACTGGGATGTCCGGGACCGTGTCGGGGTCGATGTGTCGGTGCCGCTCTATTCTGGCTCAGCGCTCGGTGCGCGCAATGACCGGGCCGAGGCGCGTCTGTCGCAGGAAGAGAGCGTTCTGCACACCTTGCAACGGAATTTGGGTGAAGAAGCGGAGATCGCGTTCCGACGCTCGATTTCCCTGCAAGCACAATTGCACAGGCGCCAAGCCGTGGCCGATAGCCAGCTCAATTATTTCGACGCGATCGCTGGCGAATTCGAGTTTGGGCTGGGAACGCTTCCGGTTTTGATCGATGCGCGCCTCGCCTACGAACAAGCCGCGCTGGACGTGGTCACAGCTCAATTTTCTCTACTGCGTCAACAATTGAATTTGATGCGGCTGACGGCGCGGATGCCAAGCCTTGCCAGCGCGCAGCGTGAGGCTGACGAGCCGGAGCATGCGCCGTAGCAATCGTGCGCGCGCATGCCGACCGGTTGTGGGGTAAATAGTCCGGATTCCACCCTGCTGGAGTAGCTTTTTGTGGACGTGGACCGATTCCTCGCGCTAGCGTGTCAATTCTGGGAAAGCGGAGTTGTGCGGCATCATCCGCCAAGCCGAGCATCAATTTTATCACAGCAGGGGTTCCGTCGCGCTAGCCACTTCCTCGCGACGTCTGTCACATGTGAATGACCAGCCCGAATTGTGGGCAAGAGGAGAATGCCATGACCGATGAGAGCTGGGCTGGATCGAATTTCGGTTGCGGAGAACCACTGCGCACCGATGGCGCGCTTGCACAACGAGTGACGCCGCAGGACGTGAAACCGCGGGTGGAACGTGGACGTTTTGGCCTCACCGCCGTCGCTCTGGCCGCCGGAGGGGTGGCCTTCCTGGCTTCTGGCGCCGATGCGCAAGACGCATCCAAGGTGCCCGAAGGATATGAGGCTGCATCGGATGTCTCAAATGTGGCCAGCATCCACGTCCAGGCGGATGGATCAGTCGAGCTCGTGATGGCCGACGGACAATCGATCATTATCGCGGCTGCCGATGTGGTGGTTGAAGACGGTATTGTCTATCTATCCACGGCTTCGGTTGATGCGGCTATTGACGCGGCCGTTGTCGCGCCTGCGGGCGGTGGGGGGGCCGGAATCGGCGTTCTCGGCGCGGTCGCAGCGGGTGGCGGGCTTGCCGCGGCTGCCGGTGGCGGCGGGGGTGGAGGGGCCAGTGCGACTCCAACGCCAACGCCTGTGCCGAACGTCAATCCTCCGGTCTTCACTTCGAGCACATCGGCTACGGTTGACGAGAACTCCACCGGCACCGCTTACACGGCGACCGCAACTGACGCCGATGGCAATTCAATTTCCTACTCGATTGTTGGCGGCAGTGATGCCGCCGACTTTTCGATTAATGCTTCGACGGGCGCGCTAACCTTCGTTGGCTCACCAGACTTTGAAAACCCGAACGATTCCAATGCAGATAATGCATATGAGGTGATCATTCGAGCTTCTGACGGCACCAATACGACCGATCAAACGGTGACGATCTCTGTCAATGACATCGACGAAGCGCCGGTCTTCTCATCGGCCGCCTCGGTCAGCGTCGCTGAGAATCAGACGTCTGCCTACGTCGCCGTGGCGGCCGATGCCGAAGGCGCTGCGGTGAGCTATACGCTGTCCGGTGCCGACGCCGCATTGTTCTCGATTGATGCCAGCAGCGGGGTGGTCACTTTCATCGCCGCGCCCGATCATGAAAATCCAGCTGATGCTGGCGGTGACAATGTCTACGATATTGTTGTGCGAGCGTCGGATGGCACAAATACCACCGACCAGGCCGTTGCGATCACGGTCACCGATCAGAATGACAATGCGCCCGTTTTTACTTCGGCCACAACGGTTTCGGTGCCGGAAAATCAGACGTCTGCCTACGACGCAGATGCAACCGATGCGGACGCCAGCTCGATTCTTTCCTATTCAATTTCCGGCACCGACTCGAGTTTGTTCAGTATCGATTCGAGCACCGGAGTTGTGACCTTTCTGTCCGCCCCCAATTTCGAGGCGCCGACGGATTCGGGTGGTAACGGCGTCTATGATTTTGTGGTCACGGCGTCGGACGGTTCTCACACCACCGATCAGACGGTCGCCGTCACGGTCACGGACATCACCGAGAACGGCGATCTCCCAGCCGACGTGACAACCACGGCCACACTGGCACTTGGCGGCACCTACTCCAACCAGCTCGAAGTTGTCGGGGATCGCGACTGGATCGCGGTTGAACTGGTGGCGGGACAACGCTACGCGATCTCGCTCAATGGGAGTGGTGCTGATCCGCTGAGCGACCCGCTTGTTCGACTTTACGACGCGGCCGGCAATCTGATCGGCGAGAATGATGATGGCGGGGCGGGCCTGAATTCGCTTCTGAGCTACACCGTCCCCACGACGGGTACTTATTATGTCGAGGCCGCTGCTTGGGATGACACCGTCGCCGGTAGCTATACGGTTGGGCTGGAGACGGCAGCCCCGTTGGAAGCATATAGCACTGATCAAATCGCCGAATTCCTGCGTTCTGGCTACTGGACGGGGAATGGGGGCGCAGCGCGGCATTGGAACGTAACTGATGGCGGAACGATCACTGTTAATCTTGTCGATCTGACGGCGGATGGCCAAACGCTCGCGAGAGCGGCGCTAGGCTTGTGGTCGGATTTGACGGGAATCAATTTTTCCGAAGTCAGTGTCGGTGGCCAAATGGTGTTCGACGACGACGAGGAAGGTGCCTTCGCGACGACGAGCACCAGCGGCGGTTTCGTGGTATCGGCTGCGGTCAATGTTTCGACCGATTGGATCGACACCTACGGAACCAATCTCAACAGCTATTCCTATCAGACCTATATCCACGAAATCGGGCACGCGCTCGGCTTGGGTCATGCGGGTCCTTATAATGGAAGCGCAGTCTATGCAGTCGATGCCGCTTATTTGAACGATTCCTGGCAGGCATCGGTCATGTCCTATTTCAGCCAGACCGAGAACACCTACATCAATGCCTCATTTGCTTATGTGGTGTCCCCGCAGATCGCCGATGTCCTGGCAATTCAGAATATCTATGGCCTTGCAGCGAACATCCGGGCCGGTGATACGGTCTATGGGTTCAACTCCACCGCTGGAAATGCCATCTACGACGCGACATCGTTCACGACGGTCACCAGCTATACGATTGTCGATACCGGCGGTATCGACACAATGGACTATTCGGGTTCCGCCGCGAACCAAACACTCGATCTGCGGGCCGAGTCCCACTCCAGCCTGCAAGGCGGCCGCGGTAATGTCAGCATTGCGCGTGGGACTGTGATCGAGAACGCGATTGGGGGGACAGGCAACGACACCTTGATCGGCAACTCGGCGAACAATCACCTGACCGGCAATGACGGCAATGACCGCTTTTTCGCCAGCGGAGGCACGAATGTCTATGACGGTGGTGCCGGCAGCGACACGGTTGTGTTTTCAGGTCTGCAGACTGATTACATCATCTCCACCAATGGTTCGGGCCATACAGTTGTCACTGATATGCGGATCGGAGCGCCGGACGGTGTGACGGAACTGATCAGTATTGAAACGATTGAATACGGCACGTCGGCGCCATCATTGATGGCGACACCTTCGCCGAAGAACCTACCGGACAACATCAGTCAGGATCGACTGACCAGTACCGATTGGGCTGCGATGGGCGTAGATGACAATGGCAATTTCCGGGGCGTGGATTCAGACTTTTACTGGGGGGCAGACAGTCTGCAACTCTCCGGCGAGGGAGGGGCTGCCCCCGGCATGCGGCCGCTTGATCTCGCTGAACTGGGCCAGACCATCCAGGTGGTCGGATTGGTGGTCGACGGTGAAAAGTCCGACACAACGCCTTCAGTCATGGATGCGTTGGGCAATTTGGATGCGCTTGCGGGCGCGCAGTTCGTCGATACCCTTGATGTGGCGGAGAAGCCGGGAGCGCATGTTGATGTCATGCCCGATCTCAGCCCTGAAGATCTTGCCCAGGTACAGTTGATCGACAGCCAGGCCGGAAATATTGGTCGTCTATTGACTGACGCCGCCAACACAGACCTGACGACGGACGGATCGGGCGATGAAGGCGGGGCGTGGATGTTCAGCACTCCGGAAGATTTCCGGCTGCCAGATGTGAGCTGGGGTGTGGACGGCCTGCTCGTATTGAGCGAGTGGGGCGATGCACCTTATCCTGGGGAAGCTCAAGAGGTGACGGCGAACGGAGTCGAGGCCATACCTACGGGTCTGGATGCGATTCAATTTGATGATCCAAGCGCCCACCTCCCACCCGTGGAGTTGATTGAAGGTTGGGCGTGACCCAAATTTGGGCGGAACCCGGGCATGAGGGGTTCGTTTCACCCACCCATACCGACCCGCTCCATCACGCAATTCCCTTTCGGAAGCCGCATGGCCGTCCGATTGAAACAGTGTGTGAGTTCCGCGTGCTGGGCGACTTATTCCGAAGGTTTCGTCAACAACCCGCTGAAAAATTTCATGAATTCTACTTTATAAAACCGGGTGAGGGTATAGGCCGCAACCATGACCCCATAGGCCAGGAAACTAACAAAAATTCCGAGCAGGCCCCACGTCACTGCTCTGTACAAGACTTCTGCCATCCCCCCAACTCCACACCTAACTTACTCTGAACCAAACGCTACACTATGGTGCTGATTTGGCAAGCTTCGGTTGTGTGCGAGGCGCAAGAAGTCGCTCAACATCTGTGTTGCGCAAGTCGAGTGAATGCAGGGGGCGTGATTCGCGATATTCATTCGGGCGCGGCGCACGTCGCGTTGGCCCAACCGACAATTCTTGCGACAATGTAAGTTGTTGCATGAATGTGCGAACGGTCACACTTGCCTCTGTTATACGCTTCGTGCAGGACACGCGCGGAGCGCGCCTGAGAATGGGAAAATGAATGACAATTCTGGTGACAGGTGCGGCGGGCTTCGTCGGTTTTCATGCGATCAATGCCTTGCTCGACCGCGGCGAGACCGTCGTCGGAATTGACAACCTGAATTCCTATTATGACCCGGCACTGAAGCGGGCCCGGCTCGACTTGCTGAAAGCACGCCAGGGCTTCAGTTTCGAGAAAATGGAATTGGCTGACGACAAGGCCGTCATGGCCTTGGTCGAACGGGTCAGACCAGACCGGATATTGCATCTCGGTGCCCAGGCTGGCGTGCGCTATTCGATCGACCAGCCTTTCGCCTATGCCAATTCCAACTTGCACGGTCATCTTTCAGTGCTCGAGGCGGCGCGGCATCTCGGCGATGATCTCAAACATCTGGTCTACGCTTCGTCCAGCTCGGTCTATGGCGAGCGTTCCGCGGTGCCCTTCCGCGAAGATGATGTCACGATGCAGCCGGCCTCACTCTATGCGGCCACCAAGTTGGCAGACGAGATGATGAGCGCGGCTTACGCCAGCCTCTACGGCGTTGCAGCGACAGGATTGCGCTTCTTCACCGTCTACGGACCCTGGGGGCGCCCTGACATGGCTTATTGGCTGTTCAGCGAGGCGATGTATGCGGGCAAGCCGATCAAGGTCTTTAACGCTGGTGAGATGGAGCGGGACTTCACCTATATCGACGATGTCGTTGCACCGCTCCTGCGTGTCCTCGACGACAACCCGGCGCGCGGTCATCACGACGTATTCAATATTGGCGGCGCCTCGCCGGTCAGGTTGATGGACATGATCGCGGCGCTCGAACGCGCGCTCGGCATGACGGCCGAAAAAATAATGCTGCCGATGCAGGCCGGCGATGTGACGCGCACCTATGCCGATGTCTCCAAGCTGGAGCGCGTCTATGGCTACAAGCCGGGCGTGCGGCTCGAGGAAGGCCTCGGCCGCTTTGCCGACTGGTACCGCGAATGGCGCAAACGCGAAGACTAGGAGGCTGAGCTTTCGGTCTTGAGCACGGTTTCGGCGACCTGGCGCGCCGCGGCGCCCAGCTCGGTGTCATGGAGCGCAAACGACAGCGTCGCGCGCAAATAGCCCAGCTTGTCGCCGCAATCATAGGAGCGGCCCTCATATTCCACGGCGTGGAAATCCTGGTGCTGCATCAGCCGCGCCATTGCGTCTGTGAGCTGGATTTCGCCGCCGGCGCCGGCCGCCTGGTCCTCAAGATATTTGAAAATCGTGCCCTGCAGGATATAGCGCCCGGTGATGGCCAGGTTTGACGGTGCCTCATCGAGCGCTGGCTTTTCGACCATGCCACGCATCCGGATCCGGTTACCGTCGCGCTCAATCGGGTCAATGACACCGTATTTATTGACGTTTTCCGGCGCGACCTGTTCGACGGCGATGATATTGCCGCCGGTTTCTTCATACGCTTGAACCATTTGCGCCAGGCAGCTCGGCTGCGCGCGTACCAGCACGTCGGGAAGAAGAATGGCGAACGGGTCGTCGCCGATAATGTCGCGGGCGCACCAGATAGCGTGGCCGAGGCCGAGCGGTGCCTGCTGGCGCACGAAGCTCATCGAGCCCGGTGTGGCGCGGGTCCGACTGAGAACGTCGAGTATGTCCGTCTTGCCCTTGTCCTTCAGGGTAGCCTCAAGCTCATAGGCGCGGTCAAAATAGTCTTCTATCGCGCCTTTATTACGCCCGGTGACAAAGACGAAATGCTCGATTCCGGCGGCGATGGCTTCATCGACTACATACTGGATCGCAGGTCGATCGAAGACGGGCAGCATTTCCTTGGGAATGGATTTGGTGGCGGGGAGGACCCGCGTTCCCAGGCCCGCAACGGGCAGGACGGCTTTGCGAACTCGTCTCATGGTAGACAACTCCCATCGTCTTTATCGTTGGCGCACGCCTATCGGATCGTGTCGCTGCCGTCCAGCTTATGCATTCACTTCGCGTAAGGGCTGTCGTCCTATATGTTTTGCCTGAACCAGTATTTGGATGCGCGCATGGGCAAGAAATATTTCGGCACGGATGGCGTCCGCGGCCTGACCAATTCCTTCCCGATGACGGCGGAGACAGCGTTGCGGCTTGGCATGGCTGCAGGGCGGCATTTTGTCCGCCACACGGGCCGGCATTCTGTGGTGATCGGCAAGGATACGCGGCTGTCCGGTTATATGATCGAATCTGCGCTTGTCGCCGGCTTCACGTCGGTGGGGATGGATGTATTCCAGTTTGGTCCCTTGCCGACTCCTGCCGTCGCGTTGATGACGCGTTCACTCCGCGCCGATCTGGGGGTGATGATCACGGCGTCACATAATCCCTACCACGATAACGGGATCAAATTATTCGGTCCCGAGGGCAAGAAGCTCGATGACGACACCGAGCTGCAGATCGAGGCATTGATGGATGGCGGCCTCACCGAGGAATTGGCGCCGCCGGGCGACCTTGGCCGCGCCAAACGGATCGACGACGCCCAGGCGCGCTATGTCGAGATCGTCAAATCGACTTTCCCGCGCAATCTGAATCTGTCCAGTCTTCGTTTGGTGATCGACTGCGCCAATGGTGCTGCTTACAAAGTTGCCCCGACGGCGTTGTGGGAACTCGGTGCCGATGTGATCCCGATCGGGATCGAGCCGAATGGTTTCAACGTCAATGAGGATTGCGGTTCGACCGCGCCAGCGCGTCTGGCCAGGGAAGTGGTAAAATATCGCGCCGATCTCGGCATTGCGCTGGACGGCGATGGTGACCGCTTGATCCTGTGCGACGAGAAGGGCCGCGTCATCGATGGCGACCAGATCCTCGCCATGCTGGCGCGCCATTGGCACAAGACCGGTGAGCTAACGAAACCGGCCATCGTGGCGACGGTGATGTCGAATCTCGGCCTGGAGCGTTTCCTTGAGGGCGAGGGCATCGCGCTGGAACGGACCCAGGTTGGTGACCGCTATGTCACTGAGCGCATGAATGCGACTGGAATCAATCTCGGCGGCGAAGCCTCTGGCCATATCGTGATGCCGGACTTCGCACCGACCGGCGATGGTCTGATCGCGGCATTGCAGGTGTTGCGGGTGCTGGTCGATTCAAACCAGCCGGCCAGTTCCGTCTTTCGTGTCTTCAAGCCGGCGCCGCAATTGCTGGAAAATGTCCGCGTCAAAAAAGGGCCGGTGCTGCTCACTCATGCCGATGTCCGCGCGGCGATTGCCGAGGCCGAGCAACGGATGGGCACGAATGGACGCCTGCTGGTGCGCGCGTCCGGCACCGAGCCGGTAATCCGGGTCATGGCTGAAGGTGAGATGAAGCTGATCCGCAGCGTCGTCGATGATGTGCGATCTGCCATAGAGCGGGCCGCCGCCTAATGGTGGTCACCACCAAACCGGTTCGGGACAAGATCGTCGAGCTGCAATACCTCCGGGCGGTGGCCGTGTTGCTCGTGGTTATCGGCCATATCCATCAGACTGAGGGCCGATTTTTCGGCGATGAACTTTTCGGCGGGTTTGCCTATTTCGGTTTCAGCGGCGTCGACGTCTTTTTTGTCATATCCGGATTCATTATCCATCACATCTACGGCAAGATGTCCGGCTTCCGGCCTCGCTTCTTCATTTCCCGACTGAACCGGATCTTCCCCCTTTACTGGATCTACACGGCGATCGCTGTCGTGGGTCTGTTGCTCGTCAACGGCGCCGGGCCAGACACTGCGTTGGGGCAGAAGAACTGGCTGGCTACGGCAACACTGTACCCCGTTGGATATCCGCCCATCCTGCCAGTTGGCTGGACGCTGACGCATGAACTTTATTTCTATATCGCTTACGCAATCTATCTCGCGCTGCCGACACGCGCGCGGCCTTGGGCCGTGCTCGGCTGGGCCGGACTGACATTGGGCGGAGTTTTTGGCCTTGCTGATGGACGGCCTCCGCTGGTTGGCCTTTTGATCAGCCCGTTCAATCTGCTGTTTTTAGCCGGTGCGTTGATTGCACAATTCTCAGATCGGCTGCTGGCCCTGCGGCGCACAGCACTGGCGGTGACTATTGCTGGGGCCACGCTGGGTCTTATCTGGACCGGTAACTATGGGCTTGATGGCCTGTCGGATCCGGCCATTCGTGTCCCGGTATTTGCGCCCTTCGCGATCGGCACCGTCTGGGCCGTATTGGCTTGGCGGCCGCGACTGCCGGTGCTGGCAGCACGGATCGGCGACTGGTCCTATGCCTGTTATCTGGGCCACATCCTGGTGCTGGAAGCGCTGGCCCGGGTCCTGGCGCCCACTCTCTCCGGGTCCGTATTCGCCAGCCCGGTCTATTACACGCTTGGCATGCTTGGCGCGCTCACTTTGGCTTGGCTTAGCCATCGACTGGTCGAACGGCCATTGTTGCGGTTGGGCAAGATGGTGATCGCTGCGTCTATGCCGAAACCGCGCCCCGTTGTGGACGCTTAGTGTCAGTGAATCGGGTTGGGGAAGGCTGAGCCGACGTCGATAGTCGAGGGTCGATCTTTTCGAACCCTAAGTCTGGATTGTGGTCTGGCAACTATTGCCCTAGCGGCAATCTCCCCTTGCACGCGCTGCCTGCCTCGGCGATACCGGTCCTATTCACAGCAGGAGAAGTCGACATGCGCGTTGCGATGATCGGTACGGGATATGTGGGCCTGGTTTCCGGCGCCTGTTTTGCCGATTTTGGCCATGAGGTCATCTGCGTCGACAAGAATGCCGAAAAGGTTGAGACGCTCAATTCCGGTGGCATCCCGATATATGAGCCGGGCCTCGACCTTCTGGTTCAACGCAATGTCCGTGAAGGTCGGTTGAGCTTCACGCATGATCTTACCGAGGCGGTGCGTGAAGCCGATGCGGTGTTCATCGCGGTTGGCACGCCGAGCCGTCGCGGCGACGGTTTTGCCGATCTCAGCTATGTCTACGCCGCCGCGCGCGAGATCGCTGAAGTGATGAATGGCTATACCGTGATTGTGACCAAATCGACCGTGCCGGTTGGTACCGGCGATGAGGTTGAACGTATTATTCGTGAAACCCGCCCGGACGCTGATTTCGCTGTTGTCTCCAATCCGGAATTCTTGCGCGAAGGCGCGGCGATCGACGATTTCAAACACCCTGACCGTGTCGTCGTCGGCACCGATGATGAACGTGCGCGTACCGTGATGCACGATATCTACCGGCCGCTCTTCCTCAACGAGACTCCGATTGTCTTCACCTCGCGGCGGACCTCGGAATTGATCAAATATGCTGCCAACGCATTTCTGGCTATGAAGATCACATTCATCAACGAGATGGCGGATTTATGCGAGGCGCTTGGCGCCAATGTGCAGGAAGTGGCTCGCGGGGTCGGGCTCGACAATCGTATTGGCGGCAAATTTCTGCACGCCGGACCGGGTTATGGCGGTTCCTGCTTTCCCAAAGACACCTTGGCCCTGACCCGCACCGCTCAGGAGGCCGGCGCTCCGCTGCGGCTGATCGAGACCGTGGTCGACGTCAATGATGTCCGCAAGCGCGCCATGGCAGACAAGATCATCAAGGCCTGCGGTGGCGATGTCTCAGGCAAAACGATCGCCATTCTCGGCCTGACCTTCAAGCCGAACACAGACGATATGCGCGAGGCTCCCAGCCTCGAAATCGTCCCGGCCCTGCAAAAAGCGGGCGCCAAGGTGAAAGCCTTCGATCCGGCCGGCACACTGGAAGCAGAGAAGCTGCTCTCAAATGTCAAATTCGTCTCCGGCCCATATTTCTGCGCTGAGAATGCTGACGCACTGGCCATCATCACTGAATGGAACGAGTTCCGTGCCCTCGATCTGGATCGCCTCAAAGCCGTGATGCGTACGCCGAACATCATCGATCTGCGCAATATCTATTCACCGGACGAGATGGCGGCAGCCGGCTTCAATTATACCAGCGTTGGTCGTCCCCAGGGTTGATGCCACACGCCTTTCGGGATGTACGATTCGGAATGTCCTGGATTGGCGCGACCATTATTCCGGGTCGCAAAGCTTGCATGGTTGCGACCATGCAATAGGACTATTCCAAACGATTCACATGGATGCACAGCATGACTCAAATTCCAAAAGCGAACCTGCAGCCGAACACATCGGCATTCGAAAACGAGCCCCTGATCAAACCGACCGGCTTTCGGGAATACGATGCGCGCTGGTGGTTTGGCCATCCGGCCTCAGATGTGGCTCCTGACCTCAACCTCTACGGAGTGCAAGCGCTGGGGCTCGGCCTGGGCACGTTGATTCACGAGCTCGGCGTCGCACCGAAAATCGCGGTCGGGCATGATTTCCGAAGTTACTCCTTGAGTGTAAAACAGGCACTGGAAGTTGGTTTGATGGACGCCGGAATCGAAGTCCATGATATCGGTCTGGCCCTGTCGCCGACCGCCTATTTCGCACAATTTGACCTCGATCTGCCCTGCGTCGCGATGGTGACAGCGAGCCATAACTCCAATGGCTGGACCGGCGTCAAAATGGGGGCCGAGCGACCTCTGACATTCGGGCCGGTCGAGATGTCCCGCCTTAAGGAAATCGTCCTTGGCGGCCAGGGCATATCGCGCGCCGGTGGCGGCTATGTCCGCCAGACGGCGGTCGCCGAACGTTATCTTGCTGATGTATCTCACGGAGTGAAAATTTCCCGACCGCTAAAAGTCGTCGCCGCTTGCGGCAATGGCACGGCTGGTGCCTTCGCGCCGCAGGCCTTGCGGGCGATGGGTGTTGAGGTTGTCGAACTGGACTGCGAGCTGGATCACAGTTTTCCGCGCTATAACCCAAACCCGGAAGACATGAAAATGCTGCACGCGATCCGCGATGCGGTGCTTGAGCACAAGGCCGATGTCGGTCTCGGGTTTGACGGCGATGGTGACCGTTGCGGCGTTGTTGATAATGAGGGCGAGGAAATCTTCGCCGACAAAATCGGCCTGATGCTGGCGCGCGATCTGGCACCACTCTTCCCCAATTCGACATTCGTTGTCGACGTCAAGTCGACCGGCCTGTTCGCGATCGACCCTGTGCTGGCAAAACATGGCTGCAAGACGGATTACTACAAAACCGGACATTCCTATATCAAGCGTCGCTCAAAGGAGTTGGGTGCGCTCGCCGGGTTCGAAAAGTCTGGACACTTCTTCCTGCAGCCACCGATCGGCCGCGGCTATGATGATGGTCTTGTTGCTGCGCGGGCCATCCTCGAAATGCTGGACCGCAATCCACTCAAGAGCATGGCCGATCTGCGCCGCGCGCTGCCGGTCAGCTTCGGAGCCCCGACCATGTCGCCGGCCTGTGGGGATGAAGTAAAGTATGGCGTTGTTGAGCAGATCGTCGCGCAATTTGAAGCGTTGCAGGCGGAAAATAAGGAAATTGCTGGCCGCCGGATTGCCGACATTAACACGGTTAATGGAGTCCGCTTTACCCTCGAAGGCGGTGCTTGGGGCTTGGTGCGCGCCAGTTCAAACACCCCTAATCTGGTGGTCGTGGTGGAAAGTCCAGACTCATCGGACGATGTGGTCGCCGTGTTTCGGGCGATCGAGGGTGTGCTGGCGGACTATCCGGAAGTCGGTGAGTTCGACCAGAAGCTCTAGTTGTGCACTTTCATAAGCTTGCTCATTCGGGTTGAAGCCTTGAGACGGGTTGTTGC